>JBEBRS010000260.1:0-4496 GCA_040394705.1 Leadbetterella byssophila
CATAATTTTCTTGATTATGAAGAGTGTAGCGTTTTATACCCTGGGCTGTAAACTGAATTTTTCGGAAACGTCCACCATCTCCAGAACTTTCGAGGAGAAAGGGTTTAAGAAAGTGGGGTTTAGTGAAACCCCCGATATATTCATTATTAATACCTGCTCGGTTACCGAGAATGCCGATAAGAAGTGTAAAAAGATTGTAAAGGAAGCCCAGAAGATCAATCCCAACGGATTTGTGGCCATAATCGGGTGTTATGCCCAGTTAAAACCCAAAGAAATTGCGGAGATTGAGGGGGTAGACGCCGTGTTGGGTGCCTCTGAAAAATTCCGTTTGCATGAACTTCTTCCTACCTTTGAGAAAGCACCTTCTTTTGTGCCGGCCGAACAAAAGGTTTACGCCCGGTCAATTGAAGAAGCAATAGATTACCATACCTCATTTTCTCTTCATGACCGTACCCGGACCTTCCTGAAGGTGCAGGACGGCTGCGATTATCCCTGTTCGTATTGCACCATCCCCATGGCCCGCGGCGCCAGCCGTTCGGATACGGTAGAAAACGTGGTAAAGGCTGCCCGCGAAATTGCGGCAAACGGGGTGAAGGAAGTGGTGTTGACCGGGGTCAATATCGGTGATTTCGGCCTGGTGGAAGGTCATCGCACGTCTACTTTTATGGATCTTATCCGGGCTCTGGATGAAGTAGAAGGTATAGAACGCTTTCGTATCTCCAGTATTGAGCCTAACCTGTTGACCAACGAGATTATTGAATTTGTAGGGGCTTCAAAGCGGTTTGTGCCGCATTTTCATATTCCGTTACAGTCTGGCTCCAATAAGGTGCTGGGTTTGATGCGTAGAAGGTACCGCCGCGAACTTTATGTGGAGCGGGTAGAGGCCATCCGCCGGGTTATGCCCGACTGCTGTATCGGGGTAGACGTGATTGTGGGGCACCCCGGTGAAACGCATGACGACTTCCTGGAAACCTATAATTTCCTGAATGAATTGGAGGTGAACTATCTTCATGTGTTTACCTATTCCGAGCGGGCCAACACCAGGGCGCTGGAGATCAAGCCCGTAGTACCCGCCAGGGAAAGGCAGGAACGTTCACGTATGCTGCATATTCTATCGGACAAAAAGAAAAGAGCTTTTTACGAGCAGCACCTGGATAAAGTTTATCCCGTATTGTTTGAAGAAGGAGATACGGCCCAGATCATGCACGGGTTTACTTCCAATTATATTAAAATTGTAGCGCAATATGACCCCTTGCGCATCAACGAGGTGATAGATGTCCGCCTGAAGTCTGTCAATACCGATATGGAGGTGGAAGTAGAAGAAGTGGAGGAAGAGTTGGTGCATTCTTAATTGCTGCCAGGGAGATAAAAGAGGCCGGATCGTAGCATTGATCCGGCCTCTTTTCCTATTTTATGCTTCAATCAGCTTTTCATCGTGCTGGCTGATGTCCAGACCGACGGTTTCGTCTTCGTGCGAAACCCGAAGCGGAATGATGATATCCGTAATTTTCAGTACCAGGAACGACATTCCGAAGGAGAATATAGAAGCCAGTACAAGTGCCAGCATGTGCTTGAGGAAGAGGGCGCTTTCTCCGAAAAACAGGCCTTGCTCGCCCACCGCCTCGTTCACAGAGCTGGTAGCAAAAACGCCGGTCAGAATCATTCCCACCATACCGCCTACTCCGTGGCAGGGGAATACGTCCAGGGTGTCGTCCAGGGCGGTTTTGGTTCTCAGGTGTGCTACGATATTGGAAACAATAGCAGCTACTACGCCAATCACCAGGGCGTGGGGAACCGTTACAAAACCGGCTGCAGGGGTAATGGCGACCAATCCTACCACCACGCCGATACAGAAGCCGAGTGCCGAAGGTTTTTTGCCCCGGATGGCATCGTAGAATACCCAGGCGACGCCTGCGGCTCCGGCCGCGGTATTGGTGGTAGCAAAGGCAATGACGGCTAAAGGACTGGCGGAAAGGGCCGATCCGCCGTTGAAGCCGAACCATCCGAACCAAAGCAAACCGGTGCCCAGTAAAACGTAAGGCACATTGGCGGGCGGAAGAAAATCATTGCTGGCATGAGAACGTCTTCTCTTCAGGTAGATAGCACCTGCGAGTGCTGCCCATCCGGCCGACATGTGCACCACGGTGCCGCCGGCGAAGTCCAGTACCCCCATCTGGGCAAAGAAACCGTTAGGCGACCAGGTCATGTGCGCGAGGGGTGCGTAAATCAGTAGGCTGAAAAGCACCATAAAGACTACATAGGCCTTGAAATTGACTCTTTCGGCCATAGAACCTGTGACCAGGGCAGGGGTGATCACGGCGAATTTTAACTGGAAAAAAGCAAAGAGGAGGAAAGGGATGGTGCCCCAGGCCGGCCCGTCAGTTACTCCTTTGAGTAAAAAGTAAGTACCAGGGTTGCCAAAGAAGCCTCCTACGCTGTCGCCAAAGGCTACGCTGAACCCTATCACCACCCACACCACAGAGATGATGCCCATGGCCATAAAGCTCTGCAGCATGGTGGAAATTACATTTTTGGCATTGACCATGCCGCCGTAGAAATAGGCCAGTCCGGGGGTCATAATCAGCACCAGGGCCGCGGAGACCAGGACCCAGGCCGTGTCGGCCGCATTAATGCCTTCCGTTACAATTGTTTTAGGCGCAAAGGGGAAGAAGAGAGCTAACCCGGTAATGACCAGTAGAATAATAAATGGTACGGGTGAGAGTTTAGATTTTGTCATTTTGTATTGAGCGTTTTAAATTAGAAATAGAAGATCATTGCCGCACCAAAAGTAGATTGAGCGTTTTTGCTGAGCGAGCCATCTTTGCCCGGTAACTGGAACGTTTCGTATTGTCCGTGGCTGTAAGAATCAAAGCGATATTCCGGTTTAATCATCAGGTTGGGAGAAATGTTAAAAGAGCCCGTTACGGTAACACCGGTGGTGGCTACACCGTCGCCGTTGGCGTCTACCAGGTAAATTCCGCCTTCTTTGTTATTAAAGTGCTCGAAACGTGCCCCCAGGCTAAATACATTGGAAAACATGTAGTTGGTGTAAAGAGCCGCTCCGGCCCATTTTCCGATAGCGTTTGCTCCCTGAGTCGCGTTCAAGCCCAGCATCAGCTTGTCGGTCACCTGGTAGGAGGTGGCCAGATCAAACCAACGGGCGTAGTTTTTTTCGTCCGTACCTTCGTCTGAGCCGAAGTAGTTGAGGTATACAGACCAGTCGCTCAGGGGCTGGAAGAACACCTGGGCCTGGATGCCCTTTTTCTTGTTGAAATCCTCTTTCGTGTCTAAACCGTTGGTAATGCCTACCATAAGGCCGAACTTATCCGATACCGCGTAGTCCAGCTTTACACCGGTGTGGTAAAAAGGACCATTGCCAAACAGGTTGGAAAGGGAATAGTTAAAGTTTACCGGTGCGTCAATGACTTCGTAGCCGATGTTCGTGCCGTATTGACCGGCAGTAAGAGTGAATTTGTCGTTAATCAGCCAGGATATATAGGCTTGCTTGATGGCGAGTCCTGAGCTGCCGAACTCCAATCCCAGTGGACTGACCGCGTTGCCGTAATTGCCCAGGTCGCCGTGGTTACCAAAGGCCAGGTCAATGACCCCTTCCACTTTACGGGTGGTATACGTAGTTTTCAGCTGTGCCATGCCTACCTGGAAACTGTTCGCGTTGTGGTCGAAGATCCTTTCAAAGCCCGAAGCGCCCAGGTTGGAAGAAACGCCGTTGAAGTTGTAAAAGTAGTACGAGTCTATGTAGCCCGATAGTTTCAGAGGGGTGCCGGTTACAGGGTCGTCGGACTTTATTTCATCGTTATCATTTGCAGCATTTACAAATAATGGAAAAAACGAATAAATGATAAGTAAAAATAAAATTCTCATAATTAAATTCGGTTAGAGGTTATAGTAAATCTTTAGCTTATGCGAATTTCAAGGTTAGGAATTAATAGTTGCAAATATTAAAATGAGATTTTTTTGAAATTTATGGAAAAGAATAATTATTTATTAGAATATTAATATATGATATAATATTCTGATATTAATTGTTTAATTAGAATAAAGTTCTGTTATATGATATTTTGTAGAATTTTAAATTATTCCTTTTGTCGAAGGCCCAATATTTATTTATCCCATTTTTTGTAAAAAATTTGACTATTTCTTCAAAAAATATTATTTTTTAAATTTAAAATATTCAAAATATTATTTGTTTTGTAGAAAATGGGATCAAAATAATAAGCAGAAAACGATGCAGGAAGGGAAAAAACAGGGGACGAAAGTGTACAAGAAGGGGAATGTTTGTTCCCGATACCCCGTAGGGGTTATATCGGTAGATAATGTAATTTCCCCCAATACCCCGTAGGGGTTATATATCGGTATCAAATGCAATGTGGTTTTCCATTGTACCCCGTAGGGGTTATATATCGGTAGCAAATACAATGTAATTTTCCATCATACCCCGTAGGGGTTATATATCGGTAGCAAATGCAATGTGATTT
>JBEBRS010000261.1:0-4495 GCA_040394705.1 Leadbetterella byssophila
GGAAAGGTAGTATGTGGGCAACTGCATCGAGGGTTCGAATCCCTTCCTCTCTGCAAGGGGCTGTAAATTTAACAATTTACAGCCCCTTTTTTCAAATATCTAACTCTCAACAAGTTAATTTTTTTAAACAAGGTATTCGAACACCTGGTTCTCTGATTCTTCAAGCAACAATATTCAGCAAGTTGGTTAGGAATATAAATTTTCCCGCAATCAGATTTTACCCTCAGCATATTTTTTTCAAGATATAATATTAACAACGCGGCAATATTTAATAATTCTGCCACGGCGCTATTTAATAAGATTAGCACAGCAATTCCTTCAAAACAATCACTAATAGCTGCGCTCGCTTTTTGGAGTCTGGTAAAAATATCCCGGTTTTGTATAAATCTTTCCCACAACTTGTAATTAACTTTGTATTTAGCGGGTCACAATTCAGGCACCAATAGCAAAAGCCCTTTTAGTTAAAATAATACGCATTATAATGATTATACTACCTTTTTTTCGATTTCTTTTTGTTCCAGGCAGTCGTTTGCAGGCTGTATGGGTATTCACAATGCTTTTTGGCATGATAAATCCCGGCCGGGCTCAACAAAACGAAATGATGATTCGTATTGCTGAAATTGAAGTACATTCCCAATACCTGGACGAATATAAAGCGATCTTAAAGTACGAAGCAGAAGCGTCTGTGCGGTTAGAACCAGGAGTAATTGCCATTTTTCCAATGTTCCGGAAGGACAGCCCGACAAAAGTGCGGATACTGGAAATGTATGCAGACGAGCAGGCTTACCAATCGCATTTGAAAACAGAGCATTTCCTAAAGTATAAAACGACCACTCTCCACATGGTAAAATCTTTGGCGTTGATCGATATGGATGCAATTGACCCGGAAACCATGAAGGTGTTATTCAGTAAACTGGGGAAGCCATAACGGTATTGGTCAGAAAAAGTATCAGGTCCAACCGCCCGCATCCGTTAAAATCGACAAAGAGGCTTTCGGAAAAAGGAATTGGCCATCATTAAGGGCAGCAAAAAATCAAATCCATAAGACTTGTCCCCCCCTCTCCTTTGATCCATACCTATACTTTGAACCTCTGCAGTTTCATTTCTTACTTCTTTATGCTAATTTGCGAAGGTCATCACTACAGTAGGGACTCCCTCCTTCACCTGCCCTACCGTGTACAGAAATTTAAAAATGCATCGAATGAAATACTTCCTGATACTCATTTGTACCCTTACCCTCGTTTCCACAGGGCAAGCGCAAGAGGCAATAGTCGTGACCTACCAAAAGGGGGAAACCCGGGTTCAAACCAATGAAAAAGGGGAACTTCACGTGAACATCACCCCGGAAGATACCATCAGGCTAAAAAAAGCCGGACAAGTAACCTACCGTGATTTCGGGGCCATTGGCGACGGCAAAACGGATGATATTGAGGCTCTCGCTGCCACCCACGCCTATGCCAACGCGCACCATCTCCCCGTAAAAGCCGATGACGGGGCTACCTATTATATTGGCGGAAAAAGACGCACCGTGGTGATCCAAACCCCAACCGACTTTGGAATGGCCTCTTTTCTGATTGACGACAGGGAAACGGAAGACTATACAGCGCCGGTATTCCTTGTTGCTACCGCGCTGCCGGCCTTCCAGCCAAAGGGCATCTCGACCCTGAGAAAAAACCAGAAGAAGGTGGACGTAGACGGCCCTTGCCTCGTGACGGTCACCAACGCGAACGTCAGGCATTATATCCGTTTCGGACTGAATCAAAACAACGGTTCTTCCCAAACCGACATTTTCCTGGTGAATAAAAACGGAGAAGTAGATCCCCAAACACCCATTATCTGGGATTTTGATCAGATCACCGACATTACAGCGCAACCTCTTGACAAAGATACGCTCCTCATCCGAGGCGGGCGCTTCACCACCGTCGCGAACCAGGCTGAATCGAAATACACCTATTATAGCCGTAATATTGCCATCCGGCGCTCCAATGTGGTAGTGGAAGGATTACAGCATTTTATCACGGGAGAGGGAGAACAAGGGGCGCCTTACGGCGGATTCCTCCATATCGGTGAATGCGCGAACGTGACCGTCCGGAATTGTGTACTTACCGGCCACAAAACCTACAGCACCATCGGCGCTGCCGGGAAACCCGTATCCATGGGTACCTACGATCTGCTGGTCAATCGCGCGCTGAACGTCTCCTTCATCCGCTGCACCCAAACCAACGCCATCACCGATACCCGGTACTGGGGGATTTTCGGATCGAATTTTAGTAAAAACCTGGTTTTTGACGGCTGTACGCTCTCCCGCTTTGATGCTCACCAGGGGGTAGCCAATGCCACTATCCTAAACTCCACCCTCGGGCACATGGGCATCAATGCCATCGGCACCGGCCTTTTCAGGATAGAAAACAGTACGGTTTTATCGGGCAGCTTTATCAACCTCCGCTCCGACTACGGCAGTACCTGGCAGGGAGAACTGCTTATCCGCCACTGCAAATTTATCCCCGCTAACGGCCGGCCCGTCACCGCATCGCTGATTAACGGGCATTATACCGGTCTTCACGATTTTGGCTATACCTGCTATATGCCGGAAAAAATCACCATTGAAAACCTGGAGATAGACGACTCCAATCATCCCGAAAACTACCGGGGCCCGGCCATTTTCTCCGACTTTAACCCCGAAATGAAAGACGAATCGTACCGGGAAAAATTCCCGTACGTCAAAACACGGGAGGTGATTCTTCACCGTGTACACACCGCCAGCGGGAAACCCCTCCGCATTAGCAACAATACGTTTATGTTCCGGGAAGTGACTGTGACGGAAAAATAAGTCTAAAATCGCTTCGCCAATTTTACTGAACTTGACGGCGGATATTTTTATTTCAGGGGTTTTTATCTACTTTTGCGCATTGTTTAGAATTAATTTAAATAAAATTAACTAATCGCTCTGTTTTATGCGTAACGTATTCCTCATCCTATTTTTATTTTCAGCCCTTTACAGCACGGGGCAAGAGGGTAATCCCCTGATGAATGCCGCTTTCTGGAAAAGCAACCCCGATCTGGCAGCGGTAAAAGCCGAAATTGCCAAAGGCAATAGTCCTTCACAGCAAAATGCGGGTTCCTGGGACCCCGTTACTACAGCCATGTTCGCCAATGCACCTCTTGATATCCTCCAGTTTCTGATTGAGCAGGAAGGAAACGGGGTGAAAAAGAAAACCCATCACAGTCGCTCCTATCTTCATTGGGCGGCCTCGTCAGGTAAACTCGACCTGGTGAATTATCTTATAGCCAAAGGGGCAGATGTGCATTATCCGGACAGCTACGGAACACCCATCGCTGCGTATGCCGCTTCCGGTGGAAACAAAAACACAGCGGTCTACGATGCCCTCTTCAAAGCAGGTGTGAATCCCCTCCAACGGTATGAAAACGGGGCTACCCTGCTGATGCTGGCCGTGGCTTCTGACCCCGAACTTACGCTCACCGATTATTTCCTTTCCAAAGACCTCTCTTTAAACGATAAAGACGAAAACGGCGCTACGATAACCGATTACGCGGCACGTTCCGCGAACCGTACTCTGGTAGAAAAACTGATCCAGAAAGGTATAGCCCCTACGGGAAATGCCCTGTTTTTTGCTGCTATGGGCTCAAGGGCGGCCGCCCCGGGGGTAGAAACCTATAAATATTGGGTAGAGACCCAAAAACTGGATCCTAAAATCACCCATAAAGACGGGGGCAACATCCTGCACCAGATTGTTCGGCGTCCGGATACGGAGGTGCTTCACTATTTCCTGGAAAAGGGAGTGGATCCTAACCAAGCAGACAACGACGGAAATACGCCCCTCATACTGGCGGCCTCTGGTCGCGACGCCAAATACATCGGCGACTTGTTGGCCAAAGTAAAGGATATTAATGCCGTGAACGACAAGGGGCAATCGGCCCTGACGCGGGCGATGGCGGCCGGTTCCGCAGAGGTAGTAGCGCTGCTGCTCCGGAATGGAGCCGATAGCAAAGTCACGGACACGGACGGCTACAACCTGGCTTATTACTGGTTCGAATCTTTCCGTGACCGCCCACAAGGACCTCCTCAGGGGGGCGCTCAAAGGCCACAGGGGCCGGGTACAGCCCAAGCTGCACCGGTAGATGACTTCCAGCAAAAACTGGAAATCCTGCAAAACAACGGAGTGAACGTTTCCGCACCACAGAAAGACGGAAGTACCCTGTTTCACCAGGCGGTAGCCCGTGAGAACCTGAACCTGATCGGTAAAGCGGCCGAACTGGGTGCGGATATCAACGCCCAGGACAAAGACGGAGTAACGGCTTTACACAAAGCGGCTTTGATTGCCAAAAACGACCGTATCCTGAAAACCCTGATTTCCCTGGGTGCCCAAAAAGGGTTGAAAACCGAGTTTGATGAAACCGCTTACGACCTGGCAAGGGAAAACGACTTCCTGAAAACCAACAAAGTAGCTATTGACTTTCTGAAGTAGGTGTTAGA
>JBEBRS010000262.1:0-4456 GCA_040394705.1 Leadbetterella byssophila
GTCATAGCCCTGAGTGGTATGAATGCATCCTACTTCGTTAATAGCGTTGGGTGAATTTACCCAATCTTTGTCTACGCTGTTCCACCTCAATGCGGTATTTCCAATCTGAATATCAAACAACGATTTGTCCTTTTTGGAAATCCATTCCCAGGCAAAACCGGCCACCATTCTTGATAATCCCTTTTGTTGTTCCCTGGTTCGGATTTCTTCCACCATTTGTGCCAGGTCATCAAATAGTTTCAGGTCATAATGGCTGCCAGCCGGAGCAAATGGTTCAGAATGATTACTAAAGAGTTTATGTACGAGGCTTACGTAGTCATTTCCGCCTTTTACCCGAAACTGTGTGGTAAGCTTTTCATTTCTTGTGGCAGGAAGATTTTTCAAGCCAGTAAAACTCTCCGGGCTGACGTCTGACGGTTTAACCGATTGAAAGGGATCGTAAAAGATAATGGATTTGGTGCTTTGTAACTGAACCCAGTCCAATTCAGAAGAAGTGTGTTTATCCAGCCCCAGAAGCTCTGAATTCTTGTCAAATGTACCGAAATATGACCCCAGATTTACCCTTCTTCTTAAGCGGTGTCCCTCATCCACAATGAGCAGATCATATTTCTGCTTTACTATTTCGGAAGGACCGATCACCATGTTACCGGTCAAACCTTTGATGTTTTTGAACACGTTACATATCGTTTGCCGGAATGACGCCATGGGAATAACCAATGCCATGCTCAAGTCTCCGAAACGGGCTTTCACCTCCTTCAGGAGCAGAAACAATTCCTCATCTTCTTCGTCAAAATCAGTATAATTAAAGTTGTTCAGCGGGGTGTTTAAAAGCTTAAAGAGAAAAATAGCTAAAATGGACTTGCCGGTACCCGCTCCGCCCTGAATCAGGCTTATCCGGGCACTCTCATCCAGCAGACATTTCAAAATAGTCTTTAAACCTTTTACCTGCTCTTTCGACAGCGACTTGTACGGCGAGTATTTAAACAGGTCGGAGTTATCGATGTGATCCAGCGAGTGACGGGCAATGCCCAAGCTTACTAATTTGAACCAAATATCTCTGAATAAGCCCTGATAAAGTTCTTTTTGCTGATAATACCGGTGATCTGCCAGGCCCAGGTTTCCATTTTGTAACACATATATACCGTCAGCAGCGATATAGCGGATGAGATTGGATTCGATATCCAGCGCAGCAGATTTATTCAATAAATTGCTTAGAATAAGGCTGACGGAACGTAGATTTTGTTTCCGGCCGGATTTCGCATGCGTTTTTAGGCGGGTTATGACGTCTGTGGTTTCGCCAACATATGCTTCTTTATTGCCTTTGATTTCTGCCCCTTCTAAAAAATACACCAGCGGCCAATTCAGGTATTCCCGATGGCGATCCATCAGAGTAGATTCTAAAAAAGTGTCAACAGGGTATTGCTGAATACTGAAATTCATATAAAGGGACTAATTTCTTATAGTTCGTCGTATTTCTTTGCCGTACCTTTTGCTTTATCAACGGGATACTTCTCCGAGTTTCTTTTGATTTTATCCCGGATAATCTCATGAACATCTAAATGGTGTTTATTGGCCAAAAGCAGTGCATACATCAAAACATCGGCCAGCTCTTCTTTCAGCTTATCGCTATTGAATTCTTCATTTTTTTTCCAAAGGAATATCTCCAGTAATTCAGACGCCTCGAGCGATAAGGCAATAGCCAGGTCTTTGGAGTTATGAAACTGCTCCCAATCTCTTTCATCTCTGAACCGGACAATTTCAGATATAAGCGAATCAAAGTTTTCCATTTTACTACACCGGTTTTTAATCTGAATATCTTAGTTACAGGTATGCCGACTTTAAGGGTATTTTTCCATGCTATAAAAATACACAAAATCAATCATATTACGATGGCCCACCCGTGGCGATCCCCCTACAGTATACCACAACCCACTAAAGTCTACCTTTTAAAATGCAAGTCGGCGAAGTGTATGAACTGCTCCCAGTCGTATGCGGTTACATCATGAACCCCTTTCCGGATATGGTAACCGATGGCACCGTCATGGAGAGGGCTTTCAATTTCCGGCATATGATCTGAAGCTATGCCTTTCAAGCCGTACAGTTCATAGGCGGGTGAGGCGTGGTAGGCCGACAGGAATTCGCCTTTGGGATCGGCCCAACGGTCACCAACCGCGCTGGCCACATACACCGGCCGGGGTGCCATCAAAGCGATGAGCTGATGCTGATCGAAAGGCAGGTTTGCTTCGTTGTCATGGTATTGGTTAAACGCCGGAGCGAACCAGAAGGGCTTGATGGATGAAACTATTTTAACCGTTTCTCCATACACTCTTTTAGACAGCGCCGCTCCGCCGCTGCCCGAATTATTGGAAATCACGATGGCAAAGCGGGGATCCTGAGCCCCCGCCCACAGTGCGGCTTTTCCCTGGCGGGAATGCCCCATCAACACGGTCTTTGCGGCGTCTGCATACGACTGCTTTTCCAGGTAGTCTAAAATCCTGCCCGACCCCCAGGCCCAGGCGCCTATGGCCTGCCACTCATCGGAGGGCTGGGGACTTTTATCGTAACCGGAGAAAAGCGACACGATACTGTGGTCTTTGAGGCCGTCTTTGTCGGGGAAGATATCGTGGTAATTCATGGTAGCAACACCATACCCTTTCGAGATAATGTACTCCAAAGGCCAGCGAGTTTGCTGACTTCCCCGTTCCCAGTCGGGATGACCCGGTTCTTTCACCAGCTTAAAGCCTTCTGAATAGAGAATACGGGGGTCTGTATCAACGCTGTGGTTACCTTTAAAGTTATATCCGATGAAGAAAGGTACCTTTCCGCCGGCAGTGGCCGGAATGTAGACAAGTAGCAGGGCTTTGATCTCTTTATCTCCGCTGGAAAACGTAAATTCTATCTGCTGGCGGTCGGCCAGTCCGTTTAAAACACCTTGCTTCTTTTCGAGAACAGTATATTCTACCTTTATTTTATCACCAGGTGTGGTGCCGTACATCTGCTCTGAAAATATTTTCAGCAACTCAGGTCGTCGCACCTTTTCCCAGTCTTCTTTACTTTCTATACGCTTACCGGCGGTGGTAATCAGTAATTCCGGAAGCGTATACTGGGGCACCTTACTTTCATCGTAGTTGACTTCGCGGCTTTGGGCAAGCCCCTCGGGAAAAAAGATAATACAGAGCAGCAAAACGAGCAGGATATTTTTCATGACAGAGAGTTTATCTCAAAGATAAACTACTTCGGGCGAAAGAGCAAGTGGCCCACTTTGAACCGGAATATCTGGTTCTTCTTTCGAAAAAAAACCTTCTGCATAAATAATTTCCTAATCTTTCACTTTTCCGGTAAAACCGGAGTGATTGGCTAAGTGCTTTTGAAGTCTCTCATTTGGTGTCTGGCTGGTGCTACCGATATAGTAACGGTCTACGCTCTTTGAATAAGTAGAAATGTTGTGCAAAATGTTGTGCAAGTAAAAAACAAAAAAGGCCTGGATACTTCCAGACCTTTTATCTTGTGACCGCGTCAGGATTCAAACCTGAAACCTTCTGATCCGTAGTCAGATGCTCTATTCAGTTGAGCTACGCAGCCGATTGGATTGCAAAGGTAGAAATTAGTTTTAAAAATTCAAATATTATCCCGCAAATTATTCAACTTTTCCGGATCAATTACCTGGTAGTACCGACGTATTTTTAACACAATTGCCAGACCTACAGCAATTTCTGCCGCCGCAATAATCATTACAAAAATTGAAAAAATTTGTCCCTTTACCGGATCTGGATCAAATTTAGAAAAAGCCGCAAAATTAACATTGACGGCATTCAGCATAAGTTCTACGCCCATCAGCATGAGAATAAGATTTTTTTTGGTAACCACCACGGCAAACCCGATGGCAAACAGCAGTCCGGAGACCAGCAGGTAAGGCAATAGGTTATTGATCATCTTTTGCGAGGTAAGTGGCTCCCACCAGGGCCATTAACAATAGAATTCCAATTACTTCCAGTATCACTACATAGGTGGTCATGAGCGAAAGTCCCAATTGCTTTATAGCCAACCATTGCCCGTTCACCTCTGCGGAAAAGATCAAACGGCTGAGCAGGAGGACCAATACCGCACTCAGCAAAACGGCGGTACGCACACCTGTACCGCGGGGTGCGTTTTCTACAGTCAAATGCCCTACACCGTCTTTCTTCCGGGAGCTCAACATGATCCCAAAGACCAGTAAAACGAGAATCCCTCCCACATAAATCATAATCTGGGCCGCAGATACAAATTCAGCTCCTGCGAAAACAAAGATCCCCGCTACGCCCAAAAAAGTAAGGAGAAGACCGTAAGCGGCATACAATACATGCTTGCTCCACAATACGTATACGGCCCCGCCTACTGTAATCAGGCAAAACAACCCAAAAATCAGATCGGTGATCAATTGCTCACTCATCGCTAATCTTCGGTTTAGTTTTAGGCA
>JBEBRS010000263.1:0-4451 GCA_040394705.1 Leadbetterella byssophila
TGTCCTAACCGCTAGACGATAGGGCCGGCTGGTCCCATAAATCGAAAAATAGCGCAACTTTTCACTTATGTCACGATCCCGTTTCCGAAATCGTGGTGCAAAAGTAGAGGCCTTTTGATAAACTTCCAAACGCAGAACTTAAAAAAAATGCGAGTTTTTTTAGGCACTTAATGATGTGAAATGCAAGACGTTCATTATGAATATTTTGATCTGAGCCGAGGCGAGAAACGTCAGGGCGGGAAGGAGTCTTCTTCGGGAAAATTTTCGGCGTGAGGAACAGGATGAAGAAACCGTATCTTATCTTTGTGCACTATGAGTAGTGCCTTGAAATATTCCCTGGTGATCCCGGTGTATAACCGCCCCGGTGAGGTGCGGGAGTTGCTGGAAAGCCTTGCCGTGCAGACCTTTCCCGACTTTGAAGTGGTGATCGTAGAAGACGGGTCAGAGGTCAGCAGCGCCGAAGTGGTGAAAGAGTTTGAAGACCGCCTTGACGTTCTTTATTTCTATAAGGAGAATTCCGGGCCGGGCGACTCCCGAAATTACGGAATGCGGCACGCCACGGGGAACTACTACCTGATTCTGGATTCGGATTGTATCCTGCCGCCTGACTACATGGCGGAAGTAAACCGTTCTCTGCTGACCACCTATGTGGACTGCTTTGGTGGGGTAGACGGCGCGCTGGATAGCTTCACCGATATTCAGAAAGCCATCAACTTTGCCATGACCTCCGTATTCACCACCGGGGGGGTGAGAGGCGCCTCAGAAAAGCTGGGGAAATTTCAGCCCCGGAGTTTCAATATGGGGATATCGGAAAAGGCTTTCCGCGCCTCGGGCGGATTCGGGCGCATTCACCCCGGGGAAGACCCCGACCTGGCCATTCGCCTTTGGATGCTGGGCTTTGAAACCCGCCTCTTTCAAAATGTGTCCGTTTACCATAAGCGGCGAATCGACTGGAAGAAATTCTATGTGCAGGTCAATAAATTCGGGAAAGTCAGGCCAATTTTAAACCGTTGGCATCCCGAATACGCGAAGATCACCTACTTCTTTCCGGCGGCTTTCCTGGTGGGTGGTACGATAGCCTGCGCAGCCCTTCTGGTGGGTTCATCCTTTCTTTTCTTCTTGTATGTGCTGTATTTCGGATGGTGTTTCCTGGTGAGTTCCGTCCAAAACAGGAGTGTCCGCATCGGTGTGTTGGCCCTACGTGCCGTTATGATCCAGTTTTTAGGTTACGGTACCGGTTTCCTCCAGTCGTTTTGGGAAGTACAGGTGAGAGGGAAAGACCCCGAAAAGGTCTTTCCGCATTTATTCTTTGGCCAACGCCCTGAATCAGCTTAAAGATGCCAGGGTATCGTGGCTGGCCCGGAGAATCTTATTGGCCAGTTTACGGTCAATTTTGGACGAAAGAAACAGAGACTCAAACTGGGATGGAGCCAGGTATACGCCCCTTTGTAACATCCCGTGAAAATACTGTCCGAATTTTTGGGTATCGGTGGTTTTGGCAGAGGTGTAGTCTACTACTTTTTCTCCGGTAAAGAACAGACTGTACATCGAACCCACCTGGTTTACCGTATAATTCAGTCCGAGTTCAGACAGAGAATTCCTTATCCCTTCCGCGATATACTGTCCGGTTTCATCCAGCTGCGTATATATTTCCGGGTGTTTTTTCAGGTGTTTGAGCATGGCCAGGCCCGCCGACATGGCAATGGGGTTGCCTGACAAGGTACCGGCCTGGTACATGGGGCCGCTGGGTGCTACCATGCGCATGATCTCCTGCTTGCCGCCGTATGCGCCTACGGGCATACCTCCGCCTATGATCTTGCCCATGGTGGTGAGGTCTGGCAGGATACCGAAGCGCTCCTGAGCCCCGCCGGGCGCCAGACGAAAGCCCGTCATTACTTCGTCAAAGATATATACAATGCCCTCGCGGGTACAGATGTCGCGCAAGGATTGCAGATACCCTTCGGCGGGAAGTACGCACCCCATGTTGCCCACCACAGGTTCAATGATCAGGGCCGCCACTTCATTCTTGTGCTGAGTGACCAGGCGCTCTACCTCTGCGATGTCATTGTAAGGTGCGGTGAGGGTGTCCTGTAGGGTAGAAGGCGTGATACCCGGACTGTCGGGTACCCCCAGGCTCAGGGCGCCGCTGCCCGCGGAGATGAGGAAAGCATCCCCATGGCCGTGATAACATCCCTCAAATTTAATGATCTTGCTTCGCCCCGTATACGCCCGGGCCAACCGAATGGCCGACATGGTGGCCTCGGTGCCGGAGTTCACCATCCTTACCATTTCTACAGAAGGCACCAGTTCACAGATGAGGCGGGCCATTTCCACCTCTTTAACCGTAGGAGCACCAAAGGAGAAAGAAGACCGGATGGCTTTACGTACCGCGTTTTCTACCGGCGCAAAAGCATGGCCGAGGATCATGGGCCCCCAGGAGCCGATCAGGTCAATGTACTTGTTCTGGTCTTCGTCGGTCAGGTAAGCGCCTTTTGCCCGTTTGATAAAACGCGGTGTGCCGCCCACCGACTTAAACGCCCGAACGGGTGAGTTTACCCCACCGGGAATATATTTAACGGCCTCTTCAAAGGCTTTTTCACTGTTTTTGGGTTTACGGATCATCGGTACACTTCTTCAAATTGGTTGTCCCGGAATTTTACGATAGGGACAATCTCGTTTTGCTTTACTTTGTCGCTGAAATCATACCCGCTCAGCAGGTAGTCGTCTATGTACTCTCCCTGGGAAATATGCGTTTCAAATGACCGTGTGCCGTCTTTAAGCATGGTGCCGAAGTAATAGACGAGGTCATAACCCAGGTAGCTGTAATAGGAGGGTACCGCAGATGTTTTCTCAAAATAATTCCGTTCAAATTCCTGTACAGCCTCGCGGTCCCTATTGACGTACTCCGGGTAAATGAGGGCTATTTTAGGTGTGAAGGAAGAGGTGTTGACCTTTTCCCAGTTAAATGAACTGGCTGTGAGAATCACCTCGCATTGGAGGTCGTTCATGGCCACGCTTTGCAAAAAGCGAACGCCCAGGTTATTGTCTGCGGCCAGGAAAACATGCCCTCTTTGTGGAGCCAGTTTCTGTCCGGTAAATTTCACGATTTCGCTCACGCTATAGCCTCTTTTGCGGGCTTCATCGGCATAGATTCGGGCGAAGAGGGAATCTTTCCGGGCTTCGCCGAAATATACGCTTACACTTTTGGGAAGGCCTGCGGACGCTGCGTAATCCAGGGCCTTTTTGGCCTGTTGGGTATGCGATGGCTGCATGAGAAATGCGTTTTTCGATTCGCTCAGCAGAGAAAGGTTATTGGACGTGGGGTGTACATGAATGATATGCTGGGCATTAACAAATTTCTGTGCCAGGGTGTTGGGCGCCGGGTATAGCGGCCCTACGATCAGGTCGAGGTCAGAAAAGCCGGTTTTTTTCTCTGCGGCCTGGAACGCCCGCGCGTCACTTTTGATGTCGTAGGTGTGCAACTGCACCGCGATGCCCTGTTCTTCTAATTTTTGGGAGGCCAGGGCCATACCCGCGTAGATGTCGTAAATATAGCGGAAAGAGCCCGGGTCCGCGCTGCTCAGTTCAAAAGGCAGAAGCAGACCAAAATTCAGCACTTTTCCCGATGGAACCCGGCCCGGAGCAGGTACCTGCGTGCCGCCTTTTTCCGACTCCAGTAAACGGAAGCGGTTGGTCAGCATATCCGACAGCTCCAGGTCGGCTTTCGTATTGTAACGGTTGGCTTGTATCTTATCCACCAGCGCCCGCGCTATCGGCTTGTAGTTGGGGTATTTGGTGTACAGATTTTTGAGTGCGGTGATGGTCTTCACATTCTTCAGGTACTCGTCCATCACCTGCAATTTCAGGCCATTGAGCGCGGGGTTGTCAATTTCGTGAAGTACTTTAAGCCCTTCCTCGTAATATCCGTCTTCCAGGTTCACCCGGGCGTACAGAATCTTGGCCTCGTCGGCTTTGACCCAGTCGGGATAAAGGGTCAACAGGTTGCGGTAGAGTACCTTGGCTTGGTATTTGTTTCCGCTTTTTTCGGCCGACTGGGCCGCGTACAGGTACGCATACGGAGCCACCGCGTTCGCGTGATTTCGGGTGGTGAGTACAGAAAGCCGGGTAAGGGCCTCTTCGTACTTACCGCTGTTGAACAGGCTCACTCCTTCCTTGTAAGTCTGGAGGAATTGCTGGTCAGACAGTTGAGCGAAAAGTGATCCGGAACAAAAGAGTAAAAGAAAAAAAATACCTTTCATGCGTATGTAATTTGAGCTATCAGCTATGAGCTTTTAAGGTGTTAGACATTAGATATTAGACATTAGACATTAGATATTAGATATTAGGGTGCGACTTTTTCTTCTAACTTCTAATATCTAATTTCTAACTTCTAATTTCTAACTGCTCGGTCATTGCCTATGAACGAAACCGGTAGAACTTCGACCCATAGT
>JBEBRS010000264.1:0-4429 GCA_040394705.1 Leadbetterella byssophila
GAAGACCATACCCGTAAAACCTTTACCAAAGAACAAAAAGACGTACGGTACCATCAGCTGCTGCTGGCTAAAAATGCGGAGGGCTATAAAAACCTGACCAAACTCTGCTCACTGGGCTATATGGAAGGGCTTTACAGCAAGTACCCCCGCGTCACCAAAGCCCTGATAGAAAAGTATAAAGACGGACTCATCGCCACTACCTGCTGCATTGGCGCCATGGTACCCAAAGCCATTCTGAAACAGGGCGAAGAAGTCGCGGAAGAGGAGTTCAAATGGTGGCTCGACCGCTTCGGAGAAGATTATTACGTGGAAATTCAGCGCCACGATATGGCCGAACAAATCCAGGTCAATGAGGTTCTCCTGAAGTTCGCTAAAAAATATAACGTGAAGGTCATCGCCTCCAATGACAGCCACTATGTGGATCAGTCAGACTGGGTGGCCCACGATATCCTGCTTTGTATCAATACGGGGGAAAAACTGGCCACTCCCAGTAACAAAGAGTTTTCCGACGACAGCGAAGGCAGTTCAAAAGGTACCCGTTTCGCCTTCTACAACGACCAGTTCTATTTCAAGACCACGGCGGAAATGACCCAATTGTTTTCCGATATACCGGCGGCCATTGACAACACCAATGAGATCGTAGGCAAAGTGGAGACCCTGAATCTCAAAAAAGACATCCTCCTGCCCAACTTCCCCATTCCCGAAGAATTCAAAGTACATGCCGACGACACGCTCAACCAATGGGAATACTTACGTCATATCACCTTTGACGGCGCCCGCAAGCGTTACGGCACCGTGTCTTCTGAAGCGGAAGAACGACTGAATTTTGAGTTGCATACCATCAAGACCATGGGGTTTGCCGGGTATTTTCTGATTGTAATGGACTTCATTAAGGCGGGCCGGGAACTGGGGGTGATGATCGGCCCGGGCCGGGGATCCGCCGCAGGTTCCGCCGTGGCCTATTGTATCGGCATTACCAATATTGATCCTATCAAATACAATCTCCTGTTTGAGCGTTTCCTGAATCCTGACCGGAAGTCTATGCCCGATATTGATACGGATTTTGACGACGAGGGCCGCCAGAAGGTGATTGATTACGTAGTAGACAAGTACGGAAAAAACCAGGTGGCCCAGATCATCACCTACGGTACCATGGCCACCAAGTCATCTGTAAAAGACGTAGCCCGGGTAATGGACCTGCCCCTGTCGGAAGCCAACCATATCGCCAAGCTTATTCCGGACAAACCCGGTTACGGCATGAATTTCCAGAAGTTGATACACGCTCCGGTCTCCGGACCAAAATCACTGGCTGAGCTGGGAATGAACCCCGATGAGATAGAGAATGTAAAGCAGATCCGACAAATGTACGATGGTCGCGACCTGACTTCCAAAGTACTCAAACAAGCCGAAAAGCTGGAGGGAACGGTGAGGAACACGGGCATTCATGCCGCAGGAATCATTATTGCGCCGTACGACCTCTCCGAAATTGTGCCGGTTTCCACGTCTAAAGATTCTGACCTGCTGGTAACGCAATTTGAAGGGAAAGTGATTGAAGATGCCGGGGTAATTAAAATGGACTTCCTCGGACTGCGAAACCTCACCATCATCAAAGAAGCCCTGCGGATGATCCGTGAAAATTATGGCGTGGAAATAGACATCGACGAGATTCCGCTGGACGACGAAGAAACGTATAAGCTCTTCCAGAGAGGCGAAACCAACGCCATTTTCCAGTTTGAATCAGACGGCATGAAGAAATACATGAAAGATCTTCAGCCCGACCGCTTTGGCGACCTCATTGCCATGAATGCCCTCTACCGGCCCGGGCCTATCGCCTACATTCCGAATTACGTAAACCGGAAACACGGGAGGGAACCCATTAGCTATGACCTCCCGGAAATGGAAGAACACCTGGCCGAAACCTACGGCATCACGGTATATCAGGAGCAGGTGATGTTGCTGTCTCAGAAACTCGCCGACTTCACCAAAGGCGATGCCGACACCCTCCGGAAAGCCATGGGGAAAAAACAGAAGGAGGTACTGGACAAAATGAAAGCCAAATTCATTGAAGGCGGCCTGAAAAACGGGCACCCCGAAAAAACCCTGGATAAAATCTGGACCGACTGGGAGGCGTTCGCCCAATATGCGTTTAACAAGTCGCACTCCACCTGTTACGCCTTTGTGGCTTACCAGACCGCCTGGCTGAAAACGCATTACACGGCCGAATACATGGCGGGTGTATTGACCTCTCAGCTTGGAAACATTGATAAAATCACCTTCTTCATGGAGGAATGCAAGGCCCTTGGACTGCAAGTACTCGGACCAGACATCAACGAATCCCAGAAAAGATTCAGTGTCAACAAGAAACATGAGATCCGTTTCGGCTTGGGCGGCATTAAAGGAACAGGCGATGCGGCAGTAGATGCGATCATTGAGGAACGGGATAAAAATGGCGCGTTTACGGATATTTTCGACTTTATCACCCGGGTTAATTTACGGACGGTCAACAAAAAAACCCTGGAATCTCTGGCTTACGCCGGAGCGTTTGATTGCTTTGAAGACATTCACCGGGCCGTGTATTTCCATGTGGCCGATGAAGGCGGAACGTTTATTGAACGCCTGATCCGGTATGCCAATAAGGTGCAGGAAGATAAAATGAACTCCCAGAATACCCTGTTCGGTTCCATGGACAGCGGTTTTAGCATACAAACTCCCAAGATTGACCGCGTGGAAGAATGGGGCAACATTGAAAAACTGAGGTACGAAAAAGAAGTGGTGGGTTTTTACATTTCGGGTCACCCGCTTGACCAGTTTGCTATGGAAATGAGTCTTTGTAAACCGCTGGACAACTCTTTTCTGGAAAAGGAGAACAAAGACAAGGAATTTACCATAGGCGGGGTGGTCACTTCCGCCAATATACGCCAATCTAAAAACGGCAACCAGTTCGGTATTTACCGGATCGAAGACTATACCGGATCCCTGGAAATTGCTCTTTTCGGCCGGGAGTTTATTGAATTTTCCCGGTATTTTATTCCGGAGGCTTTCATTTATATCAAAGGAAAAGTGGCGGGTAGATGGGGCAAAGAAGACGAACTGGAATTCAAGCCTCAGGCCATTGACCTGCTAAGCGAAATGAAGGAGAAACGCCTGAAGGAAATGAAAATCAAGCTGAATATTCATACCCTCGACAAATCGCTGGTACAGGAAATTCAGCAGATCATACTGCAAAACCCTGGAAAATTCGGCCTCAAGATTGATGTGTTCGATACCCTGAATGATTATAACATCGCCCTGTTTTCCCGCACTGTGCGGATAGAGATCAACAAGGAGATCCACAGTCGTCTTTCGGGCTTACTGGGCGCGGAGAATATATCTTTAAATTGAGAACCTATCCCAACCGCCTCTACTGTTTCGAAATATCCCTTGTAAACCCGTACCCAAAGCCATCGGGCTTCTTGTGCTTCCACCGTTTGTGTGACCAGAGCCAGTATTCAGGTGCTTCATGGATGTTTTTTTCCAGGTAACGGGCATGGAGCTCCAGGATACGGCCCGTCGGTTCTTTTCCCGGATCCAACGTCAAAGGTTGAAAGTCAATCGCATATTTGCCTCTTCCCGTTACGCGGATATAGACAAACAAGACGGGAAAATTCAGCTGGCGCGCCAGTCTTTCCGTACCTTCAAAAAAGGAAGTGTCGCGGTTCAGAAACTTCACCCAAAACGATTTATGTGGAGGCGCCGACTGGTCATTGGCCAGGGCCAGGGCAAACCTACCCTTCTCGCGTTTCACGAAATGCTGGGTATCCTGGGTATGAAATAAAATGGCACCGCCCTGCTCCCGGGTAGATTTAAAAGCTTTATCAAAATAGGGATTCGTCAGTTTTCGGTACGGTACTCCCAGTCGGATTCCCGATACTGCCGGCACGTACCGGGCCAGCCATTCGTAGTTTCCTACGTGCCCCAGGGTAAGGATTACCCCGCCTTTTTCTTCGTACGTTTTTTGAAGCACATCCAGGTGGCTTATGGTAATCCGCTCCGACAGCGTTTGCTCCGAAAGGTCAAACCCTTTGATCGTTTCCATAAAAAGATCGGACAGATAATGATAAAACTTTCGTTCTATGGTTCTCCTCTCCGCTTCTGATTTTTCCGGATACACCTGTCGCATATTTTCCCTCACCACGCCTTTCCTGTACCCCAGCAGCCGGTATAGTACGGGATACACCAGGTAATCGGATAAAAAATACAAGACACGCAATGGTAAAAAGGAGATTAACCGGATAAAGGGATAGGAAAGGTAAAAACTTAGGGCCTGCATTCTCGTGAGCTTTCGGGAAAAAATACTTCCCCGGTATTCGTTTCTGAAAAATAATCCGTAAAATTGCAAAGAAATAGCGTGCAAATAAAAGTTTATGAGAATGTTTTCGTTACATTCTCA
>JBEBRS010000265.1:0-4411 GCA_040394705.1 Leadbetterella byssophila
CTTTCCCGTCACCGAAAATTCCGAACTTCGCCCTACCCATGAATACATCTTTCCGCCCGGTTACACTGGTCACCCTGCTTTCACACGCCAGTCGGTAATCGTTGAGTATTTCCTCCGCAGTGAGACCAATATCCCGGAAAGTATTGTTTTCAATT
This sequence comes from Leadbetterella byssophila, assembly GCA_040394705.1. Lineage (GTDB taxonomy): Bacteria > Bacteroidota > Bacteroidia > Cytophagales > Spirosomataceae > Leadbetterella > Leadbetterella byssophila_B. Next base: position 156 of record JBEBRS010000265.1, read on the forward strand.
AGTATTTCACTCATAAGGTCTTCTTAATTACATACGAACATACTCAAGGTGTATGCCGTAAAATGATCAGGTTTCGTACGGTAAAGTTAACCTATTTTTTTTAAACTTTACTTGTTTAAAAGGTATGTTAATGTGGTGTTAAAAATTTTTATACCTCAAAAAAGTCCATTTAATTTGTATTGTCATTAACAAAAACGACTTAGGTAATCTAAAATCAATTAACGATGAAAAAATTTATTTTTACCCTTGCGGGTATACTTTTTTTTGCGGTGGCTTCACACGCGCAGGGAAAACTGAAGTTTAACAAAATGGTGCATGACTTTGGCAAAGTAAAGGAAGCCGGAGTGATCAATTACTCTTTTGAGGTAACCAATGTGGGTACGGCGCCGGTTGTAATTACCAATGCCCAGGCTTCTTGCGGATGCACTACGCCGGAGTGGTCTAAAGACCCCATCATGCCCGGTCAGACCAAAACCATCAAAGTAGGATACGACACCAAGAACCGTCCGAATGCTTTTCACAAAACCATTACGGTAATCAGCAATGCGGAAAACAGCCAGGAAGTTTTAACCATTAAAGGCGATGTGATCCCTAAGTCGAAGACTACGGGAAAATAAGTCGTGAGAAAGAAAAATTTGGCAAAAGCCGTCCGAAAACCGGACGGCTTTCTTATTTTTAGGCGAATTACCAAATTTTCTGTCACTTTCTCACTTCTACCGCTTATGACAATCCTTTGTATTTGCACCTATTTCAAGGGAGTAGATTTCCTCCGCTCGGCCAAAGCAGAAGGGAATACGGTTTTCCTCCTGACCAATAAAAAACTGGAGCACAAGGCGTGGCCCCGGGAAAGTATCGACGAATTCTTTTACCTGGAAGACATCGAAAACACGTTCAGTACGTATCATACCATCATTGAAGGAATGGCACATCTTTTCCGGTCAAGGAAGGTAGACCTGGTAGTGGCGCTGGATGACTTTGATGTGGAGAAGGCGGCGCTGGTGCGTGAATATTTCCGGATACCGGGAATGGGACAAACCACCGCCCGTTATTTCAGGGATAAACTGGCAATGCGCATGCAGGCGCATGACCATGACATTCCGGTTCCCCCTTTCAGTTCCCTGTTTCATGACCGGGACATCGATCGTTACCTGGATACCGTGGCTGGTCCGTGGATCATCAAGCCCCGTTCGGAAGCTTCCGCCACCGGCATAAAAAAAGTACAAAACCGGGAAGAAGCCTGGAACCATATTCACAGCCTGGGCGAAAAGCGCCATAATTTCCTGATCGAAGCATTTAAACCGGGAGACGTGTTTCATGTAGACTCCCTGGTCTACGGAAGCCAGGTCATTTTCGAACGGTGCAGCCAATACCTCAGTACTCCTTTCGAGGTGGCACACGGAGGGGGTATCTTTCGTTCTGTCACCGTAGAACACGGCTCCCTGGACCAGGAGGCGCTTTCTCTGGTTAACCACCAGGTAATCAAAGCCTTTAATCTGCGCTTCTCTGCCGTACACACCGAGATTATCAGGAGCCAAAGCGACGGCCAATACTATTTCCTGGAAACGGCCTCCCGGGTAGGAGGTGCCCATCTGGCCGAGATGGTGGAGTTCTCCTCGGGCATCAACCTCTGGAAAGAATGGGCCCGGATTGAAACGGCCGTGGGAGACCATATCCCCTACAAATTGCCCAAAGTCAGCAAAGGGTACTCGGGCATCCTGATTACGCTTTCAGGTCATCAGCATCCCGATATGAGCCCGTTTAATGACCCGGAGGTGGTCTGGACCATGGACGAGGAATACCATGTGGGGCTTATTGTGAAAGCCAGAACCCAGAAGAAGGTGATCGCACTTTTAGACAAGTATGCCCGTATGGTGATGGAGTTGGGTTATCATGCTTCGGCGCCGGCGCCGGATAAACCCATGCATTAAGTGGACAAACAACAGGCGATAGATCAGGCCCATGCCCTGTTTAGGCAGAGGCTGGAAGAACTGGAACGGCATATTTTAAGTGTACAGCAATCGGCCAACCAGGAGTCGAAAAGCAGCATGGGCGACAAATACGAAACGGGACGGGCCATGGCCCAGAACGAAGTGTTTATGCTCCGCACCCAGCTCGAAAACCTGAAGCTCGAATTCGGAAAATTCGGGGTTATCGATTTTAGCATTCTACGGGAAGAATGTGGTGCAGGAAGCCTGGTGAGAACTGAAAACGGGTGGTTTTTACTGTCGGCCGCCCTGGGGAAAGTATTAGTAGACGGACAAACCGTGATGGGCATCTCCCTAGATTCTCCCTTGGGAAAGGCGCTGCTTGGAAAGAAAAAAGGAGAACGGTTTCGGGTAAACCAAAAGGAAAATCAAATACTGGATGTACTGTAGATTCTCCTGGGGAATGTAGAGTGGAGGGAAGAAGCCAGTATCCAAAAATTAACGGATACGCTTATTCTGACGCAGGATCGCTTTGATTTTCTCCTCCGTCTCTCCGGTAATGAGACGGATAAGCGGTATTTCCACACCGTTATCGAATGCGTTTAAGACGGTAGTTTGCAGGGATTGGGCGATTCCTTGCTCTATTCCTTCTTTCTTGCCCTCTTGCCTGCCTTTCAGGATCAATTGATCGTACAATGTCATTGTTTTAATGCTCATCTCCTCAGGTAGTTTTTGAACAGATTCTATAAAATGTTTCTCATCCAACTGTGTGCCATGTATCATGTAAACAAAAATAGCATCCGTCACGTTCGATTCCAAATACGGACTTAGGTTTTCAAGAATGGCGTGAATGTGCGTAGCTAGTCCTGCCGGATCAAAACTGTACTTCTGTAGCATCACCGCGCTGCTTAACAACCCGTTTTGAAGCGTCAGTATCTGCTCCGGCGCCAGCTCGTGCAAATTCACAAATTCAAATTCAAACCAGGGCAAATACTTCTTCATGAAATCCGGATAGTGCACGAAGTAAGATACCAGAGACCGGAACTTCCAGTTGCTCTTTCCGTGGTAATACAGGATAGGAATGATCAACTCCGGCTTCTGCTTCTCCCGGATCTGTTTCCGGTAACCGCAGGCCAAATATTCCAGTAACTGGAACACCACTTTCGGGTCGGCATAGCTTTTATGTTCCAGTAACAAGCTGATACGCAAGCTCTCTTCTCCTTTCATATTCACCCGCCAGATAAGGTCGGAGAAAGATTCTTTCAACTCTTCATTGATGTACGAAGTATCTTGGTGTTCCAGGGTTTGTAAATTCATGTGGTTTACGAGAGTTTCCGGGAGAAATTCCCGGAGAAAATCAATGGCCAGTTCCTTGTTGGACAGGATTTGACGGATGAATTTGTCGTGAACGTTGGTAATGGGCATAGCAAGTGTGTGTTAGCGCCTACTAAGATAGAGAGAATCTGAAAAACGCACAAATTTGCTTTTCTGAAATTACAGAAAAAACACGAATTTATTCACTGCGTTTGGCCATCAGAGTTCCTTTTCAAACAGACTCTGCGGAGACTCACACCTGCAACATCAAACCGTCGTACGCCAGCTTTATACCTTCCGGAAGTTCCTTTTCCACTTCGTGGTGGAGGCCCAGTTTATGGCTGATATGCGTAAGATACGTAGTCTCCGCCCCCAATTCCTGCGCCAGGGATACCGCTTCTTCCAGCGTAAAGTGGGAAATGTGGGGAGTACGTTGAAGCGCGTTAAGCACAAGCACTTTTGACCCTTTTATTTTTTCCTTTTCCGGCCCTGAAATAAAGTTGGCATCGGTAATGTAGGTAAAATCTGCTACCCGAAAACCAAGTACAGGTAGCTGATGATGCATCACCTCTATAGGTTGAACGTCTATATCGCCAACCCGGACAGGCCCTTCACCGATCACGTGGGTACTTACCAACGGAATACCCGGGTAGGCGTTCTCCTGAAAAACATACCCGAATTCCTTCTTAATCTGATCCAGCACATGCGCACGGGCATAGAGGGGTACATGCCTTTTCACCCCTCCCATATAGTTATAAGGGCGGATGTCATCCAGCCCGGCGATATGATCTTTGTGTTCATGGGTATAGAAAACCGCGTCCAGGCGTTCAGCACCGGTTCTGAGCATCTGCTGCCGGAAATCGGGTCCTGTATCGACCACCAGGGTAGTGTGGGCCGTGCGGATAAGCACAGACGACCGCAGGCGCTTGTCGCGGTGGTCTGCCGACCTGCACACTTCACATGTACAAGTAAGAACAGGCACCCCTGAAGAAGTGCCTGTTCCTAAAAAAGTAATAC
>JBEBRS010000266.1:0-4387 GCA_040394705.1 Leadbetterella byssophila
GTAACCCCTACGGGGTATTATTCGTCGAATATCCCATGTCCCGTAGGGACAATCTATTGCTAGAACATCCGGACAACACCCACACCCATCCCGCAGACATTTAATCCTTCATTCCGTAGCGCCCCCAAAGGTCGGGCAACGGAATTTCGGCCGATACCTCTCCGCATACCATCTTCGTGCAGGATAAAAACAAACTGCCGTCGGGGGAGCTTCGTTTATAGCCGTATTTCAAATCGCCCACGATGGGACTGCCCACGGCGGCCAACTGAGCCCGGATCTGGTGAAAACGGCCCGTAGCAATTTCTACCTGAAGGAGGTGATACCGCTCGGAAGAGCGGATTAGCCGATAATGCAATACCGCCTTTCTGCTCCCTTTTTCTTCGTGGTCGAATACCCGGGCCCGGGCCTCTTTCCTGATCCAATGCACCAATTCTCCTTGGTCTTTCTCCGGCCGCCGGGCTACCACGCAATGATAGACTTTCCGGATGGCTCCGTCTTGCAGATAACGGCTCCACAAACGGGCGGAGTCCACGCTTTTGGCCAGGATCATGAGTCCGCTTACCCGCTTATCCAGGCGGGTGATCGCATGTGTTCCCGGAAACGCGGCCAGGATAGAATCGCCGTCTGTGAGGTCTTCCTGGGCCGATACACCGGGAGGCTTATGCACGATATACACCTCCTCGTCTTCGTATACGATCATAAAGGAAGAGACAACAAGGGTACCTCGCTTCCGGAAGCCATGATACGCGTCTTGCTCCGGTGCACCAGGGAAGCCCAGAAACCGTAGCGGTTAGGTACCATAATCAGCATGTCGGCCTTCACTTCTGCCAGCTCTTTCTGGATTTCCCGGATCACCGCGTTCGACTCCACATTTTTGTAGAAGTACCGCACATCCTCCTGGCCTTCTCCAAACATACTTTCCGCACTGGCCCGTATACCCGCCTTTTCCATTTCTTTGACCTTCGCACTTACATGGAAGATTTCCACTTGCCTGGCGCCAAAGTCCGCCGCCACTTCTTTTACTTTCCCAAGCACATCCAGGTGTACCCCACGCAGGATATCCGCCGCGAAAAGAATGGTTTTTATGCCTTCAAACTTCACCCCGTAAGGTACTGCCAGCACCGGGAATTTCAAACGGAAAATCACCCCGGTAGTGGTATTCCCCAAGAGGTCTTGTTCCAGGGATTTCTCGGGCATACCCAATACCACGATGTCGGCATTAAAATGCTGGATACTCCGCTTCAGCTCAATGTAAAAATCGTCTTTGTGCCAGTCGGCCTCCGCCCGTATCCCGTATCGTGCCGCCACTTCCGCCGCCCGGTCTTCCAGGCGCTGGCGGCTGGCCTTGTAGAGGTCATCAAACGAGGCCGGCCCCAGGCGGGAGTTCATGGCATGTACCGATAATTTGTATAAGTGGAATAAAACCAGCTTCGCTTTGACCACTTTTGCAGCCGCTGCCGCATATTCCACCGCATTTTCCGCTTCTTTTGAATAATCTGTCGCTACCAATATTACTTCCATCTCCGTCAAAACTTTTCAGCAAGATACTACATTTTCCCGTATCTCTTTTATGATTTTCCTCATCCGGAGATATGTTTGTTTTGGGAGAAAGAAACTGTTCCAGGTTTCCAAACCGATAGCTTACTTCTCTACTCTGAAATTCTTGCGTTGCACACTTACCTTCCCAAACATGTCTTCAGCTCTCACTTCAATGTGATGTTCTCCCGCTTCCAGGTTGGCAGGAAAGCCCGCCCTCCAGAGATGGGTGCTGATCACAGCATTACTGGGTCTGCGGCCCGCCATCAGGGTATCTGCATAATCCCAGCGGTGCAAGCGGTGCTGGTAAGACGGATCCTGCTCCTGCACGTGGCGCATCGGCTTCCACTCCCCGTTGTCAATGCGGTATTCTACCTTATCGCCCTCACGGCCCATGAAAAAATTGACATAAATAGAAGCCGTGGTGCCTCTTCCGTGCGGAATCACTTTCGGTGAGAAGATCTCCATTTGATAGGCGGCAGATTCTCCGGCTACTTTGTAATCGATGCTATATGTATTTCCCCTGATCCTGAGAAAAGCGTACCCCCTCTCGGTGCCGTCGCGCATGGTAGAGTACGGCACGCCCCGCTTGTCCATCTCCCCGGAATACCAGTCGCCCGAGGTAGTACCCGCGTTATACTCGTGCCAGGGTTTCGCCCCATGCCAGCCTTCATTGGCTCCAAAGAAATTCTGCCTTTGCAGGTGGGTGTGGGCCGACATGGAAAATACATTCGGATATTCTTTCAGGTGGTCGAAGAGACGCTGCCGGTCTTCGTCGCGGAAAGAATCGCCTTCCTCAAACAGCGGAATATGAAAAGCCAAGACAATCAGTTTGTCTTTGGGCACGAATTTCAGGTTATTTTCCACGAAATCCAGCTGGTCCGGACGAAAACCGCCCCAGTACCCTTTTCCATCGCGCGGATCCGGGTAAAGGATATCGTCGAGGATGATAAAGTGAGCGTTTCCGTAATTGAAAGCATAATTGGCCGGACCGAAATTGGCTTCAAAGGTCTCGTCGGAAAGGTGATCTGCCGTGGCTTCGTAATTCATATCGTGGTTCCCCATGAGGTTATACCAGGGCAGTCCCAGTTCTTTTACCGCCCGGATGTAAGGCTGATGCAAGGTAAGGTTATCTCCTACCAGGTCGCCCAGGCTGAGGCCAAAAGCCACATCTTTGACCGCGGTGACATCCCGGACTACGCCCCGGGTAAACCACTCGATATCTTGCAGGGTATAGGGTTGAGGATCTCCGAAAATGAGGGCGGAGAAATCGCGGTTTTCCTGCTCCGGTACCAGACCAAAGTCGAGGGAAGCCGGTAAAGCAGGAGTAGGTGCCACCCCGGTATACTGAAAACCGGAGGGCGATCCGTTCGGTTTATGGATCCGGTAATACCGGGGAAGATGGAGGGAATCCACGGGTATCCGGTAGTCAGCGGGTTTAATGACAAAGAAAATCTGGTCATCGCCCAAAGGCAGGGTGTACCGTCCGCTTTCATCCGTCACCACCACATCTACGCCATTGCTTACTGCAACCCCGGCAATACCCTTCTCTTTCCTGTCTTTTTTCCCGTTTCCGTTGCTGTCTTCAAATACAATACCGCTTTGCGTTTGTCCGAACGCCAGGCAGGGGAGCAAAAGGACTAAAAATAGTATTCTTCTCATCATAAATAGTTTAAATTTCAGTTCAAAATACGCGCTTTTTCTTTTATTTCCTATTCGAAGCCGCATTACTCTTTTGTTAAATCTCATAGCCCTTTCCGAGCCAGTAAATTTTATCCTCCACCTATAATCTTCCGAATAAAAATAAAGACGTAATTTTGACGTATTAATGTATACCGCCGCACTCCGGTCTTTCATTCATGGGAAATACACTGAAATATTTATTAAACCGGCTCATTTCTTACTTCCTGCGCGGACTCCTCTTTGTGGCGCCCCTGGGAATTACACTGCTGATCCTTTTTTCGGCCTTTGATTTTGTCGACAGCCTCGGGCGTATCCAGTTTGAAAGCTGGTCTGACCCGAACAAGAAGTTTTTTATCCCGGGCCTGGGTTTCCTGATTGTGGTGAGCGGTACGGCGTTTATCGGACTACTTTTCACCCGAATCCTGCCGTTTACCATTCAGAACTGGCTGGAAGAGAAGCTGACGAACCTTCCTATCGTAAAAATATTCTATTCGGCCACTAAAGATCTGATTTCAGCGTTTTTAGGAGAGAAGAAGAAATTTAGCACGGGGGTGCTGGTGACCATCAACTATCACCCTGTGGTCAAAAAAATGGGGTTTCTGACCCAGGAAAACCTGGACATCTTTAACCTGCCCGATATGGTTTCGGTGTACTGTCCGCATGGATACGCCATCTCGGGACAAACCTTTATTGTGGCGCGTGAAGATGTGGAAATCCTGAATATCCCCAGTACGGAACTGATGAAAATGGCCATTTCCGGTGGGGTTTCGATCAGTGAGCTTAAGTAGTGAGTGCCGAGTAGCGAGTAGGGAGTAGTGAGGGGAGTTCCGAGTGCCGAGTAGGGAGTAGTGAGTAGTGAGTAGTGAGGGGAGTTCCGAGTGCCGAGTGCCGAGTAACGAGTAGGGAGTAGTGAGTAGTGAGGGGAGTGCCGAGTGCCGAGTAACGAGTAGGGAGTAGGGAGTAGTGAGGGGAGTTCCGAGTGCCGAGTAACGAGTAGGGAGTAGTGAGTAGTGAGTAGTGAGGGGAGTTGCGAGTGCCGAGTGCCGAGTAGCGAGTCCTCGTGATTCGTAATTTTTAATTCGTAATTGATTTACGTGATTCGTAATTTTTAATTCGTAATTGACACAGGGGGTGTCGTTCACCAACTGACCGATGAACCTACTGCTGA
>JBEBRS010000267.1:0-4382 GCA_040394705.1 Leadbetterella byssophila
TACATCCACTTCAATGACGGAATCATTAAACACTTTATGCAAGGCTTTGACGAAATCGCTTTCTTCCGCTTTGTAGATATTCTCTACGTAGTGCTGGGGGTTTCGGTCAAAAAGCGGGAACCAGGTACTTTGCACCTGGATCTGGATGCGGTGTCCCTTTTTAAAGGTATGGAATACATCCTGGAGCGCGAAATTGACATCGGTTTTCTGATCGGGGGTAAATGGTTCGGGTTTTTCAAAACTGTTCCGGAACCGCCCGCGCATAATTTCACTTCTCACCATCTGGTGGTAATTGCTGAGGGTAATATTTTTATGTGGCATGTAGGCGTGGTCGGCCTCGTCGGGCGGATACACGTCTACCAGCTTCACGATCCAGTCGGCATCCGACTGACTGGTGCTTACTTTGAGTCGGGCCAGGATTTCCCCTGCCAGGGTAATGTCTTCGGTCAGTACATCGGTTTCAAACGCCAGCACATCGGGCCGCCGGGCTGCGAAACGCTGGTCTTCCGACATGTAATTTCGGGCGGTAAAGCCCATGGTGGTGGTAATGTCTTCGGTGTAGGGAACCGGCCGCAGCGGGTCGCTGATAAATTCGGAACTTCCGGCAGAAGGCGGCGGGGTGGTCTCCAGCTTGCCGCTTTCCGCCAGGTAAAATTTCAGTTTTTCGGCTTGACGGGGAGGCCATTGGTCAAATTCACCCCATTTTTTTCCTCCGGTATCAAACATATAGGCTTCGGGAAGGCCGGTTTTCCCGTCTCCGCTTTCTTTCAGGAAATGCCGGAAGAACTTCGCTTCTATATTTTTCTGGTAGAAAGTAGCGATGCTGTCGCCGAAATACACACTGGTGTGCATAGTCTGGCCCCTTTCCCTTGACCATCCGCCGTGGTCAAAAGGCCCCATCACAATGCTGTTGTAGGCTTTCCCCGGGTTTTGCCGGCGGATACTTTTGTAGGTATTAAGCGGACCGTACAGGTCTTCGGCATCAAACCATCCCCCTACCACCATAACGGCGGGCGTAATATTTTTAAGGTGGGGAAGGATATTCCTTTTTTGCCAGAATTCATCGTAGTTGGGGTGATTTACGGTTTCCTGCCAGTAGAAATTGTCTTTGTAATACTGCTGAACATTTTTCAGAGATCCCAGCTCCAGGTGAAACTGGTAGCCGTCTTTGGTGGGTTTTTGTATCATCTGCTCGTTATACCAGGCGGTGGGGGTAGGTCCCTCATGCTGTTTTCCGAACACCGGGAAAGTGAAGAGGTAAGCCTGGGTAAATGCACCGTTATGGTGGAAATCATCGAAAAAGAAGTCGGCAATAGGAGCCTGGGGCGAAGAAGCTTTGAGCGCGGGGTGGGCCTCTATGGTACCGGCCGTAGTATAGAAACCGGGGTAGGAACCGCCCCATTGGCCTACTCTTCCGTTATTAAAAGGGATGTTTTTAATCAGCCAGTCGATGGTGTCGTAGGTATCCGAGCTTTCGTCCGGTGTGATCCCCGGTCCGTTGCCCGGATGATTGGGCGTCATATTGGTCCAGGTGCCTTCCGACATCCACCGGCCGCGTACATCCTGGTAGACAAAGATGTATTTTTCCTTCATCATGGCTTCAGAAGGCCCCAGCCGGGCGGGAAATTCATCGGCTTTGTAGGGGCCAACGCTATAGCAGGTACGCTGCATTACCATAGGGTAGAGGTGCTCCGCGGAAGCGTCTTTCGGTACATACACATGGGTGAAAAGTCGGGTGCCGTCTTGCATGGGGATGCGGTAGGCATGCTTTGTATAATTCTCTTTGATCCACTCCGAAACGTTTTGCGCACGGCAAATCCAGGCCGTAGGAAGAAGGAGTGTAAGCAGTAATATTTTTTTCATAATAGGCTAAATTGGATTCCAAATGTATTGTTTTTTTAGGAAAGTAGGGAAGGTTTGGGGCAGAATCTGTCCGTTTAGCCCGAAAAAACCGTAAAGTGAAAAATACTTTTTTTGTAATTTTGTGCTTTCTCAGTTGAAATCCTCTAAAATATTCCGATGGAGCTTTATTATTCGTTTTCCATTCTCATTGTTCTGGCCTCTTTTTTTGCCTACCTGAACCTTCGCTTTCTGAAGTTGCCTTCGGCTATCGGGATCATGGTCATCGCCATGGCGTCTTCGGTTTTTCTGGTGGCTTTTGGTAAATTTTTTCCCGAAACATTACTGGAATTTTCCCAGTTGCTGACGGGGGTAGATTTTACGGAAGTCCTGATGGGAGCCATGCTGAACTTCCTGCTTTTTGCAGGCGCGGTACACATTAATATAGGAGATCTGCGTGAGCAGAAACTTCCCGTCATGCTGTTCTCCACGGTCAGCGTGATTATTTCGACCTTTGCGGTGGGCCTGATCCTTTATTACATACTTCCTCTACTGGGCTTTACTGTTCCCTTGCTGTATTGTCTGCTGTTTGGTGCCCTGATTTCGCCCACAGATCCGGTGGCTGTACTGAGCATTTTAAAGAAGGCCAATGTACCAAAATCGTTGGAGACCAAAGTGGCCGGGGAATCACTCTTTAATGACGGGGTAGCCGTAGTGGTGTTTGCGGTTATTCTCAAGCTGGCTTCGGGAGATTCTTTCGATATTACCTTCGGTAACATTTCCTGGCTGCTATTGAAAGAAGCGGGTGGCGGCTTCCTGTTGGGGGCTTTTCTGGGCTTTACCGCATCCAAAGCCATCAAAAGTGTGAACGATTACATTGTTTCGGTATTGATTACCTTGTCGGTGGTGATGGGAGGATACCTGATTGCTCACGCCATGCACATTTCAGGTCCTTTGACCATGGTAGCGGCCGGTATCATCATCGGCAACTACGGAAAACGTACCGCCATGTCGGATGAAACCAAAGACTATCTCAATAAATTCTGGGAGCTGATCGATGAGATTATGAATGCGGTACTCTTCCTGTTTATCGGGTTTGAATTATTGCTGATTCCGAATATCCTGGATTACTGGGTGGTGGGCGTGATGACCATTGTGGTGGTGTTGCTTTCCCGTTTTCTTTCCATCTGGATACCTACGCTGATGATTCGTTTCAGGCAGCAGTTTTCGTCCGGAACCATCAAGGTGCTGGTGTGGGGCGGACTGAGAGGGGGCGTATCTATTGCCCTGGCCTTATCTGCCGGAGAAAGCGAATACCGGAGTTTCCTGATTGCGATTACCTACTTTGTAGTCGTATTTTCTATCATAGTTCAGGGCCTTACGGTGGGTAAGGTGGCGGGAAGAGCGCTGGAAAAAGAGTGTGAAGAACAGGAAGAAAGATAAAAAGTCAAGAACAGGAGACACCCGCGTATCTCCTGTTCTTCCTTTTCTTACAGACCCAAAACGCTTTTATTCACGTTTTCATCCGTGCCGGTAGCGGCAAAATCATCAAAGGCCCTTGTGGCGACTTCGATAATGTGACTCTCAATAAAGGGGGCGCCTTCGCGTGCGCCTTGTTCTGACGACTTGATGCAGCATTCCCATTCCAGTACCGCCCAACCGTCGTAACCGTATTGGGTGAGCTGGGAGAAAATGGCGCTGAAATCTACTTGCCCGTCGCCCAGGGAACGGAAGCGTCCGGCCCGATCGGCCCAGTTCGCGAAACCGCTGTACACACCTTGTTTGCCCGTAGGGTTAAATTCCGCGTCTTTCACGTGGAAAGCTTTGATTCTTTCGTGGTAAAAGTCGATAAACTGAATGTAATCCAGGGCTTGTAATACAAAGTGACTGGGGTCATAATTGATATTGGCGCGGGGGTGGTGGTCCACATTCTCCAGGAAACGCTCAAACGTGGCGCCGTCGAAAAGATCTTCTCCGGGGTGCAGTTCGTAACAGTAATCCACGCCGTTTTCATCGTACACGTCAAGGATAGGCTTCCAGCGTTTACCGAGTTCTTTAAAGGCCGTTTCGATCAGCCCGGACGGCCGCTGAGGCCAGGGATAGAGGAAGGGCCAGGCCAGCGCTCCTGAAAAACCCACGTGGGAAGTAAGCCCGAGGTTCCGGGAGGCTTTCGCCGCCAGTTTTACCTGTTCGATGGCCCACTCGCGGCGCGCCGGTTCGTTTCCGTGCACTTCTTTCGGCGAGAACGCATCGAATAAAGGGTTATAGATGGGGTGAGAAGCCACCAGCTGTCCCTGAAGGTGGGTAGACAGTTCGGTGATTTCCAGCCCTTTTTCAGCCAGTTTTCCTTTGATTTCGTCGGCATAGGTTTTGGATTCCGCCGCTTTTTTTACGTCAAAAATCTGGGGGTCATTCGTTGGAATCTGTAATCCTTTGTAGCCCAGAGACGCCATATAGTCTGCTATGCCGTCTAGTGTATTGAAGGGTGGGGTATCGCCCAGAAACTGGGCCAGGAATATCCCCGGACCTTTGATTGTTTTCAT
>JBEBRS010000268.1:0-4382 GCA_040394705.1 Leadbetterella byssophila
CGGTGGCTTTAGATGATAGTCAGACGCCTGTATTTATGGTGTATCCTAATCCTACTGCTGATTACCTTCAGGTGAAGTTCAACGAAGGTGGAGTAGTCAGAATTGTAGATATCAGTGGAAATGCGATTAAAACCCAGCAGGTGGATGCCGGAGTTAGCGTGATTGATGTCCAGAATCTGAGAGAAGGCGTTTATTACGGAAAACTAAACGGTCAGTCATTCAAATTTGTGAAAAAGTAAGCAGTTCTCGAAGAGTGATTGCAAAGAGGCCGCCTATCTGGCGGTCTCTTTTTTTATCGGATCAGGAGCAGGCGCCCGGAAAAATGCTGATCGCCTAAACGAACCGAATAAATGTAGGTTCCCGCCGGCGGTTGAATGCGTAGAAATACTTCATTTGGGCCCGATTTAAGGCTGTATTCTTCGGAATGCAGGGTCTTCCCGGACAGGTCGTTTAAAGTGATTGCTGCGGTGGAATTTCCTGAATTTCTGATCATAAATTTGATGAAACCGCTGGTAGGGTTCGGAGATACCGCAACGTTCTGCACGTTTTCTTCGGTAATGGTCCAGTTCAGTCGAAGGTCTTGCCCGGTTATATTTCCCGCCGCATCTGTGCCGTTAAGCAGGAATTCATAGGTGCCGGGCAGGGTGGGACTTTGGTACTGACCTTCAAGGGTATTGTTGTCTATCGCCCGCAGTTCCACATCCGGGAGGGCTACAAATGCGGCATCGCCGGGAGCTTTCAGAAAGGCCCGCAGATTCACTGCCGAAGCAGTAAGACGGTTCTCATCTTTAAGGATAAAACGGATCAGTGGAGCGGAAGGGTATATGCGTGTAGCTGCCGCCGGGAGAGCATCATTGATGTAGGCGAGAAGTACCGGTGGAGTCTCGTCTTTACTTTGTGCATAGGGGTAGATGGCGTTGTTGCGCGCATCATCCCAATCTACGTCGAGGTGCAATGTGTTATTTTCCGTGCTGAGTTCGGCTAGTTTTTTCCCTTCATCTATGACCAGGCGAACTTTACGCAGACCCGGCCGTAAAGGGAGGGTGTCGCTATAGACGGATCCGAAACTTCGGGTGATACGCCGGCCACCGGAACTCTCTGTGCTGCCATCTGCATAGTCGAGGTAGGTTTTTACATCCACCACTTCATTGGCGGCAATTCTGCCCAGGTTAGTGATTTCTGCTGTTACGGTGACCTGGTCACTGTTTTGAAGCGAGGTAGTCGCGTTTAGGCTGCTGATGCCGAGCGATTCTTCTTTGAAAGCGTAGTCTGGTTTGTCAAAAGGATTAACAATCAATGCCGGATCTCCCTGCAGAATGAGTTGATGCGAGTTGGATTGATCGAAGGGGTTATAGTTAGGTTTGCGGGTTTCCCGGGCTATGGCTTCCCGGATAATTTTGCCCACAGGCTGTCCCAAAAGTTCAGGGGTGTTAAACAGTTTACTGTAAAATGTTTCCAGAAAACTCATGGATGAAGAAGTGTAAGCCCAATAAGAATTGGCAAGTACGGCAATAGCACCTTTGTCAGGGGTAAAAAGCCAGTCCGTACTCAGGGGATTGTACTGGTAAAAGATATTGCTGACCCCACAGCCATTGAAATACATGAAAGGGTATTTTCCTTTGTTGTTAAAACCCAGTTGCGCATTGGAGGCATAACCAATGTTGAAATCAAGGGTGCTGGAAGAGCCATGTCCGAAATAAGAAATGAAGCCCAGGCCCTGATTGGTTTCTCTGCTGATGTTAACCTGCTCTGTATTTTCGGTAGATTGTTTAAAACGATGGGTGACTACGGCATTAATGGCAGATTGGTTCGCACGGGTCGTCATTCCTTCCATGAAGGTTTTAAAGCTGTTGATTTCGGCGGCGCCAATTCCCCCGTTCAGGTGAAGTACCTGCTTTTTCCATTCGGCGGAGGGCTGACTTTCAAATTCCTTCACTTTTTGAAGGTCATTTCTGACTTCCAGGCTTTGGCGGGCAGCAATCCTGCCGGTGTGGTAGGCCGCTATATCGGGGTGAAGGCCTCCTAATCCTGTGGAAAAGAGGGCGTCGCTCCCGGGATAACCGAAAGAGGGAACCAGGTCAAGATGCGCATCGGTTTTGAGGGAATTCGGGAAACTGACCGGTTTACCCACAAGAAGCAGGAAACGCTCTTTGGTGGTGTCTCCCTGCATCTGGTAGCGGAGGTATTCCCGAATGGCCACCGGGCTTCTCTCTCCGTAATTGAACTGGTTGTAAATGTCCTGGATTTCCAGGAGGTCGGTTTGATAGCTACCCCCCGTTTCTGAGGCCCTGTAGGCGCGGTATTCTTCCGCGGCTTCGAGAAGGGTAGGGTGGGTAATCAGGATGTAATTGGCCGTCAGTGAAGGTCGGGTGAACCGGATCATCTGCCCTTCTCCGAAACGCTGCGTTTGGGAGGCCAGGAATACCCGCTTTACAGCCGCCCGGTTTTCTACATAAACGGTATTGCCGGAAAAAGGAATCCGCCTGCCGGAATGAGCGTCTGTAATGTCGTAGGCGATAAGTCCTGCCCCTGCGTTCTTTACTTGTAGTAAGGAAGATGACGCCGTGGAGGTGGGGAGATTCAGGGTAAGGGTGTCTTTGCCAGCCAGGTCTATTGACTGAGGGTAGGTGAGGGTGTAGTTGGTGACCGAGTAAGCCGCGGCTACGTCTACGGTGTTCGATTGGGTGCTGAACGTGAAAGATCCGCCGGCGTCCAGGTCCTGGTCTGTGAAGGTGATCCCTAAACGGAAGTGGTCGAAACCTACATGGCGCACGGTGCCCATGGGCTTTTCGTTGAGGTGGGCGGTTACTTCATGGTAGACGTGGCTCCGGGTGTAGATCAGGGCATTAAAAGTGGCCGGATATTCTGGTTGCGGAGTGTAATTTTGGACGGATACCCGCTCGGATGTTCCCCCGTTACTGTAAACGAGAGGGCCGGACCACGACTCCCCCCGCTCGTAATACGACTGCTGCACAAAGGGAACCAGGCCGATCAGGTTATTGAAAGACCAGGTACTGTTGAATGAGGTTACCTCCCTGGCAATGTGAAAGTCTTCGGTAACGGAGGCGGTTTGAAACAGGCCGGGTGTATAGTTTCTGCCCGCTGCCGGGCCGACGGTTACAAAAATATAGGAGTCGTCAGAGAAGAGATTGCCGATGACCGGCGGGCGGTTGGAATGGGGAATGTATGCCAGACTGTCTTGCTCTCCCTGGTTAGCCTTCAGGAAAAATTCATAGTAATCGCCTTCGTCAAAGCGGCCGTCGGCCAGTCCTGTACCGGTTTTAAGGACCTCCCGCCCCCTTTGGATCACGCGGATGTCTCCGGGCCGGTTTACCGCGCCGCTTAGTCTCTGTATATCTTTATATTCCAGGCGGTAGACACCGGTTTCCCGGAAAGATATTTTAAGGTATTCCTGGTTGAAATCAATCCAGTGATTGCTGTATTCTTGCTGAGCGAAAACCGTCAGGCTTATGAGGGTCAGGACGATAGGCAGTAGTCGTTTCATAGCAATGGGCCGGAATTGCGTGCGTTTAAGCCCGCGGCTGTTTAGTAAGCGTTTTTTCTCTTCTCAAAGATAAGAAGAAACCGGGCTGAACAGAAGTCTTTTTTTCTAAATTAGTGAGGGATGGGGGGAGGCGGTTAGGTTAGATATTAGATGTTAGAAATTAGATGTTAGAAATTAGACATTAGATATTAGATATTAGATGTGGGTCGAAGAAGAGCTTTTCGTCGTTGCTGAATAAGCTCATAGCTGTAAAAAAAAATCCCCGGCCTAAGCCAGGGATTTTCATTTCAGATCACAAGAAAAATCTTACTTCTCTGCATTCAACTGTCCTCTCAGGGCACGCGGGATAGTCACGCTGGCCACCGGGTTGGCAGAAGGATCAATGATGGTCAGATCCGGAAGTTCCAGAGCTTTTACCCGGACAGATTTGCCCAGTCCTAGCTCAGTTACATCCAGGTTAACAAATTCAGGAATCAGTTTGGCAGGTCCTTTTACCCGCACTTTCCGAAGTGTTTGTACCAGTTTACCCCCTTGTTTCGCGCCTTTCGCAGTTCCGGTGAGGCGGATGGGAATACTGGTAGTAATCACTTTCTCAGGGTTGATCTCCAGCAGGTCTACGTGCACCAGGGAGTCATTTACGGGATGGAACTGTTTGTCCTGAAGAATAGCGGTGTATTCTTTTCCCTCAATGCTCAGTTTGATCTGGTATGCGTCGATGCTGTAAATCACCGGTCTGAACAGATACGCCGGGGCATAGAAGGAAATTTGCTCCTCTCCACCATACAGAATGCCCGGTACATATCCTTCAGCACGCAATTCCTGGGCTGACTGACGACCGAGATTCGCTCTTTTAAACCCTACAATCTCAGTTACTTTC
>JBEBRS010000269.1:0-4374 GCA_040394705.1 Leadbetterella byssophila
CTTTTGCTCTTACTGGTGGTGTCTCTGCTGGCGGTATTGTTTGATATTTTGCCGGTATTGATCGCAGCCGTTTTAAGCGCCCTGATCCTGAATCTTTTCTTTATTGAGCCCGTGCTACATTACAAAATTAATGGTCCGGAAAATGCCCTGCTCTTCTTTATATACCTGTTGGTGGCTCTGGTGAATGCCGTACTCACTAACCGGCTGCGGCGCCAGGAGGCCCGGGTGCGTGATAAGGAAGAAAAAGAAAATACGATTCGTCTGTACAATACCCTGCTGAGTTCGTTGTCGCATGAACTGAAAACCCCCATTGCCACCATTATCGGATCAGTAGACACGCTCAGAGAGGCAGGGGATAAACTTACCACCGGACAGAAAACAGATCTCCTGGCGGCCATTGATACGGCCGGTATACGCCTGAACCGGCAAGTGGAAAATCTGCTCAACATGAGTCGGCTGGAAACCGGTACGCTGACCCTGAAGCGCGACTGGTGCGACGTAAATGAACTGTTGTTTCGGGTGATTGGTGGGGTGCCGGATCAGGAGGGTCATCGGGTGCTGTTTGAGGCCAATGAAGGTGCGCCGCTTTTTAAAATAGACGGAGCCATGATAGAAGTGCTGATGCACAGCCTGGTGGGGAATGCCGTGCGCTATACCCCGCCCCGGTCAGAGGTGCGGGTAGGGATGGATTTTGATGACGATCAGCTTCATCTGCAGGTCAGCGACAACGGCCCGGGTATACCAGAGTACCTGCGGGAGCGTGTGTTTGAGAAATTCTATCGTATTCCGGGCTCAGGTACCGGCGGTACCGGCCTGGGTCTTTCTATAGTGCAGGGAATTGCGGAGGCACACGGCGGAACCGTGCAGCTCTCTGAAGGACCAGATGGCGGCGCCCTGTTTCGGGTGATCCTACCGGCAGAAGTTTCATACCTGAAAAACCTGAAGAATGAATAAACCCGAGGTATTGATCATTGACGATGAGCCCCAGATCCGGAAGTTGCTGGAGATTAATCTGCACGCCCAGGGCTACCTTACGCGCCAGGCGGGGTGTGGGCGGGAAGGACTCATGCTGGCGGCGAATCATGTGCCTGATGTGGTAATGCTGGATCTTGGCCTGCCTGACATGAGCGGCCATGAGGTGTTGATGCAGTTACGCGAGTGGTATCAGAAGGCCATTGTAGTGCTTTCTGTGGAAAAGGGGGAGGACGACATCGTAAAAGCCCTGGATAACGGTGCCAACGATTACCTCTCCAAGCCCTTTCGGGTAGGGGAGTTGATGGCGCGCGTGAGGTCGGCCCTCCGGAATAATGACACCCGCGCTACCCAGCAAAGCATTACCGTGGGCGAACTGGAAATCGACCTGGCGGGCCGGGTGGTGAAGCGCGACGGTGCCATTCTGAAACTGACCGGCACCGAGTATAACCTGCTGGCACTGCTGGCCCGAAATGCGGGGCGGGTACTTACCCACGGATTTTTGCTCAAGGAAATCTGGGGGGTAGGTTATCAAACCGAAACTCAGTACCTGCGGGTCTTTATCGCCCAACTGCGCAAAAAAATTGAAGCCGATGCTAATCACCCGCGTCACCTGATTACCGTGAGCGGGGTGGGGTACCGCCTGGAGTAGGGCATCTTTATAAAATCTTTATGTCTACAGCGTTTTCTTAATAACCTCCTGATGGCTTAAGCCCGAACTTTGCAGCGAAATGAAAGACAAAGTCACTGCTGCTTCGCTGGTCATTGCGCTGGGCATTATTTATGGAGACATCGGCACCAGTCCGCTCTATACTTTCAAAGCCATTATCGGCAGCAAAGCGATCTCCGAAATGCTGGTGCTGGGTGGGGTTTCCTGTGTGTTCTGGACCCTGATGCTTCAGACTACAGTAAAATACGTGTGGCTTACCCTGCAGGCCGACAACGAAGGCGAAGGGGGAATCTTTTCCCTCTATTCCCTGGTACGGAAACACGGTCGGAAACTCATTGTACCCACTATGATCGGGGCATCGGCACTGCTGGCGGACGGTATCATCACGCCTGCTGTTACGGTTACTTCAGCCGTGGAGGGCCTCACCCTGCTTCCCCGTTTCGTTCACCTTTCACCCGTGCCCCTGGTGGTGGTCATCGTGTCAGTGGTTTTCCTTTTTCAGCGGTTCGGATCCGAAAATGTGGGCAAGGCCTTCGGACCTGTGATGGCATTGTGGTTTACTATTTTGCTTGTGTTGGGTATCAGCCAGGTGCGGCTGTATCCCGAAGTACTTCGGGCGTTGAATCCCTACTACGCCTACCAGTTGTTAACCCATTACCCGCAGGGGTTCTGGATATTGGGAGCTGTATTTTTATGCACCACAGGGGCTGAGGCCCTGTATTCTGACCTGGGCCATTGCGGGCGGGAGAACATACAGCTTACCTGGGGGTTTGTGAAAGTTTGTCTGGTGACCAATTACCTCGGCCAGGCTGCCTGGCTCCTGCATCAGGGCGGAGCCTACCTGGGTGAGCGAAACCCGTTTTTTGAGGCTATGCCAGACTGGTTCCTGGTGCCCGGCATAGTCATTGCCACTCTGGCCGCCATCATTGCCTCACAGGCCCTCATCAGCGGTTCATTTACCCTGATTAACGAGGCCATCAACCTGAACTTCTGGCAAAGGGTAATGGTGAAGCAGCCCTCCGAAGCCAAAGGACAGATCTATGTACCCAGCATCAATACCCTGTTGTGGGTCGGCTGTATTCTCATCGTCTTTTATTTTCGCGACTCCGCCCGGATGGAGGCAGCTTATGGCCTGGCTATCACCGTGACCATGATGATGACCACTCTGCTGCTGGCCTATTTTTTGCTTTACAAATTACGCTGGAAGAGGGGGGCGGTAGGGGCTTTGCTGACCGTATTCGGGGCCATTGAACTCTCGTTTTTTATCGCCAACCTCAGCAAGTTTAAGGAGGGCGGTTACATCACGGTGCTGATTGGGAGTTTGTTTTTCCTCGTGATGTACACCTCTTTTTACGGTCGGAAAATCAATAACCGGTATACCAAATTTTCGCACCTGGGTAAATTTACCGACAAAATTGTGCATTTGTCAGAAGACAAGAGTGTTCCCAAATTTGCTACCCACCTGATCTACCTCACCAAGGCCGACCACCGCGACCAGGTGGAGCAGATTATCCTCAATTCTATTTTTGCGAAGCGGCCTAAACGGGCCGACGTGTACTGGTTTTTTCACATCAACCGTACCAATAAACCTTACACCTTGAACTACGAGGTTTCTGAGCTGGTAGACAACAAAGTCATCAAAATTGTACTTAACATCGGGTTCCGGATCCAGCCCCGTGCAGAGCTTTATTTTAAGCAGATCATTGGCGAGCTGATTGAAAAGAAAGAGCTGAATCTTCACCTCCGCTACAACGGTTCAAGCAAGTATAACGACAGCATCGATTACCGGTTTGTAGTCATCGAAAAATACCTATCGGTGGAAAATGAATTTACTTTCCATGAGCGTTTCGTACTGAACACCTACTTTTCTCTTAAGAAATACGTACAGCACGATGAACAGGCATTCGGACTCGATAAGACCAGTGTGCTGGTAGAAGAGGTACCGCTGGTGTATCATCCGCCGGCCAAGGTGGAGCTGGAGCGGGTGGGGTAAGCAGCCAACATTAATTGCTGTGGATTCAAATGATAAGTGTGATTTTCAGGATCAGTACCTATCAGTAATTAGAAACGTTTCAATGTCTGGTGAATATTCACAGCAATTATTTTTCAGGGCTTATACTTACTTTATCTAAGCTCAGATAATAATAAGTTACACCGGCCCAGGCGGGTTTAATATCCTGGTCAAATTGGTAGTAACGGCCATCAAACTTTACTTTTAAGCCGTCTGTTTTTAATGAATCGGGCATGGCACAAATAAATCCTACATCTATCGCATCGTACGTTCCCGGAAGGTGACTGCTTATCGCATACTTTTTTTGTTCATCATCAAAATAAATAAAGCCTTCTATATTTCTTGCCTCTTTTACATATTCTTTACCGGAACAACCGGCATTATTTTCGAAGGTAAGATTCTCGGAACATCCTATTGCGGAGGATAATAATATGCAAGAAAGCAATACTGTTGCGGTCTGTTTTTGGAACAATGCGCAGAAAAAGAAAATAACCTTGTTCATTGCTAAAAAGTTTTTTTGGCCAGATAAATTTATAAAGCTCCCCTTTATAAAAACAAATTGTAAGGTAGATAAATGGCAAAAAAGTTAGTTAACGGTAAGTTTGATCAGGTGTCAGAATGACTTTAAAAGGACTGTGGTGAGATTACCTAATACTCCTGCTTTCCGAATCCCTTACTCCACTATATCCCCACCTAAAACCCGTAAATAATCCGCGATATA
>JBEBRS010000270.1:0-4350 GCA_040394705.1 Leadbetterella byssophila
GATAATATGGTAAGATTTGCGTTTTTTTGTTCCTTTAAACGCCATATGCTCCCAAAAATGTGCCAGCCCGGCCTGATGGGGCAGCTCATCGCGGCTGCCAATATCAAACATAATGCCGCAATGCACTACCTGGGTGCTGCTGACCTGTTTATGAGCAATACGAATTCCGTTGGAAAGCGTGTAAATCTGATATTCAGACATATATTAACTTACAAATGTATTCTCCTATGATCCTCCTCGCAGAAAGCGGATCCACCAAAACAGACTGGCGGCTCCTCGGTAAAAACGCACGCTCTTTTGAGACCATAGGTCTTAATCCTTATTTTGTTTCAAGCGAAACCGTAACCAGAGAGCTACTGATGCACTTACAAGATGAAACACCATTTACCATCAAGGAAGTTCATTTTTATGGCACCGGAATCACGGATGCGGCCAAAGGCGACCTGATTTCCCAGGGAATCCTCCGCGCGTTGGGTTATTCTACCCCAATATATACTTATTCTGACGTTATTGCCGCTGCCCGCGCCCTCTTTAGCGACGGAGAAGGCATTGCCTGTATATTAGGCACCGGTTCCAACACCTGTTACTGGAACGGCCGGGAAATCGCTTTCCAGGTACCGCCGCTGGGCTTCTGGCTGGGCGACGAGGGTTCGGGCGGCCACCTGGGCAAATCTCTTCTCCTGGCGTACCTTCACCGCGAAATGCCCGCCCCTATCCGCGAAAAGTTTGAAGAGGCCTACGGCGCCAAAGACCGCCTCGAAATCCTGGAACATGCCTACCGGAAAGAACGGCCCAACCAATATTTCGCGGCGTTTTGCCCTTTCCTGCTGGAAAACGGGCATGACCCCTGGGTGGCTCACCTCATCCGTGACGCCTTCCGTCTCTTTTTCGAAAAATATCTCCTGAAATATCCCCAGGTTCACCAGGTGCCTGCAGGCTGTGTGGGGTCTATCGCTTTCCATTTCCGGGATATCCTCCGGGAAGTGGCTGCCGGATATGGCCTCCACATCTCCAAAATCATTCCGAAACCCATCGATGAACTTGCCCTTTACCATGATAATTTTACATCAGAATGAGACAAAAGTATAAAGAATACCTGCCCGAAAAGCGGTACCTTTGCGGCTATAAACTAAACAGTAAATAATGGGTAAAATAAGTCCTGCTTTAAAAGAAAAATGTCCTCGTTGCGCCCAAGGCGATCTCTATGTATATAACCAAAGGTTACCCTTCTCCAAAAAGCCCTTCCAGATGAAAAAATACTGTCCGGAATGCGGCCTCAAATACGAAAAAGAACTCGGCTACTTTTACGGATCCATGTTTGTCTCCTACGCGCTGAATGTCGCCCTCTTTGTCGCTTGCCTCCTGGTTTACCTCTATCTCTTCAAATCGCATTACGGCTGGGAGTACTTCGCAGTAGGCTACCTCTTGATCACCTTTCTCCTCACCGGTGTGATTTTCCGCTGGTCGCGCTCCCTCTGGCTCGCCGCGTTAACCAAATATGAGCCGGGCGTCCGCGACGAGAAAAACCTGGAGCTGATCAAAACCGAACCCAATATCGGGAAATAAAAAAGGGTACCCGAACCCGGATACCCTTCCTTCTGGTGCACACTTTCGTTACACTTTGATTTCAACGTCAACACCCGCAGGAAGTTCCAGTTTCATCAGCGCGTCAACCGTCTTAGGACTGGCCGAAAAAATATCAATCAGTCTTTTGTAAGTACTCAATTGAAATTGCTCTCTTGATTTTTTGGAAACGTGGGGAGAACGTAATACAGTAAATTTCTCGATACGTGTAGGAAGCGGAATAGGACCGCTCACTGTAGCACCTGTAGATTTAACCGCCTTAACGATCTTCTCTGCTGAGTTGTCTACCAGGCTGTGGTCAAATGACTTCAGCTTGATTCTGATTTTTTGTGACATTCGGTTCAGATATTTTAAGTGAATAATACCGCACGAAAGAACCATTCACTCCGTACGGGGCCACAAAATTAGAGATTATTTTGCTTAATGTAAAAACTTTACGCACTTTTGACAAAAAACTTTCCGAATGCTCGGTTTTTCGAACGCAAAAATAAATTTGGGCCTGAATATCATAGAGAAACGTCCCGACGGTTACCATAATATTGAGTCGGTCTTTTATCCTATCCCCTGGGCTGACATCCTGGAAGTACTTCCGTCGGAAAACTTTTCTTTTACTTCTTCCGGCCTTCCCATACCGGGCGAAACCGACCAAAATCTGGTAGTAAAGGCCTGGAACCTGATTGCGCCCGCACAGAAAAAAGTAAAAATCCACCTCCATAAGATTCTGCCCATGGGGGCGGGCATCGGCGGGGGGTCATCTAACGGCGCCCTGACCCTCCAACTGATCAACCGCACGCTCAACCTCAACCTCACTTCCCATGAGTTAAGGACAGAGGCCGAAAAACTGGGCAGTGATTGCCCCTTTTTCATTGACAACCAGCCCGCATTTTGTACCGGGAAAGGAACCGAAATGCAACGCACTACAATATCACTCAAGGGAAAGTACATCGTGATGATCCATCCCGGAATTCACATTTCTACTGCCGAAGCCTATGCCGGAATTACCCCGCGCAAACCGCAGGTCTCTATTCGGGATATTGTCAAACAACCGGTAGCAACGTGGAAAAACCAACTGGTGAATGACTTCGAAGCACCCATTATCCGGCGTCATCCCCGCATCGGACAGATCAAAGACACCTTGTACCGCCACGGCGCGCTCTACGCCTCTATGACCGGCAGCGGCTCCACCGTATTTGGTATCTGGGAAAAAGAGACCGACCTGAAGCACCTCTTCCCTTCCCTGACCTACTGGTCCGGCCCCCTCTAAAATCTAATATCTAACGTCTAATATCTAATGTCTAATATCTAATATCTAACGTCTAATATCTAACTTCTACCCCCCCCTCATGACCCTTTCACAAGCACAGGAAATCGTAGACCACTGGATCAACACCGTGGGCGTTCGCTACTTCAGTGAACTGACCAATACCGCCATTTTAATGGAAGAAGTGGGCGAGGTGGCCCGCATCATGGCCCGCCGGTACGGAGACCAGTCGGAAAAGGAATCGGACAAAGGCAAAGACCTGGGCGAAGAACTGGCAGATGTACTTTTCGTGCTGATTTGCCTGGCCAACCAAACCGGCATCAACCTGACCGAGGAATTCCATAAAAACCTGGAAAAGAAGAGCATACGTGATGCCTTGCGGCATAAACAAAACCCCAAGCTGGGCGGAGAAAACCCCCAGTAAAAGAACCTCCTGCCCTCCGTTTTTGTTATACCTGAAAAGAATTGTATTGGAAGAACAGATCATTAATAAAGTAGCACTCAGCGGACTCATCACCCTCGACATGGAAGAGCATTACCCTTCCGGCGAGCGCGTGATTTATGATATCAAAGATAACCTCTTCATGGGGCTCATCCTGAAAGAAAAAGACTTCCGGGCTTTTATCAAAGACCATGACTGGGAGCAATACAGCGGGAAACACGTCGCCATTACGTGCAGTGAAGAGGCCATTGTGCCCCTGTGGGCGTACATGCTTCTGGCGGTACACCTGGAACCCTACGCCAGTACCGTGATTTTCGGCGATGCTGAAGATCTGGAGAAAAAATTGTTCGACCAATTGCTCAGCACCTTTGACTGGGAAGTTTACCGTGACGCCCGCGTGGTGGTAAAAGGCTGTAGCGACAAACAAATTCCGGCGGAGGTGTACGTGGAAATCACCCGCCGCCTCAGGCCAATCGTAAAAAGCCTGATGTTCGGAGAACCGTGCAGTACCGTACCGCTTTACAAACAAAAACCACCGGCACGTGGCTGACTTCTTTCATCTCGAAAACATATTCTTCACGGTGTTTGGCTACGAAATGAGCCACCTGGAGTTCTGGGCTACCCTCACCGGTGGACTGGCCGTGTGGCTTTCCGCCAAAGAAAATGTCTGGTCATGGATTATCGGCTTATTCAATGTCAGCCTTGCCTTTGTCATGTTCTATCAGGCTCAGCTATATCCCGATATGTTCCTGCAAACCTTCTTTTTTGCCACCAATATTATCGGGTTTTGGATGTGGAAGTTCCCGAAAGCCGAAGATGCCAACCAAAAGCAGGAGTTGCGCATCACCCGCCTTTCGGGCCGTAATTATCTGCTGTTTATCGTGGGCGTGGTTCTGACCACCCTGGCCTTTGGGTTTTTTGCCGAAAATCTCCACGAAATTTTTCCCCGATTGTTCCATTTACCCAGCGCCTTCCCTTACGTTGATTCCTTTATTCTGACTGCCAGCATTGGTACCACTTTCCTGATGATGAAAAAGAAGGTGGAAACCTGGTGGATGTGGCT
>JBEBRS010000271.1:0-4313 GCA_040394705.1 Leadbetterella byssophila
CGACATGAAAACAAAGCACTTACAATCAAGATTGTAGGTGCTTTTGTTTTTCAGGCCGTGTAAGGTTGCAGACCTGGGCGTCCGATCGAACTTTAACGATAAACGGAGGAATTACATGGCAGTTTTGTGTACACCCGCTGCTATTTTGCCTTATACACCCGCACGTAATCTACCCACATGGTGAAGGGCAAATCCGCATCCGTAATGGGGCCCGGCCAGCCGGCACCGCCTGCCTGATTGAGAATAATGTAGAAAGGTACCTCAAAAGGCCATTGGTCCGAGGTCGCATTTTCAGCCTTGGAATAGGTGTAGGAATGGACGTCATTCACATAAAAGCGGATCTCTTGGGGATTCCACACCATGCTATAGGTGTTAAACTCTTCTACGGCATACAGCGTCTGATGCGTTGCCGTACTCCCGCCGTTGTCATCGGTGACCGAAGTATTGTGAATGGTTTGATGCACCACGGCCTCATTGTTCACGTGTTCCATAATATCAATCTCCCCGCCGGCAGGCCAATTCCCGAGGGAATGCGCCGGTTCGGGCATCATCCAGATAGCCGGCCAGGAACCCCGGCCCTGGGTGAACTTAGCCCGTACTTCTACTTTTCCATACCGTATACTGAATTTACCCATGGTTTGCACCCCGCCCGAATGGTAGGGTACCGCATCACCGGCTACAGTTGCATTGTCCATTCTTAAAACCAAATGATGCTCTTTCTGTTGTGCATACGCCGGCAAAGCCGTCATATACTTGTTCCAGGCCACATGGCCCCGGGGCGCATAGCTCCATCGGGTGGTATCAAAAGCCCCGTCGACCTCAAATTCATCCGACCAAACCAGGGTATAGCCCGTATTTTTTTCGGTGTTTACCGGCACAGAGCGCTTACAGGCCGCAAAAAGGCACAGGAGGATAACCCAACGAGTAATTGACATATTTTGAATTGTTTAATGATATGTCAAACATAATACTTTATTTTCGATTAAGAAAGCGGGCTAATAAAATTTCTGCCAGTAAAAAGAAAATCGCGCCTATAATGAATATTTTCCAATACGGCTTATCGAGGGAAGATTCCCGGAAAGCCTCAATAAACTGCCCCTCCTCCACATCTTCATACACCTTTACATTGGGTTGCTCTGCAAAGGCCTTTTCGAGTTCTTCAGGCAACCAGGCATCCATATACGATTCGGTTCTGCTGTGATTAAGGGCCAAAGATTTTACAGCCTTTCCATTAATCTCCAGTTCATAAATGCCCGATCCGAGTACCTGATTATTTTGCAGTTCCGAAGACTTCGGCAAGGTCAGAATGAGGGTCTTCCCTCGTAAATTCTGCACCGGTATGAGTTCAAGATCTTTATTCTTTAGTTTGTAAACGGCATTTTTGGGTGCTTCGGGCATATAAAGCTGCACATGCCCCTCACTGAAATTATACGCCAGTCGATCGGCCTTCCCACTCAGATAGGCCATCCGGAAAAACACCGGTACATAGAGGGCGTGTTCAGCAAAATTGCCGTATTCCCGGCTAAGCGGAGAGGCAAAAAGATACAGATTTCCTTCTCCTGCACGGGTACGGGTCAGGAACGGACGACCGTTCTTTAAGCTCAGAATACGTTCGGCCACACCTTCCCAGCGCAACTTAGGGTAGGCCCTGGGCAGACTCATCAGGCGGTTATGGCTTCCTTTTTCGAAAACATCTTCAAAGAAAGGCGACTCGCCCTCCGGCTGGGCAATCTCGTACATTCCTGCCTCATTCGGTACGTGATTGTCGGCCTGCAGGTTCCTCACCCCGTAAGGCGCCAGAAATTCCTGTAAACTTACCGGCGATACCAGGGAAGAAGGGATCAATGCCACATCTCCGCCCTCGTTCAGAAAGCTTTCTATGACGCTCTTCCGCTCTCCGTCGAGGTTGCTGATTCCTTCCAGCACCACCAGATCGGCATTTTGGATCTCTCCCGGGTTGAAATTTTCAATGGAATAAGCCTTGTACACAAAGAGACTGTCGTTGGAGAAAATCTTTCCTATATAATTCTGGGTGCCGCGTTGCCCGTAGAGATGCAGAATGCGTATCGCCGGGGAGGCATCGAGCGTGAAATAGTAATCGTTATCAAACGTAACCGGCTGATCATCAAAACTCACCCGCCCGCGGTGCAGCCCACGGGCATTCACCGTAAAGTTAAACCGGGCCGTACCATAGGAATTGGCCGGCAGGTCAACCGACGAGGTCGAAATCTGCACGTCATCCATATACAGCTTCAAAGGAAGTTTTTCTACCGCCTGACTGCCGGAATTAAAGACTTTCACACTAAGCACATTGTTTTGCATTTCCCGTACAAACGGCACATTGAGCCAAAGGGTGTCTACAAAAACATTGCGGGTGGCTTTGCCCGTAACCGGAATAAGATGCACCACATCACTGGTATCCACCCGCAGGGCAGACAGATCTCCGGCCGTACTTTTTTGAAAATCAGAGAACCAGAAGAAATGATTTCTACCGGAAGGGTTATGCTTCAGGGCTATCGAACGCTGACGCTTGTAGACCTGGGCCAGATCACGGCCCGTTTCCGAAAATGCCACCGTAGTCAGGCGGTCGCGCACTTTCGCGGCAGAACTCACAAACTGATCCTGCCCGTCGAAATCGTTGGTAGATAACTGGTTATTAGACGTACGGTTCAGAAGAGAAAGCAACTCGTCTACCTTAATCACCGCCAGATCAAGCAAACGTTTGTTCTCCCGGATATCCTGCATGCTCTGGGAGTTATCCAGGTAAATACCGTTGATACCCGGCGGCAGATCCCGGTTCCCCGTCGCTTTTCTAACGGGCTGGGCAAAAGCCAATACTACGCAGGCGATGAACAGCATCCGCGCCAGCATCACCAGGAAATGCTTTAGTTTCCGGAAGGCCGAAATGCGCGTATCCACGCTTCGGAGCAGGGCCACATTGGAAAAATATACTTTGCGGGTCCGTCTGAAATTAAACAGGTGTACGATCAGCGGTATAGCCAATGCACAAAGCCCCCACAAAACATTCGGATATAAAAAATGCATATTGCCCCCGCTTTAAGAGAAATGCTGAGTAGTGCGTATGAAGTGCCTGCCCCTACTTATAAAAAATGATTTCATAATCTGCCCGCACCGGTGGATTATGAAACCACTTTGAAATTCGATATCGCCGGTTTTACTCTTCTCCGGTAGAACCGTACAGTTTTTCCTGAATCTCCATCGCTCTCACCTCGTTTTCCGAGTTCGCGGTGTACTGTACCTTTCTCTGGCGCGCCATAGAATCAGGATGTGCGTACACATAATCATTGCCCGCATTCACATCCTTCTGCTCATACCGGTTGTTTTTCTGGTAAGTACAGGCGGACATCAGTACGGTAACCGCTATGGCAAGAAATCCTACACTTTTCTTCATTTCGTTTATTTGCTAAAATTCATACAAATTTATACGGGGGAAGCGACAATGCCAAAAAAAGTTACTTAGTTCCAAGTTCTCAGTTCCGAGTTCCGAGCGTTCGACCCAAACTCACAACTTGGCACTCGGCACTCGGAACTGAGCACCCGGAACTAACTCCTCTTCCTCGCCGGCCTCACCTCAATCTTGCTTGGCAGGGTACGCGGGTTCATTTTCAGCAAATCTACTACCATCTGCCCGATATCTTCCGGCTGAATTTTCCAGGCATCGGCGTCTGAAGGAATATGGTTATTGAAGTAAGTGGCCACCGAACCCGGCATAATGGTACTCACCTTGACGTCTTTGTCGCGTACGTCCAGCATCAGGGCCTGGGTGAAACCTACCAAACCGAATTTACTGGCGTTATACGCGGTTCCTTTCTCAAAAAAGTTGGTTCCGGCCAGACTGGCAATGGTAATGATATACCCTTTCCTGTGGATCAGCTCGTCTAACGTGGCTTTTACCGTGTAAAATACGCCGGTAAGGTTGGTATCCACCGTATCGGACCATTCTTCGGCACTTAACTCCCCGATCTCCTTAAAAATACCCACTCCTGCATTGGCAATGACCACATCGATCCGGCCAAACGCCTCTAACGTAGCCGCCACTGCCTTTTCCTGAGAGGCCAGGTCGCGTACATCTGCCGTAAGGCCCAGTACTTTGCCCTCAAATCCCTTACTGAGGGCTTCGGTCGCCTCCTTTACCCCCTGCTCCGTTCTTCCGGTAAATGCCACGGCATACCCTTCCCGCAGCAGGCTTTCCGCCACACCGTATCCTATTCCTTTCGTTCCTCCTGTAATCAATGCTGTTTTCATCTTTATTTTAGTTTTGAGTAGTGAGTAGTGAGTATCGAGTAGTGAGT
>JBEBRS010000272.1:0-4271 GCA_040394705.1 Leadbetterella byssophila
TTAGATATTAGATATTAGATATTAGATGCGGCCGCCGTTGCGGTTAGATGTTAGCACCTTTAGTGCCTTTTCGATCACCTTTACCTCTATGGTCTTGGTATTCAAAATTTTCGCCTCTCCGTCGAGGTGTATCCGCCGATCCGAAATATCCGTCAAAACACATTCCTTAAACCGGTAAGTTTTGAAATAAGGAAACGTACCCAGGGTTTTGCGAACCAGCCTCCAGCCCAGGGAAATACCATACCAACGCGAATGCGGCAATATCATGGCACAATCCAGGTAGCCGTCGTCCGGACGCGCATCAGGCGCAATATAGGCATTATTTCCAAACTGACCGGCGTTGGCAAAAGTAAGAGAGAAGAAGTGCTGCTTTTCTCCGTGAACGACCATTTCTACAGAACGGTAAACAAAATAGTTCCGAAAGATCACTTTGACATAATTCCAAAGGCCTCTTGAATGCCTTCCTTCCGCAAAGTCATGGGCACAGACCGCATCAAAGCCAATTCCTGCGGTACAAAAAAACGACATCCCGTTCAGCTGGCCCACATCGATGGCTTTCACCTGTCCGTATCGGATAACCTCCAAAGCCTGGTCGGGATCGAGGGGCAGACCCAGGTCCCGCGCCAGGCCATTGCCCGAGCCGGAAGGAATAATCCCCAGGCGGGCGGGCGTCTGCATCAGCACCGAAGCCACCTCGTTCACCGTTCCGTCTCCACCGGCCACTACAAAATCTGACACCCCTTGCGCAAGGTATTCCCTGATTTGCTTCTCCCTGCCCTCCAGGTCTTCCAGGAAAACCACATGATGATTATTCCACAGCTCCAGAATACGCTTTTTATTTACCTTTTTCCCTCCTCCTCCGGCCACAGGATTTAATATAAAAACTATCGTTGGCTTGTTCAATTTTAATCGATATATTTGACATTCATTTTTCCGGATACAAAAATGAAGAAACTATTTCTAATAATTATCGCCCTGCTTCTAACTTTTCCGCTGACAGCCCAGGACAAGTCGGAAATTCTGTCTGTCCTGAAGCGCCAGGAAACGCACTGGAACAACGGAAACATCGAGGCATTTATGGAAGATTACTGGAAATCGCCCGAATTAAAGTTTATAGGGAAAAACGGGGTCACCAAAGGGTGGGAAGCCACCAAGACCCGCTACCTGAACAGCTATCCTGACCGGGCTACTATGGGTACGCTCGCTTTTGATATCCGGGAAATCGACTTCCATTCTCCCGAAACCGCCTGGGTACTGGGCGAATGGAACCTGAAAAGACCTGAAAAAGGAAATGTGGGTGGTTTTTTCACCCTTATTTTTAAAAAAATAGATAACCGCTGGGTGATTGTAAGCGATCATACCAGCTAAACCAATACAATTACAATGAGCAAGAAAATTGCGGTAGGTACCCGATACGAACACGAGTTCAGGTTTTCACAAGACGATGTAGTCGCTTTTGCCCACCTGACGGGAGATCATAACCCCATTCACCTTGACGCGGAATACGCGGCTACTACCAAATTTAAAACCCCCATTATCCACGGGCATTTAAGCAGCAGTGTATTTACCCGTTTTTTAGGCATGGGTGAACCGGGAGGCCCGGGGTCAATCTATATGAAACAGGAGACCGAATACCTTCGGCCTATGCATGTAGATACCGACTATATAGTGGTTTTTGAAGTAGTGGAAGTAGACCCCGCCAGGCATATCGCGAAGATTTCTACCCAGGTCAAAAATAAAGATACCGGCAAAATCACCATCCGGGGAATCGGCACGCTCATGAACGAAACCCATTACTAAGAGCAGCTCAACACTCACTACTCACTACTCACTACTCAGTACTCGTGACAAAAAAAGAGGCCGGATTCCCCTGGGGTGTCCGGCCTTGAAAATTCTTCTTACTTTTTGTTCTTAATGTCCTGAACCTCGATTCTAGTCGTTTTCGCAAAGGCTGCGATATCCTGCAAGCCTTTTCTCACGCGGGTACCGGCAGCACCGTTACCTTTGTCATAAAACTTTTCAAAATCGTCCTTAAGGTCGGTCACCAGATTTAATAGTTCTGAATACTTGTTCATTGTTTCGCGGAGTTTGGAATTTAACAATTAATTGATCATATCGCTAAAATAATAATATTCTGATAACTTTTTTACTTAAAAATAGATTTTTTACGCTAAATCTATAATTTTAATAAAGTTCAGGACACTATTCGCCTCAATTTAGGCCTTTTGGTACTGTCCCGTGGTCAGTTTTTCTTTCACAATCTCAAAGTGCTTCATGGTATATTCCACGTCTTCCAGCGTATGCGCGGCCGTAGGAATCACCCTCAGCAGAATCACTCCTTTCGGTACCACTGGATACACAATGATAGAGCAGAAAATGCCCATATTTTCACGCAGGTCACGAATCAGGTTGGTTACCACCGGCAGATCGTACTCTCCCTGGAGGAATACGGGCGTCACCGGCGAAGTAGTTACCCCGATGTCGAAACCCCGCTCCCTGAACCCGTTTTGCAACGCGTTCACGATTTCCCATAGTTTATCCTTATATTCAGGATGCTTTTTGATCAGTTCCAGGCGTTTCATACCCGCTTTCACAAAAGGCATAGGCAGCGCTTTCGCATAGGTTTGAGAACGCATATTGTACTTGAGGTACATGATGATCTCTTTTTTCGCCGCCACAAATGCTCCGATAGCCGCCATTGACTTCGCGAAAGTACAGAAATGAATATCCACTTCATCCTGCACACCGAAATGTTCGGGTACCCCGGCGCCGGTTTTTCCCATCGTACCAAACCCATGGGCGTCGTCTACCAGCAGACGGAAATTGAATTTTTTCTTCAGTTCCACAATCTTATCCAGACTGCCCACCGCTCCTGACATACCGAATACCCCTTCGGTAATCACCAGCATACCGCCGTTATTTTCTTCGGCTACTTTTGCGGCGCGGAGAAGGTTCTTCTCCAGGCTCTCCATATCGTTGTGTTTGAACGTATAGGTTTTCCCTCCCTTGGCCCGGTGAAGCCGGATACCGTCAATCAGGCAAGCGTGTGATTCCGCGTCATAAATGATCACGTCGTGAATATCCACCAGGGCCTCAATGGCTGACATAAAACCCTGATATCCGTAATTCAGGAGAAAAGCATCCTCTTTACCCACAAATTCAGCCAATTGATGCTCAAATTCTTCGTGCAGGTCCGTGTTTCCCGTCATCATCCTGGCCCCCATAGGGTATGCCAGTCCGTATTCCGCTGCCGCCTGCGCGTCCGCTTCCCTCACCTCAGGATGGTTGGCCAGTCCCAGGTAATTGTTCAGCGACCAGTTCAGCATTTTCTTTCCGTTAAAATACATATAGGGTCCCAGTTCCCCCGAAAGTTTAGGGAAGGAATAATAATGGTGTGAATAATGGGCATGCGAACCGATAGGTCCCATGTTTTTTACCACTTTGTCGAAAATATCTGATGCCATAATTGATTTATATTGATAACGATTTTAATTCTTTTATTACGCCCAGTGGATCGTTCGCGCTGAACACGAAACTCCCGGCCACAAGTATATCCGCCCCGGCTTTCACCAGCTTGGCGCCCGTGTCGAGGTTCACGCCTCCGTCTATCTCGATCAGCGCCGAAGCGTTCTTTCTCAGGATAAGCTCTTTCAGGCGGGCCGTTTTCTCTACCGCGTTTTCTATGAACTTTTGTCCTCCGAATCCCGGATTTACCGACATCAGCAGAACCAGGTCGGCATCTTGCACCACATCTTCCAGCACGGCCACAGGAGTACCCGGGTTCAAAACCACACCGGCTTTGCAGCCGGCCTCCCGGATCTGGCCCAGGGTACGGTGAATATGCGGACAAGCCTCCCAATGCACCGAGATGATTTCGGCCCCTGCCCGTGCGAAGGTTTCCACGTACTTCTCCGGCTGCACAATCATCAGGTGTACATCCAGGGGCTTACGGGCATGCCGGGCAATCGCTTCGGTCACCGGAACGCCAAAACTGATATTGGGCACAAAGACTCCGTCCATTATATCCACATGGAACCAGTCGGCCTCCGAAGCATTGATAAGTTCAACGTCACGCTGAAGGTTCGCGAAATCTGCCGCCAGAACGGACGGCGCTATAATTGGCATGAGTACATATTAAAGCCGCAAATTTCACAATTTTTTAAGGGAAATAAAAGAAATATGACACTTTCTCTTCGTATGACATGAAATACCTATGAGCTGTCATCTATCGGCTATCAGAAAACCGCACACCAACCGCCCAGTGAATAAGC
>JBEBRS010000273.1:0-4235 GCA_040394705.1 Leadbetterella byssophila
ACTATTGGTATGTGATTGGTGCTCAGGTAGCCAAAGATAGGTGAAATATCTTAAAATTCAATAAGGGAGGAATAATTTTCGACAGTACAGCTGTGACGACGTACGGGGTAGGATTGTTTGTATATTTGCGATGGGTTTGAATACTACGTATGGATGCAGAAAAAATAGTGAAAAGGTATTATGCCTGTTTTAATGCAGGCGACTGGGAGGGCATGCGGGCCCTCCTGGATGAGAACGTGCGGCACGAGCCGAACCAGGGAGAGCCCCGTATCGGCCTCGCACGGTTTAAGGAATTCCAGGAACACATGGAGAAATGCTACGGGGAGACCCTTACCGACATGGTGTTTTTCACCGAACCGGAAGGGAAAAGGGTGGCGGTGGAATTTGTGGTGAACGGGGTCTATAAGTTTACCGACGAGGGCCTGCCCGAAGCCCGGGGCCAGAAGTATGTTTTGCCCGCGGCGGCTTTCCTGGAAGTGAAAGAGGGTAAGATTACCCGCATTACCACCTACTATAACCTGCCGTTATGGGAAGCGCTGGTGGGGGCCTGAGGTATGCTGCTTTCAGGGGCGGAGAGATCGTCGGGGTGGCCGAGGCGCTCGCGGCCCTGCGTATCGCGGTGTTCCGGGATTTTCCCTACCTCTACGAAGGCAGCCTGGATTACGAAAGGGATTATTTGCAGACGTATATCCGGAGTGAAAGCTCTTTCCTTTTTGCAGTAATGGAGGGGGAAGAGATGGTAGGGGCTACCACCTGCATCCTGCTGGCCGATGAAACGGCGGATGTGCAGGAACCTTTTCTGAGGAAAGAAATGGATACCCGCCGGATTTTTTATTTCGGGGAAAGTATCCTCCTGGATGCGTACCGCGGTCTTGGACTGGGGCATCGTTTCTTTGCGGAAAGGGAAGCGCATGCGAGGGCGTACGGCGGTGTAGATACCGTATGTTTTTGTGCGGTGAAGCGGGAGGAAGATCATCCGCTCAGGCCTGCCGATTACAGGCCTTTGGATCTCTTCTGGACCCGGCGGGGCTATACGAAAGATGCAGATATGGTTAGTTTTTTTGAATGGAAGGATATCAATGCGTCTGTAGCCACCCGTAAGGCGATGGAGTATTGGTTTAAGGAGTTATAAGGAATGAAAATCGCGGCAGCCAATTACCCGATTACTTATCATGCGTCGCTTGCCGACTGGGAGGCACACGCCGAAAGGTGGTTGTCTGAGCTGGAAGCGGTAGATATCGCGCTTTTTCCGGAGTACGGGTCCCTGGAGCTGGTGAGCTTGCTGGACGCTGCCGTGCAGCAAGACGCGCAGGCCCAGGTCAAAGCCATGCAGGCTTTTCACGGAGCTTTCCTACACTTGTACGAAAGGCTGGCCCGGAAATACCGGATCACGGTGGTGGCGCCGAGTTTTCCCCTGCGCACGGGTGAAAAAATGATTAACCGGGCCTATGTATTTTCTCCTCAGGGTTTGATGGGTTACCAGGATAAGCTTTTTATGACCCCATTTGAGAAGGAGTGGGGTATTTCGTCGGGGGAGCCGGAGCTGATGCTTTTTAAGACGGAGAAGGGGAGTTTTGGTATACAGATTTGTTATGACGCGGAATTTGCAATCGGTTCTCAGGAATTGGCAAAGGCCGGCGCTGACGTGATTCTGGTGCCGAGCTGTACCGAGACCCTGCGCGGGGCTACGCGGGTACATGTGGGGGCGCGGGCGCGGGCGTTGGAAAACCAGTGCTACACCGTGGTGTCCCAGACCGTAGGAGAAGCCCTTTGGACCCCCGCAGTAGATTATAATTACGGTTATTGCGCTGCCTATTCTACCCCAGACACGGGATTGCCCGAGAGGGGCATTTTACAAACGGGCGCTGCCCAGGAACCGGGGTGGATGATTCAGGAATTGGACCTGAGCCTCCTGGAAAAAGTAAGAAAAGAAGGAGGTGTGCTGAATTTCCGCGACGGAGAAGAGATTATTTCTCTTCTGAACGGGAAGCCCTTGAAAGTGAAGCAGGTTCTCGACTACGCTCGAACGGATACGTAGCACTCGCCCTTGCCAGTTCGAGCGTAGTCGAGAACCAGGCGTAGTCGAGAACCCGCTTTAAAGTGCAAATACCTTAACTTTTCTTTCCCTTCTCTCCAGGTCTCTTCCGGAAGTCGGGGCGCGGTCCTTTGCTTTCTTCCAGTTTTTTAAGCTGATCGGGCGTAAGTACGGCGGCGTATTGTTTTTTCAGCTCCGCTCTTTCCGCTTTCATTTTCGCCTTTCTTTCTTGTGCCAGCTTCTGATGCTTTTGTGCCTCAGCAAGATTAATTGCATACATTTTTTTGTATTGAGCTTCAGAAAGATCCAGTTTTTCTTTCATGTGAGTGGTACGCTTTTCAGCCACTTTTTCCGGTGTGGGGCGCTCGCCTTTTCGCACGGGACGTTCTCCTTTTTTATCCTGGGCAAAAGCGCCGAAAGAAACTAATCCTGCCAATACCATCATTAACACATTCTTTTTCATAATTGTCATCGTTTAAAAGTTTAAATTCGCTTATAAGAATGCGAAAAGAGGCCGGGGTTTAAGGCCTTTAAGGTTATTTAACGTTATTAAATATTGATTAACATGCGGAAATACGGGGTTATAGGCGCTTTTTTATGTTTTATTTCCTTGAATTGTGTGGCCCAGGCGCTCGTGGTAAAGGGGGCAAAAGTGCGTGGCGACACTTCTGCGCAATCGATTGCGCTGGTTTTCACCGGTCATGAATTTGCGGATGGGGGCGAGGCGATCAGGGAGGTTTTGAAAAAGACGGCAACACCGGCTTCTTTCTTTCTCACCGGAGATTTCTACCGGGGTTTCCCCTCACTGGTGAAGGCATTGAAAAAGGAGGGGCATTACCTGGGGGCGCATTCTGACAAGCACCTGCTGTACTGTTCCTGGGAGAAACGCGACAGCCTCCTGGTGACCCGCAAAGAATTTGTTACGGATCTGAAAAACAATTACCGGGAGATGCGGAAACTGGGCATCCGGAAAAAGGAGGCCCGGTATTTTCTGCCGCCCTACGAGTGGTATAATGAGCAGATTGCAGAATGGACAAAAGCGGAGGGGTTGGAACTCATCAATTTCAGCAGCGGCACTTTGTCGCACGCCGACTATACCACCCCGTCTATGACCAATTACCGGAGTTCAGAGCAGATTATGGCCAGTATTCGTAGATATGAGGCAGAAAAGGGAATGAACGGGTTCATCCTCCTGGTGCATATAGGCACCCATCCCGAACGAACGGATAAATTTTACCAGCGGCTCACTCAACTGATCGGAGAATTGCGGCAGAAAGGGTACTCGTTCGTTCGGGTGGATGAGCTGCTTAGTCAATCTTGAATTCGGAATCTGCAATCTGGGAATTCACTTTGATAGAAGTAAACTTCTTTTCAATGGTCATGCCCATGGCTTCCTGTACCAGGTGGGTGGCGAACTTCACGCCCGGTTCAAAATCCTGGTAGTCTTTGAACAATACATTCGCGGAGCCGGTAGGGCCTTCTACCACCTGTTTCAATTTGAGGCCGGAGGCTACCGAGTAATATTCTTTCAGGGTAGTGATGCCGGGAATCCCGCTCACGGATATGACATAACAGTTGTCGCTCTCGTGTTGCTCGTTTTCGCCTATGGTCAGGGTAATGTCTTCGGTCAGGTAAAGGGTTTCCGGGAAGATCAGCGCCTGGGTCAGGAGGGCCTTGGAAGACGACTCGTCGAGTAACTGGGAGTTGCCCATCTGGGTCACCTGGGCTTGTTTGCCGTCAAATACAATTTTCGCCAGTTCCACTCCGCTTTGGTCTACTACCGAAGAGTAGAGGTTAGGCGCCTTTTTAGACTCAATATTTTCCATGCTCTGTCCCATCACTTCGGTAGTGGAAACGGCGTAAAAGTCTTTTACCTTTTCCATATTGGCTTTCCCGCCTATGGCTTCAAAGTATTTTTCCAGTACTTGCTGAGGAGTCACGTCTTGTGCAAAAGCCGGTGTGGCCAATAAGAGTGCAATCACTAATTTTTTCATTGTCAGGTATATTTTGTTATGAAATACAAATAAAACAGATTTAGAACGAAAGCCCTTGCTATTTTGGATTAAAGGGAAATTAAATCGGTTGAGCGGCAGGAGTCATTTCGGGCGGGGAATGTTTCGCTGTTTATTCCCAATTATCTAAGTGCTTTATTACTTACAAACATAAGAGACTTCAAGTGTCTTATGAAATAGCCATGAGC
>JBEBRS010000274.1:0-4213 GCA_040394705.1 Leadbetterella byssophila
CTGATTTTTACTGCCATTCGATTTTATTTTGTGGGAACCCGTCCCTGTTTAAAATTTGGAGTGCAAAGATACTTGTTTGGTTTGAATAAACCAAATAAACTCAATAAGTAGTGAACGCAAACTGCAGAATGTTCGCCCCCATTTTTAATGCCTCCTGCCTGACCTCTTCCGGGTCATTGTGCACGGAGCGATCTTCCCAACCGTTTCCGAGGTCGGTTTCGTAGGAAAAAAAACACACCAGACGTCCTTCGTGAAGGATACCCAGCCCCTGAGGCGGCTTGTTATCGTGCTCGTGGATTTTGGGTATGCCGCCCGGAAAAGGGTACTTCTGATGATAAATGGGGTGATTGTGAGGCAAGTCTACAAAAGAATGTTCGGGGAATACCTTTTTCATCTCTCGCACGATGAATTCGTGCATCCCGTAATTATCGTCAATGTGCAGAAAACCGCCTGCCAGGAGGTACGTCCTCAGGTTTTCGGCGTCCCGGTCGCTGAATACCACATTCCCGTGTCCGGTCATGTACACATAAGGATACTGGAAGATCTTACGGTCTCCCGCTTCAATGATGTCTTCTTCGGGATAGATATTCCCTTTGAGGTTTTGGTTAAAAAAGCGAATAAGGTTAGGAAGGGCCGTTTTATTGGCATACCAGTCTCCTCCCCCATTGTATTTCAGCTTGGCGATTTTGACCTGTCCCAAACCGGGAAATGATAAAAGAAGAAGAAAAACCAACTTTCTCATTTGTGTTAATTTTAGCTGTTAGCTATTAGATGTTAGACATTAGCTGTTAGACATTAGATGTTAGGACACATTAACCATCAACCATCAACCATTAACCATTAACCATTAACCATTAACCATTAACCATTAACCATTGATCATTAACCATTGATCATTAACCATTAACCATCATATTATGCTACCGGGTTTACTACTTTCTGGCATTTAGAATACTCGCTGCAAATACTCCTGCTGTTTCAGTTCGCAGGCGGCTGCTACCCAAAGTTAGGGTCTTAAAGCCATTTTCGGATGCTTCTTCTAATTCTTCTTTTGAAAAGTCGCCCTCAGGTCCAATCATCACCAGGATTTTATCAGACAAGGAAATTTCCATGATGTCAACTGCATCCGAATCCAGATGTGCGATGTATTTTTCTTCAAAATCAGTAGTTGCTTTGAAAAAATCAGGAAGGGGCTGCAGGTCATGAAGCTCGGGCTTATAGGCTTTCAACGATTGCTTCATTGCAGAAAGTGCAATTTTTTCAAGCCTTTCTAAATTGATTTTACGCGGATAGGTATGCTTTGTTTTAAGAAAAAAAATGCCCGAAACTCCTATTTCAATGCTTTTCTCCAAAAAATATTCTATGCGATCACTGTTTTTGGTAGGACAAATAGCCAGATAGATCTGACGCGCCGGACGTTGAAATGCGTATTCTGCAGAAAGTATCCGCACACCGCACGACTTAGGATCAGGGCGGGTGATTTCACAAGAAAACCACCCGCCCTTTCCGTCTGTAACCTGAATAATATCCCCCTGCCTTTTGCGCAGGACTTTGATGGCGTGACGCGACTCTGTTGGGTCTAAAGTATTCGTTTTTTCTACTTCGGAACTATAGAACAGGAAATCAATCTTCGAAACCATCCTTAAAACTGTACAGCGTTTTGTCTAAGTTCAGCGTACCGTTATTGAAGTCAGCAATGAATTTTTCAATCACCTCCACGGTGATTTCTTCTACATTCAGGGCCGCGTCAATGCCGATGCCGAAATCAAATTCGAAGTCGGTTTCTACGAATTCCGATACCTTGATGGTTTCTTCGTCTTCCATTTCCTGGATCAATTCTTCCATCATCAGTTCAGCTTCTTCGTTTACCGGACTGTCTTCGTTCCGTAGTTCGTAAGGCACGAAATCCTTATAGATTTTCGCGATCTTTTTCTCCGCTTCTTCGTACAGGCGGCTGCTGTGATGCATGGAAAGGGTACTTAGAACCGCATCGTAGATGACTTCTTTTCCTTCATGTTTTCCAACAAACTGAAACTGTACGTAGTCGGCCTCTTCTTCGGGCTCGTCTTCATCAATAAGTACGAAACTCTGACCGAGTTCCTCGCATTCTTCTTTGAGAAGATCTACTTCTTCCTGGGTGTAACCTGCATTCATAATGTTTATCTAACGTATAAAAGTTCTCTATATTTGGTTAAAGGCCAGTCCTGGTCATCAATCATGAGTTCCAGCTTATCCACTTGTCTTCTGATCACGTCAAAATAAGGTTTTACTTCGGTAGAGTAAATCCGGGCGGTATCAAAAACATCTTCCTGGTGGTTGGCTTTTTTACGGGCGTCGGTCATCAGTTTTACATTTTCCGTAATCACTTTTACCCGGTAGGAAATGGTTTTGATGATATTGATGATGGGGTCTGCTTCCTCTTTTAATCCGAGATCTACGAGGGCTTTCGCGGTTTCGGCGAGACGCGTCTGGTATTTCACGGCGGTAGAAACCACGTGGTTCTGGGCCAGATCTCCAATTACGCGCGACTCAATCTGAATCTTTTTGATAAAATTTTCCACCCTGATCTCGTACCGGGAGTGCAGTTCACGGGCGTTGAGTACTTTCATCGATTCGAATACATCGACGGTTTTTTCCGAGATATAAGCTTTCAGCGCTTCAGGTACATCTTTGATGTTGCTCAGGCCTCGCTTCGCCGCTTCTTCTTCCCATTCTTTGGAGTACCCGTTTCCTTCAAAGAGAATATTTTTGGAGGCTTTGATGTATCCTTTCAGAATTTTGAGGACTACCCCTTCCCGGTTACTGTCTCCTTCCGCGGCGATGGCCTCGTCATACGCTACTTTGAAGTCATGCAACTGGCGGGCCACAATGGTATTCAATACCATCATGGGAGTAGCGGAGTTCGCGAGTGAACCCACCGCACGGAATTCAAATTTGTTGCCGGTGAAGGCGAAGGGCGAGGTACGGTTCCGGTCGGTGTTGTCCAGGAGAATCGAGGGAATACGGTTGATACCCAGCTTGGTATAGGCATTCTCCCCTATTTCAATATCGAAATTTTCTTTTTTCTCCAGTTCTTCCAATACACGGGTCATGGTAGAACCCAGAAAGATCGACATGATGGCCGGGGGCGCTTCGTTGGCGCCGAGGCGGTGTTCGTTGCTGGCGGTAGCCACCGTAGCCCTCAGCATATCGGCGTGGTCGTGTACGGCTTTGACCACGTTCACCAGGAAAGTGATAA
Organism: Leadbetterella byssophila; assembly: GCA_040394705.1. Classification (GTDB taxonomy): domain Bacteria; phylum Bacteroidota; class Bacteroidia; order Cytophagales; family Spirosomataceae; genus Leadbetterella; species Leadbetterella byssophila_B. The sequence goes on from JBEBRS010000274.1 coordinate 3,239, forward strand.
ACATCAGTTTCCGCTTCGGGTCATCGCTTGGGGCCAGGAGATTCACGCCGGTGTCGGTCGAAAACGACCAGTTGTTATGTTTACCGCTGCCGTTGATGCCGGCAAAGGGTTTTTCGTGAAACAAAACCTGGTAATTGTGTTTCCAGGCCACCTTCTTCATCACGTCCATCAAAAGGAGGTTGTGATCGCTGGCAATATTGATTTCCTCAAAAGTAGGCGCTACTTCAAACTGCGCAGGGGCCACTTCGTTGTGCCGGGTTCTGAGGGGAATACCCAATTTCAGGGCTTCAAACTCAAAATCGGCCATAAATGCGTTGACCCGGGTAGGAATAGAACCGAAGTAATGGTCTTCCAGCTGCTGGCCTTTGGCCGGAGAATGACCGAATACGGTACGCCCGCACATCACCAGGTCAGGGCGTGAGTTGTACAACGCCTTATCCACCAGGAAATATTCCTGTTCAATGCCGCAGGTGGCGGTCACGCGGGTCACGTTTTCATCAAAAATACGGGCCACGGCGGTGGCGTTCCGGTCAAGGGCGGTCGTAGAATTCAGGAGGGGCGACTTGGCATCGAGCATCTCTCCCGAATAGGAAAAGAATACCGAAGGAATACAGAGTGTACCGCTGCCGGCCCGGTTATACAGGATAAAGGCGGGCGTAGTGGGGTTCCATGCCGTATATCCCCTTGCTTCAAAAGTGGCTCTTAGTCCACCGCTAGGAAAGGAAGACGCGTCCGGCTCCTGCTGAACCAGGGCAGAACCTTTGAATTTTTCGATGGCGTGCCCGTCGCCCGATACATCGAAAAAGGAATCGTGTTTTTCTGCGGTTCCGCCGGTCAGGGGCTGAAACCAGTGGGTGTAGTGGGTAGCTCCTTTTGAAACGGCCCAGGTCTTCATGGCGGCGGCCACCTCATCGGCCACTTTTCCTTCTATATTCTCTCCCGACCGGATGGCCTGGGATACCTTTTCGTAGGATT
>JBEBRS010000275.1:0-4166 GCA_040394705.1 Leadbetterella byssophila
CTCAAAGATCCGGTAGGGGTCGGTGGGGGCATCCTTGCCGATGGCCCCCTGGAGTTGTGTGAGGGTAGCTCGGTAAAACTGACAGCCCCGGAAGGGGTAGCCTACGAGTGGAGTACAGGCGAGAAGACCCGCAGTATTGTGGCCAGTATTGAAGGGGTATATTGGGTGAAAGTGAACAGTGCAGGCGGTTGTGTCAACGAATCGTCAGTAACCGTAATCCGCAAAGTGTGTAATGTGCCGCCCATGGCGGTGTGTAAACCGGTGGTGGTGCTGGTAGCCAATGACGACTGCTATGCGGTTCTGCATACCGAAGACCTGGACGGAGGCTCCTATGACGCCAACAGCGATTGGTTTAACCGGAGTATCGATATTAACCCCGTGCTGCGTGTAGGTAGCTATGTAGCTACTATGACCGTAGTGGATGTACACGGAACCTCAACGAGCTGCGCCAGCCAGGTGCATGTGGTAGACCATAACGCGCCGGTGGTGCGTACCCGCGGACTGACCCTGGAGTTGAATGCGCAGGGGCGGGCCACCATTTCCGTAGCAGATGTAGACGCAGGTTCTTACGATAACTGCGGAGAACTGCGCCTGAGCCTCAACCGTACGGAGTTCGACTGCCGCGACCTGGGCCACCACCAGGTGATTCTGACAGGTACCGACGCCTCGGGGAACGTGTCCACAGCCCTCGCCGATATCCGGGTGGTAGATACTACCCCTCCGGTAGTGGTAGCCCGCAATCTGGAACTTGAACTGGACACCGACGGAAAAGCGGCCCTGAAACCGGAAGACCTGGCCGGGACTATACAGGACAATTGCGGTATCTGGAGCATTACCGCCTCCAGAACGGAGTTCACCTGCGCCGACCTGGGCGAGAACATGATCACCCTGCGAGTGGAAGACGTGCAGGGGTCGGTAACCGAAGCAGTGGTTACGGTGACCGTGGTGGACAAAACCGCGCCGGTGATTATAGCAGACAACCGCACCGTATACCTGGATGAAAACGGGAAAGGAACCCTGAACGGAGTAGGGGCCGGCAGTACGGACAACTGCGGAATAGACAGCCTGACCCTAAGCCGTACAGAATTTGGCTGCGCGGACCTGGGTGAACACGAGGTGATCGTAAGGGCGATTGACAAAAGCGGAAACCACAGTGAGAAGACCATAAAAGTAACGGTAGCGGATACCACCGCGCCGGTGATTATAGCCCGAGACGTGAGGCTGTCGCTTGACGCCACCGGAAAGGCCATACTGACGATAGAGCAGGTAGACGGCGGCAGTACAGACAACTGCGCCGTGGCAGATCGCCAGCTTCAGTACACCGACTTTACCTGTGATCACCTGGGCGAACACACGGTGGAATACCGGGTGACCGATGGCGCAGGGAACGAGACAAGCGTAACGATAAAAGTAACGGTAGTAGACGATACCGCGCCGCTGGCGCTGACTCAGGACGCCATTGTGGAACTGGATGGCACTGGCAGGGCACAGATCAGCGCAGGAGACATTGACGACGGCAGCACAGACAACTGCGGCGTGGCATCCCTGACCGTTTCACAGGAAACCTTTACCTGCGAAGACCTGGGCCGGCGTCAGGTGACGCTCACGGTGAGCGACGCCAGTGGTAACGTGAGTACGGCGCGCGCAGAAGTACTCATCCGTGACCCCGAAGGGGTCTGCCCATGCTCTTACGGCGTGCTGGCAGAAGACAAAATCGTGTTGAGGAACAACGAGGTGAGCGCGGGTGGAATAGGAAGCAGCGGCGCGAAAGGCCTGGTAAAACTGAGAAACACCGCAGTAGACAAGGAGGGTACATTTGTGCGATCGGAACAGACCCGGTTTGATGAAGATAGCAAATCTTCGGTATATCTCAGGGGGCAGGCGCCCGTGGCCGATGGTTTCCGGGCCAATGACCGCAAAGAGAAAAAAACGGAGAAAATAAAGAAAGGGGAGAGCCGTACGTTCTCTTCCGGAAACTACGGAAAACTCGTAGCGAAGAAAGGCGCCAAGGTGATCTTCAGCGGAGGCGATGTAGGGCTGAGGAGTATAAAGCTGAAGAAAGGGGTAGAGGTAAGCTTCTCGTCGGCCACTATAGTTCGGGTCAGAGACCGGGTGAAGCTGGGCCGGGAGGTGATCTTTAACGCCGACCGGGAAAGCGCCCGTCTGTACGCGGGAGGTCATGTGACCATAGGCGGTGGATCAGACGTACGGGGATATGTACACAGCCGGGGCAACCTGACTACGCGCGGAGGAGGGGAGAAAAATCTCGAAGGTTTTTTTGCGGCGGGTACTATCCGCGGTGGACGGAATACGCACTGGGCCGGCGGAGGCCTGCTGTGCCAGGAGAACGAGAACCAGGCATTGCTGGCGCGTCAGGTGGTAGAGCACAGGCCGCAAGAGCCGGAATCTATAGAACAGCAGGGTGGAAGACTGAGCGTTCGGGTATGGCCGAATACCTTCACCAGCCACCTGGACGTGGAAATTGCAGGCGAAACGGCCGGTGGAGAAGTACAGTTGGTAGACCTCATGGGCAATGTGCAGAAGCAGGAGCGCTACCAGGGCAAGGAGAAAGTGCTGCACCTGGCCACCGCGAAATTACAAGCCGGCCTGTACATCCTGAGAGTGAGTTCGGGCAATGAAGTAAAAACACTGAGGGTAGTGAAAGAGCGATAAAAAAGGGGGCAATTGCCCCCTTTTTATTGGTAAATTCAGTTACCGGATAAAATAACTAAATCCCAAACCCAGCCGAAAAGTCTTTACATCGGGGCGGTCCGTAGCACCGTAATCATCCAGCAGGAAAGAACTGAATTTGCCGAAGGCGGCACCCCCCGAAAATTGGAGGGCCATATTCGGTTTAAGAAAATAAGATACGCCCGCGCTGAGGTCAGGTAAACCGCCCTTTAAGCGGTAACGGTAAGGATAACCGTCAAGATACACAGGGTCGATGGTCATGAAGTGGTATTTGTAAGCCACCTGGGCAAACGGTCGGAAAGTCTGCAGCGTACCGCCCATGGTATAGCGGATTCCCACCGCGGCGGCCGAAAGCCCGTAACGGTCCCATTCGTTTTTCAGAGCGAAATCGTGGTACTCAAAATTGCCGTTAATCTCCCAATTCTGGTTGATCCCATAGCCGGCAGAAAGGCCGATGCCCAGGCCGTTCGGATCCAGTTCGTCCAGCTGAACGAAATAAGACGAAGCCCAGTGCTTGAAGCCGAGATCTATGCCCACACGGATTCCTTCGGTATTGGAGTGAATGCTAAGCGCTTCCTGTCCGGATACTCCGTAAACGAACGTCTGCAGGGCCAGCAACAAGCCCAGGGGTTTAAAATGAGATTTCATATCTGGAGTTTTATTGATTTGTTTACAATGCGGGGATCCGGGCTGATTCGCGTCCCTTTTGAAAAAATTACAGGCTCAGTAGTACTTCCCGACCTCCCCAGGGGTGGGCTTTTCAACTTCAGGGTTTCGCCGTTGACGGCCCTCACCGTCTCCGGGCGGATTTCCAAAAATGATTTTCCCGAACCTGAAGAGCGGGCTTTCAGTATGCGTCCGCTACCCGTGGAGCCGGCGCTGACTACTTTTACCCCTCCGGCAAAAACATCCTGGAAGACTTTAAAAGAAATTACCCGGCCTTTGGTGGCCGGGTCATCCGAAGAAACCGTTTCGTCCAGCACCAGAGCCACATTCATATTTTCAAGGAAAACAGTCTTTTCAAGGGCCTTTTCCTTTACCTCTATTTCGGCAGGGATATACGTATGGCCCTCCTTTTTTTCTTCCGTTTCAGGTTGTTTCTCCTCTTGAACCTTCGGGGAAGGAGGAGGCTCCTGGACTTTCTCCGCCCTCGTTTTCTCCTCTTTGACAACCTCCGCCTTTTTTTGAGGAGAAGATTCCCGGGTGTTTTCAGCAGGTTTTGACGCTTCTACCGGGGAGCGAGAAGGTTCCACAGGAAAACTTTCGGACGGAGACTCCGTGGTCATCCCGGAAAGAGGGACTTGCTCAGTAGGGGCAGATTCCGCAAGAGAAGTCTGACTTTCCTCTTCAAACGAACGCAACCCCAGGATAAGAATGAGGGAAGCGATCAACAGGCCACCTGCCATGATGTACCCTTCCGGAGTATTCAGCCACCGGGGTAGGGTACGGCCATGTTGCAGAACCGTTTTCGATAC
>JBEBRS010000276.1:0-4165 GCA_040394705.1 Leadbetterella byssophila
GGCCTGGATGAACCTGCCCAAGTTGGAAAAAGAATGGAACCTCCTGCTCAAAGGCCATAAAACTGACGTAATGTCTGCCGCTCACTTTTTCAAAGGATTGGCTTTTAGCTATTTCCTACTCCTTCAGGAACGAGAAACTTAGCAGACCACCATACACCGGCTCTACAAGTCTGTTCAACTGAAAAAATACGATGACCCTATAGTCCTTTGCTTAACAAAACCGGTAATCCTCAGGAAGCATCCATAGTCACGCTACGTTTAAAGCCCATACCGTATTGAATCTCTACTGGCGAGCATTCGGGTTTAATCCAGGTCTTTTTAGGAGAAATAGGTTTTTTCTGAGCAACTTTTTCAGGCTGCTTCTGTTCTTTCTTAGTGGTCATAGGTTCTTGGTTTTCACAAATATAAAAATTAGTTGGGAAATGGCCTATGTTTTTCGGTATTCAACGTAGTGCCCTGTACACATGAACACTAAGCTTCCCGGAAACCCCCATTAGAAAATACACTTTGTACCGTATACTCCTCCGGATCACAAAAACCCGTCACAAAATGGTCGTTTACCCGTGTCCAGGCGTGCCCCTCCATTGTCCCGCTATCCGAGTTCTTTCTAAAACCGACAAAAATTTCATAAGGTAGCCGATAGTACCGGCATAGTAACATGGCCTGATAGGCCTGGTGCCGGCACACGTTCTCCCATCCCCCCTTCTTACTGACAGTAAAAATTGCCCAGCGAATATCCTGGATAAGCTCCTCATTTACGTGCAGTGAGGCCATCTGACCTTTGTTAAAATGCGCCCGTTTCCTGAAGAAACGCATTAACACAAACGTATAGAATGACAATACGAAAACGCAAAAGAGCAAGATTTTCCGACGGCGACTTAAAGCCAGGAAACGCTTTATTTTCCGTCCCACATTTTTTGGCAATACTTCCATATCCATTCTGCTGCTACTTGGGGCGACACTTCCAGGGTATTAATGCGTATATCGGGATCCACCGGGGCTTCATAAGGAGCGGATATGCCCGTAAACTCCCTGATCTCATTCCGGAGTGCCCTTTCGTAAAGTCCTTTTGGGTCTCGTTCCACACAGGTCTCCAAGGGTGTATCCACATAAATTTCGATGAAATTCCGACAAAGACTCCTTACTTCCTGTCGTGCTTTTTCATAGGGCGAAATGAGGGCTGCAATCACCAGGTGTCCCTGAGCTTCCAGCAAAGCGGCCAGCTTTCCTACCCGGAGGTTATGGGCCTTCCGATCGGCCTCACCAAACCCCGTTGGTCCACTAATCGCCCGGATTTCATCACCGTCCAATAGCACAGGTAATACGGATTTCCCACTACAAAAACTCCGTAATTCCCGGGCTATCGTAGTCTTACCGGCACCACTAAGACCGGTAAACCATAAAACTGCTCCCCCTTTCATGGGGTTTCCACCAGGAAATTCTGCTCCAGCATTTGCCCGATCACCCTTTCCACTTCACGGGTACATTCCTGTTCGGAAACCGTATACTCATGGCACAGGGAGTGAACAATGCTGCTAACCGATTGCCCCTCTTCCACATATTGGATAATCTTAAAGAAGGTCTCATTTAAAGAAATGTACGCATTATTTTCTATGTCATAGATTACACCCTCTTCGCCTAACTGGGTGAACAGTACTCTTTCAGAATTTAATTTGTATGTCATATCATGGCTGTTTATGTTTATCTTACTGTGTGACGACATAGTTGGTAATCGACCCCTACCAATAGCCAAAATGCCGCATCATGGGTTCATTCCCTTGCCGGATCTGCTCCACCTGTCCGGAACTGAGCTCCTCTTTCCACCGGCCCACTTCTCCTTTGAAGAAAAAGCGGGAACTCACTACCTGCTTTTCCCGAAAGCCAACCTCCTCCTCTTTCCTTTGCAGATTCTCAAATTTACATTCCTCTATGGCCCTTGCTATCCGCTCTTCATTTGCCGCTATGCCCAGGGCAGTAACCGCCTTCTTAAAGGTCTCAAGCGGCCGGATTTTCATATCTTCATACCGTACAAAATGCACGGGAAAACCCGGACGGGTCAACCAGCTTTCTGCGTGCATGCTCCAGGTGCCCAAAGGCTGATGGAGTTGATTATTCGACGAATTTCTCCTGGAAACAAAAGCCCCTTCCGGATTAATGATAAATTTCTTGATTATTTTTTCTACCGACATACCCGTATGGTTCGCCAGAGACAGGGTCACATCCAGCGGGTTTCTCACCAGGTAAATGGCCTGTTTCACCGGTGCTTCCGGAATGAGGGGGAGTCCATCGGTGGGTGATAGTGTAAACGCATCATGTATTTTTATATAAAGGGGCCTACTGCTTTTTGTTGAAAGATGGGTATACGCCTTCCGCTGAAAGATCTCCACTTCTCGTACACTCAGGTAATCGGCACTCATATCGAGTACCGTCTCTATCGTCCCTTTCCCAGAAAAGATGCCGTCGGTAGCCATCTCGTTGATGTCAACGGGAGCATCTTTAAGCAAAGCTGACAAAAACGCACGAAACCAGGTATTGCCCGATTTTGGATAAGAAGCCAGCCAGACGATGTTCCTATTTGTTGCGCTCTCCATACCCGTCGGTTTACAATGGGGTTTCCCGGATAATCTTAGCTTCTATAGCATCGGCAAAGGCTTCAAAGGTAGGCTTACCTTTTGGTCTGACCGCTTTCCACATGTTCAGGCAATTCACAACGGCCGTCAGCGTCTTAAACTGCAATACCCCTTTTCCCATCCCTTTTATCCAGTGGTTACGGTAGATGTTGCTACCCAAAAGCTGTATCCCCTGTGAAGCCTTAATAGTTTCCACTACTATATCGGCACCAGCTTCTTCGAGGAAGACAATTCCGCTCACTTCAACAGGGCCTGAAACAAACGACTCATGAAAATGAAAACCGTACTTCTGCAACATTACATTGTCCCGGATCGCCCGCTTATCTTCTTCCCGGTATAAACTTTGTTTGGTCAGGGAATTCTGCCACAAGCGTGCCATAGGGTAAGAGGCATAGGCATAACATTTCCCGTTTTCTACACTAAGTATAGCAGTATCATCCGTAAAAGTGGAATATCCCTTCTCAGCCAGCATGACGGCCGTGGTAGACTTCCCGGTCCGGGAAGGGGCGGCAAAAAGCAACACTTTTCCGGGAGCTACAAATACCCCTGAAACATGAAAAGGGATAAGGTTTCGTTGAAAAAGTACCGCGGCCAGACAATTGGAATAAAAATACAGTAAAATACTGCTCCAATCCTCACTTTCCGGTTGAATAATGATTTCTGTACCGTCTTTTACGTAATACCGAGCGGTACCGGAAATGGAGTAAATAAACTCCCGACCATTAAACGAGGTAAAGGGCTTGGCTTCCCTGCACGGTTGCAAAGTACTCACGGGTACATCACCCACACGGATTTTTACCTTAGCTTCCCCCGGCGGATTCTTGTCCGGCATCAAAGCCGGCAATTCAATTTCAGAGCTTACGGATAATCCGAAAGCGAGGTATTTATAAATCATTAGTTTTCATTAGCTTCCTCTCACCACTTGGAACCCATCCCTTATACTATTCCCCTTAAGCACCGTGGCACCTAAAGGGCACGCATGAGGTGTTCTCTTCCTATCACTTCTCCACAAAAATAAGAATAGCAAGGAAAATTCCAAACAAAAAAGGGAGCAACTTGTGCTCCCCTTTTTCATTATCTGAGAATATTTTGTTATTTCAGGATAAACTCGGTTCTTGAACCTGAGCGAATACCGGCCGCGTTTACATACGCGTTGTTCGGATCTTCATCCGCAGCACCTTCGTAAGCAAGTCTTGATTTATCAATACATTTTTTGCTCAACAGGTAGTTGTATACCGCAGCTGATCTGGAAGTAGCAAGTTTCAGGTTGCTGGCATCCGCGGCACCGTCGTTATAGGTACGGATGGTCAATTTCGCATCTTTACATCTTTTGATCACGTCACAGATCTTCTGAAGCTGAGCGTTAGATGCGGCTTTGATGCGGCTGGTTCCAGGGTGGAATTCGATGCTTTGTGCCGCATAGCTCAGGATATCCAGCTCATCTTTGGTGATGGCACAACCGCTGGCTGATTTAAAGCCTTTCAGCATCTGTACACCGTCTTTGTAATCTTCCGGACAACCGTCGTTCGTAGTCA
>JBEBRS010000277.1:0-4132 GCA_040394705.1 Leadbetterella byssophila
TAGGAAAAACAGATGATAGCCGAATCAACTTTTGCTTTTTTAAGGAATCTGGCCGAGAATAACCACCGGGAATGGTTCATCGAAAACCGGGCCTTGTACGATACCGCGAAGGCAAATTTTGTGGAATTCTGCGAAGAAGTGCTGGAAGAAATGAAGGCCTTTGAACCCACCTTTTACGACACCCGTATCAAAGATTGTATTTTCCGGATCAACCGCGACATCCGGTTTTCGAAAGATAAGCGTCCGTACAGAAACTACCTGGCGGCGGCTTTCGGAGAGGGCGGACGCAATTCGGGGAAAATCGATTACTATTTTCATGTACAGAACGATGAAACGTTTATCGGCGGTGGACTCTGGCAACCTACTACCGCACAACTCGCCCAGTTTCGCCAGGAAATTGATTATTCCCCCGATGCCCTGAAGGAAATTATTGAAGCAAAAGACTTCCGCAAGCATTTCCCCCTGATCTATGGCGAAAAGCTGAAAAGAGCTCCCAAAGGGTATACGGAAGACCATCCCGACATTGAACTGCTTCGTTACAAAGAAATGTTCTTCTGGAAAAAATTCAGCAACGAAGAAGTAAAATCACCCGGTTTCAAAGCCGACCTACTCCACCACATGCAGGTACTGAAACCTTATTTGGATTATTTGAATGAGTTGTTTTACGGGGAATAGGGGTAAAATGATGTATAATCACGTAGATTTTAGATTTTAAACGTTATTAATTTATCGATTAAATCCGTTATTTTTGAATAAATATCTTTTGAATTATGGAACTGGTAATTAATATCGATCAAATAAAAGAAGCCGGCAAAAGAGAATGGCTTTTAAATACTCTTAAATTGATGGGTATTCGCTTTGATATTGAAGAATCGGCTCAAACTATTGAGGAGTACAATAAAGAACTGAAAGCCGGAGATCTTGAAATTGAAAATGGCAATTTCACCACGGCCGTCAATCTGAAAAATGAAATTACACGATGGAGGTAATCTGGAGCAAATCTTCCATTAAAAAACTTCGTAAAATATACGATTACATCGCCGAAGACTCTGTTTCAAATGCCCATAAAGTCACCACTGCTTTAGTAGATTTGACCTTAGAGCTTACCAAAAATCCCACAAAACATCCTTTAGACAAATTTAAACAGGACAACGATGGTACCTGGAGGGCTTTTGAAAAATACAATTACAGAATATCTTACAGGGTAATCAATAACAAAATAAGAGTTGTGCGATTACGTCATTGCAGACAAAATCCTCGTAAATGGTAAATGCGCCTGCAAAACTTAATCTTTGCAGGCGCATCGGTTTCACTTCGACCCCAAAATAGCCTGGGTAAAATCTTCGATCAGATCGTCTACATCTTCTAACCCTACCGATACCCGCATACTGCCTTCGTAAATGCCCAGCGCATATTTGTCTTCTGCCGGCACCTTGGAATGGGTAGTGGTAAACGGATTGGTAATGGTGGTGTGGCTGTCGCCCAGGTTGGAGGTCAGGGAAGGCACCTTTAACAGTTTGCTAAACCGCACTACCCGCTCAAAACCACCCTCCAGTTCGAAGGTGATCAACGCCCCGCCCGAGGTCATCTGTCTTTGAGCCAGTTCTTTCTGAGCAAAAGACTCCAGGAAAGGATAATTCACCTGCTTTACCCCCTCTGTTTTCTCCAGGGCCGTCGCCAGCTTCAGCGCGTTACTGCAATGCCTTTCCATGCGCAGACTAAGGGTTTCCAGACTCCTGGAAAGCACCCAGGCATTGAAAGGCGAAAGCGCCGGTCCCGTCTGGCGGGTAAAGAACCTCACCTTTTCCATCAGGGCTTTGGTGCCTACAATCACCCCGCCCAGCACGCGGCCCTGTCCGTCCATAAATTTGGTGGCCGAATGAAGTACCAGGTTAGCACCGAAACGACTGGGCACCTGCAATACCGGTGTAGCAAAGCAGTTATCAATACAGTAGATCAGGTCGTATTTTTTGGCCAGCTCTCCTATCATTTGCAGGTCTACAATCTCCAGACCGGGATTTGAGGGCGTTTCGAGGTAAACCATTTTGGTGTTGGGACGAACGGCCGCTTCCCAGGTTTCTTTCGGAGCTGAAGCGTCTACATACGTATATTCGATCCCCCATTTGACCAGAATTTGGGTGATCACCTGGTGGGAAGAGCCAAAAAGAGCCTTCGAGGAAAGCAAGTGGTCTCCGGCCGACAAATGCGCGCCGAAGCAGGCGAACACTGCGGCCATGCCCGTAGCAGTGGCCACCCCGTCTTCCAGTTCTTCCAGCACACATACTTTATCTACAAACTCCTGTACGGTAGGGTTGGAAAAACGCGAATAAATATTGCCTTCAATGGCACCCGAAAAAAGGTCTTTCCCCTGGGCGGCATCTTCGTAACAAAAACTACTGGTGAGGTATAAAGGACTGGAATTCTCCCGGTTCTGGGATTTTTCCGCTTGGATTTTGATTACCTGTGTCTGTTTTTTCATCGGTTTACATTTTAAGTATATTGTCTAATGATTAAATGTTCCATTCTTATAATTCTGTACCCAATCTTTTAAAGGGCCGCCAACCGTTTCAAAAAAAGGCACAAAACGGGTCTGCATATCTTTCTCAAAATCGCCTGAAGGATAAAACGGCTCGGCTATTCTCACTTCCTTTCTTTCCTTATCAAAAGCCACCATCACTATGGGTATCTCTGCGCCCGAAGCAATGAAATAAAACCCTGATTTCAGCCGCTGCACATTCTTGCGGGTACCCTCCGGCGCCAGAGCAATCAGCGCGTCAGCCTCCCCCTTGATGGCCTCCACACTGCTTTCCACGAGGTTATTTTTTTCAGATCGATAGACCGGAATGCCGCCCAGAGCCCTGAAAATAAACCCGAAAGGCGGGCGAAACAACTCTGCTTTGCCGAGGTAAGCGATCTTCCGGTTAAGGACCGCCCTCACCCCCAACCCGATAAAAAAGTCGGTGTTGCTCCAGTGCGGAGCTACTGCAAAAATGGCCTTGCGCAGCCCGGGATCAATGTTGCCTGCTAACTTCCAGCCCGCAGCACGAAACAGAAACCTGAGAATAAACTTCATTTACGAAATGGGGTAGGGCATAAAGCAAAGTACAAAAATCAGCATAGCCAGCCACCCCAGCAGCCTACGCCCGACTCCCAGGGGTTCCGAATCCGGAGTAGGTGGATGATACACGCCCAACACCCTACCCAGCAGGAAACCAAACGCCAGGAAACCCGGATAACCCGCCACACCGGGGAAAAACCGGGTCAGGAGCAATTGTCCGAAAATTACACTAAGAGCCAGCACCCAATTCCGGGTACGGTCAGTAAATATCCTTGAAAAACACAAATAAACAAAATAAACATAGAATAAAAATTGCAGGAGCAGCCTCCACTGCCCGTCGGCCTGCACCGTCTGGAACTCAGAAGGCGTGAATATCCCCAGACCGGAATACGCCACCAGGAGTACCAGCGCCACCGGCGACACCACATGAAAAGCCTTTCTTCCGATCAGCGCGTAAAGAATATGCCCCCCGTCAAGTTGACCGATAGGCAGCAAATTAATGGCGGTGAAAAGCAAGCCGAGGAACCCGGCCAGGATCAGGGGATAGTGGGAAAGCTCGTACGCATGCGGCAACAAGGCGGGGTCGGCGAAAGTGCCTTCCAGGAAACGAAAGAGCAGGCTCTTCCCCAACACAATGGCTTCCATATCGTACATCGGACTATCCAGCAGCTCCCGGTAATTTCCCTGATATTCCCGGTATTCGGGATGGATGTGGTACACGAAGGAATCGTCAGGCATGTACATAAACCCGAGGACGAGCGTCACTACCGACACCACAAAACCGGCTAGCGGACCGGCAATTCCAATATCAAAATAATCCTTTTTTGACCGGATATGGTCTTTGATCCGGATAAAAGCGCCAAAAGTACCAATGGAAAGGAATATGCCCAACCAACCGGGAATATAGTAAGGGAGCGTCACTTTCACCTTCCTGATCCGCGCCATAAAATAATGGCCAAACTCGTGGGTGGTCAGGAAAGCCAGAAACGGCACAGAAAACCAGAACCCTTTCTTAAAATGTTCCATGCCCATCTGTCCGCTTAAAAAAGAATTCCCGTAGATCCATTCCGCCCC
>JBEBRS010000278.1:0-4120 GCA_040394705.1 Leadbetterella byssophila
GGGGATCCGGAAACAGCCTTTAAAAATGCGGCTCAGGTGATTGAGCGTACCTATACGGCCCCCTTTCTGGCGCACAATTGCATGGAACCCATGAACTTCTTTGCCGATGTCAAAGCAGATTCTGCCCTGTTGGTAGGCCCCACCCAGGCGCCGGGCTGGGTAGAACCCACCCTCTCCAAAATATTGGGCCTGCCCCCTGAAAAGATTGAAATTCAGATGAGTCGCATGGGCGGAGGCTTCGGACGGCGGGCCTATGGTCATTATATGACAGAGGCAGCGTTGATCTCCCGGAAAGTGAAGGCGCCGGTGAAACTCATGTACACCCGGGAAGACGACATGACCTACGGCATTTATCGCCCCATGTACACGGCCACCTACCGGGCAGCTCTTGACAGCAATAAGAAACTGGTTGCCTTTCATGTCAGGGGAGGTGGAATTCCCGAACATCCCATTCATGCCAATCGGTTTCCGGCAGGTGCAGTAGATCATTACCTGGCTGAGGGCTGGGAAATTCCCTCTAACATTACCATCGGGGCTTTCCGGGCGCCGCGTTCCAATTTTAACGCTGCCGCAGAGCAGTCGTTCCTGGATGAGGTTGCCGAGGCCATGGGCAAAGACCCCATTGACTTGCGACTGGAATTGTTACAACGGGCGAAGGAAAATCCGGTAGGCAAAAACAACGATTACGATGCCGACCGTTATGCCGGCGTCTTGAAACTGGTCAAAGAAAAGTCAGACTGGACCAATCCCGACAAGAAGGAAAAATACCATCGGGGGGTAGCGGCCTATTTCTGTCACAATTCGTATGCCGCCCACGTGGTAGATATGGTTACCCGTAACGGCGAACCTTATGTGGAACAGGTGACCAGCGCAATCGATTGCGGAATCGTGGTAAATCCCGTTGCGGCCACCAACATGGTAGAAGGTGCCGTGGTAGACGGCATAGGCAATGCCTTATATGGCGCTCTTACGCACAAGGAAGGAGCCGCTGAACAAAGTAATTTTAACACGTATCGGATGATCCGCCACAACGAAGCGCCGCAGAAAGTAGATGTGTATTTTGTGCAAAATGACATTGATCCTACCGGACTGGGTGAACCGCCCTTCCCGCCGGTTTTTGGCGCACTGGCTAACGCCCTGTATCGAAATCAGGGCAAACGCTATTACAACCAGCCCTTTTTATCTGACGAGCTGGGCTCCTGATTCATAACACCTTAGGGCTGTCTCCTGAATTTCTCCGGAGGCAGCCTTTTCAATATCCCCCCTTTTGGGTATTTCCCCGTATAGATTCCTTCCTGAACTTTGTGGTGTTCAATTTAGCACCGTGAAATAGCCATGAGCTGAAAGCTAAATTTTTATACACATATTTCAATCACTAAACTTTCATAGCAATGAAAACCAAATTGTTTTTTTCACTGATTATTGCAGGTGCACTGTTCGTTTCCTGCGAAGGTACAGAAGGGCCCGCAGGGCCAAAAGGAGATACCGGCGAGACGGGAGCCACGGGGCCTCAGGGGCCTGCTGGCGCCACAGGGCCGGCCGGAGTAGCAGGACCGGCAGGTCCTAAAGGAGACACCGGAAATGCGAATGTGATCCAGGTCACCTACGGATCACGCGTTCATTCCGGTGCGGAACTAACTTACAACTTGCCGACAAGCATTTCGCTCACCTTGATGAATTCGGCTGCTTTTCATACCTACGTTAGAGCGGGTGCTTTCTGGTATTCATTGCCGGGAAATATTACGAATAATTTTTCGTACCGAACCTATACCCGGGCAAACGGCGGCAGCCCCGCGGTGTATATCAACCGTTTAACAGGCACCGGTAATCATACTTTTGAATCTACGCGTATTGTGATCATTCCTGCCAACGATCTCAAAAACGGTCGTCAGGCCGCGCTTGACTTCAATGATTACCTGGCGGTGAAAGCATACTACAACCTGCCGGATTAATTTTCCCGACAACCGGATCTCCCTGATCCGGTTGTTACTCCAACGTCATGCCCGTCACTTTAAATTCCGTACGGCGGTTTTCCTGGTGCTCGGCTTCGGTTCTGGCATTCTCTATGATCAGCTCTGATTCTCCGTAACCACGGGCTTCGAGGCGTTCGGCAGAGATTCCCTTGTTCACCAGGTAGTTGATGGCCGCGTCGGCCCGCCGCTGAGACAGGCGAAGGTTATAGATATCGGATGCGCGGGAGTCAGTATGAGAGCCCAGCTCGATCCGGATACCGGGATTGTCTTTCAGAATCTGCACGAGCTTATCCAACTCTATGGCAGCATCCGGGCGGATATCGGCCTTATCCAGGTCATAATAGATATTTTCAAGCCGGAAGGTTTTGCCTACAAATATCTGATCCAGGGGGATACGTACGTGGAACGTGGTATCGGTTACCGGTTGAGTCAGCAATACGGCCGGAATAGAGCGGCCATACATCGTAAACCCTTCCCTTTTGGTAAGGTAATCTCGCTTCTCGGCCAGCAGTACGTAGTCTTCGTCCTCCTCCATCTTCACCGGCCCGAACTTTCCGTCTCTGCTCACCAGGTTTTCTGCGAAGAGGGTTTCCATTCCTCCGTCTATCTTGTAAATATTCACGATGGCCGAGTCAAGCAACTTCCCTTCGGAAAGTATTTCACCGGTAAGGTAATAATTCACGATCTTCCGGTCTTTCTCCGGATCAGGCACAGGGGTTTCGGCCACTTCTACCGGTGATTCCGGCGCCAGGTAGTAATAAATATCGTCGTCGCCCTTGCCGCCCGAGCGGTTAGAGGTAAAAAACTCATTGCCGTATTCGTCTTCCATATAACCGAAATCGTCCATAGAACTGTTGTAGGGAAGCCCCATGTTTTCTACGGTGATTTTCCCTCCTGTACGCACGGCCACGAAAAGGTCGAGCTTGCCAAGGCCGGGATGCCCGTCAGAAGCGAAATACAGTTTACCGTCGGCCGACACGAACGGAAAGATCTCATCGCCCGCGGTATTGATGGCCTTGCCCATGTTCACCGGGTTTCCAAACCGGCCGGACGCGTCCATATTGACCCGGTAGATATCGAGGCCCCCGTTTCCTCCGGCGCGGTTAGAGCTGAAATAAAGTGTTTTTCCATCGCCCGAAAAAGCGGGTGACCCGTCAAATGACAGGGAGTCGGAGGCCGGCACCAGGGTCGGTGCGGTCCAGCCTTCTCCCTGCACATACCGGCTCATGTACAAGTCTACGTCCGGCGAGTGGTCTTTTCGTTTCCCCGAATTTCCCCGGGCAAATACCATGATTTTGCCGTCGGGAGTGAAGGCGGGCGACCCTTCATTGCGGTCGTCGGCGAATATAGACGCGCTGAAAACCTCGGGTTTCCCCACCGCGCTCAGGTCTTCATTCACTTTGGCTTTGTACAACCCCAGGTAAGGGAGGTTATTGGCGTATATCTTTTCTTTGCGGGAAGCGGCAAAAATGAGGTGTCCGTTATACACCACCCCCGTAAATTCGGTTCCGGGAGTATTGACCGCTTCCAGGTTCCGGAACGCTTTCTCTGAGTCTTTCTGAAAAATAGATTCGGTCAGCAGAAGGGAATTCAACTCCCGGATTCCTCTTTCAGCCAGCACCTTATCGGAGGGTGAAGAGGCGTTAAAACGGGTGAAATATTCTTTTGCCCGGGTGTACTCCCCTTTTGATTTGAGGGCATAGCCCAGGTAAAACAGGAGGTGCGGATCTTTCACGCCACTTTCCAGCGCTTTTTCATAATAAGGAATACTTTCCGCCCATTGGTTGCTCAGGCGGTAGGCATCGCCCAGTTTGCGGCTCAGCTCGCCCTCGTACCCGGGATCAATCTCTTTTACCTTCAGGAACTCCTGTATGGCCACATTGTAATGTCCGTTCTCAAAGCTGGATAACCCCCGCTTATAGCTCTTTAACTGAGCCATGGTTCCGGGGCCTAAACAAAAAAACAAAAGTAATAACGTTAGCAGTGACCTCATTCCGATCCGATTGGTTAGCAAATATATAACGATACGTCATTTTTAATGTTGTCAGCGCCCTGTTTTTGAAAATAAAAAGCAATATCCTTCTGAAAATGGTACCGTTAAATAAATTTTAAGGAAAATTTAATATTTGGGCGACACCCCTTTAAAA
>JBEBRS010000279.1:0-4096 GCA_040394705.1 Leadbetterella byssophila
CTCATGAAGCCGTCAAAACGGTAAACGGCCTTATAATCTCCCGGCCGTCTTTGCTTTTGACCTGCTCGGTGAAATCCCGGTACTGGATTGCGCTAAAACCGGCACGGCGGAGGTGGGTGCTTAGCTCTTCTTTGCCGTAAAAGGTAAACCCGGTTTGGGCAAAGGGCAGTTGGCTGCCAAATTCTGATTCAATGAAACCCATGGAAAACCGGCCCGACGGACGAAGTATGCGTCTGATTTCCGCCAGTTGGAGGGGTACGTCCGGCCAGAAGTACAGTGTATTCACAGTGAAACAGGCATCAAAGGTGGCATCGGGGAAGTTGAGCTTACCGCTGCCGTCGATGAGAAAAAACTGTACATTTTCTACGGGATTATGGGCAGTGGCTTCGGCCATCATGGCCGCGGAGATGTCTACCCCACGGTAAGTGATTCCCGTGGCCCGGGCAAGCAGGTAGGGGAGGTGTCGTCCGTTTCCGAAACCAATTTCCAGTACATCTGACTTTTCTGTGATAGGTAAGGCATCAATGGTTTGGATAATCATATTCGCATTTGATGCATACATCATATCGCCTACCTGTCGTGCGTCTTCGCCCGCAGGGCAACGTAACTGGCGCCCCAGTTCATCCATTTCGTTTTCCATACAAAATCTGTAGGTTGCAAGGGTGAAATTTAGGGGATCCAAATTTTAAAACAAACAATTTGGGTAATTTTGTGGCGAAGCTTGGCAGGCATGGACAGGAAGATCATTCATATCGATATGGATGCGTTTTATGCATCAGTAGAGCAGCGGGATTTTCCCGAGTTGCGGGGCAAACCTCTTGGTGTGGGGGGACTGTCGGGCCGGGGCGTGCTCACTACCGCCAGCTATGAAGCACGGAAATTCGGGGTGCGTTCAGCTATGCCTACCTGGCTGGCCAAGCAGAAATGCCCGGAGCTGATTGTGGTGAAACCCCGCTTTGCAGTATACAAAGAGGTGTCTGAACAGATCCGTGCCATCTTCCGGGAGTATACCCCATTGATTGAGCCTTTGTCTTTAGACGAAGCGTATCTGGATGTGACAGAAAACGGACAGTTTGCCACGGATATTGCCAGGGAGATCAAACGGAAGATATTCGAAACCACCCAACTTACGGCCTCAGCGGGAGTGTCATTCAATAAATTTCTGGCCAAAATTGCGTCTGACTTTCAGAAACCCGACGGTCTCACGGTGATTACCCCGAAAAAAGCGGAACAGGTGATTGATGCGCTGCCCATAGAGCGTTTTCATGGGATAGGGAGAGTAACGGCAGAAAAGATGCGGGAAGCGGGCGTGTACAACGGTGCCGATCTGAAGCAACGCCCCCTTGATTGGCTCATCGCCCGCTTTGGCAAGGCCGGCAGGTATTATTATGAGGTGGCCCACGGTGAAGACCGCCGACCGGTAAACGCCGCGTCTGTCCGGAAATCAATAAGTGCGGAAGATACTTTTGCCAAAGACACGGCGGATTTCGAAGTGCAAAAAACAGAGCTGCTTAACCTGGCAGACAAAGTCTGGAAGTGGAGTGAAAAAAGACAGATTTTTGGGCGAACCGTGACCTTAAAGGTCAAGTTTCACGATTTTTCGATTATAAACCGTAGTAAATCTTCGGCCACTTTTATTACAGATCATGAAAATTTTGTGAATGTGATGCTGGAACTGCACAAGCAGAGTTTTGATGCCAGCCGACCGGTGCGTTTATTGGGTGTAGGCCTATCGAACTTAAATACGGGATCGGAGTCTGCCCAGTTGACGCTGGCGTTTGAATGATTTTCTACAGGTGGGGTCTGTCCCTGTGTGACTTTCCCCACCTGCTTTATTTAAATATCGGTTATCCGGTGACCTTCGTGATCGATATAAATTTCTTTAAGGCCGGATTTTGTACCCATCCGGAACGTCAGCGATTTCCACTGTGCCGGTAAATGTGGGTTAATCTCCAGTTCGGTGTTCCGGATACGGACTCCCGCGAAACCTTTGACCACTGAAAGCCAGGTGCCGGCCATAGAGGTGATGTGGAGGCCGTCTTCGGTATCGTTATTGTAGTCGTCCAGGTCGAGTCGCGAGGTGCGCAGGTACATTTCATACGCCTTTTCTGTTTTGCCCAGTTTACACGCCAGGATGGAATGCACACAGGGAGAAAGAGAAGATTCATGTACCGTCATCGGCTCATAAAAATCGAAGTTCCGGCGGTGGGTGTCTTCGTCGAAATGGTCTTCAAAGAAGTAAAGTCCCTGTAACACATCGGCCTGTTTGATAAAACATGAACGCAGGATGCGGTCCCATGACCACTTCTGGTTGATAGGGCGCTCGGTGAGTTGCGCTACAGTAAGCAGCTCTTTGTCCAGGAAACCGTCCTGTTGCAGGAAGACATCGCGGGAAGCATCATAGGGGAAATACATTTTTTCAATGATGTCCCTCCAGCGGGCCGTTTCCTCTTCTTTGCGAAAACCGGTTTTCTCCAGAATTTCCGCCAGGTTGCGGACTTTTCCGAAGGCTTCCAGGGTGTATTTCAATGTCCATACCGCGATATAGCTGGTGTACCAGTTGTTATTGACATTGTTTTCGTATTCGTTGGGGCCAGTTACCCCCAGCATCACGTATTGCTGCTTGTCTTCCGACCAGTTTACGCGCTGAGACCAGAACCGGGAGATGCCGATCAGTACTTCCAGTCCGTGTTCGCTCAGGTAGGCCTCGTCTCCGGTATAATTGATGTAATCATAGATGGCATAGGCAATGGCGCCGTTCCGGTGTATTTCTTCGAAAGTAATCTCCCACTCGTTGTGGCACTCTTCACCGTTCATGGTCACCATGGGGTAGAGCGCCGCACCGTCTTTAAAGCCTAATTTCTGTGCGTTTTCTATGGCTTTCTGGAGATGATTATAACGATATACCAGCAGGTTGCGCGCCACGGAAAAGTCGCTGGAGGCGAGGTAGAAGGGGATGCAATAGGCTTCGGTGTCCCAGTACGTTACGCCGCCGTATTTTTCGCCGGTAAAACCTTTGGGACCGATGTTCAGGCGGGAGTCTGTCCCGTTATAGGTTTGCAACAGATGAAAGATATTAAACCGGATGCCGATCTGGGCCGACACGTCGCCTTCAATCGCGATGTCACCGTTTTCCCAGGCTTTTTCCCAGGCGCTTTCGTGGGCAGCTAACAGAATGCCGTGATCCATTGACCGCATGATTTTTTCGGTCTCTTCCGGCAGGTTTTCAGGCGAGAAGTCTGTAGAATTAAGAATCACCACGGTTTTCTGTAACTTCAGGTGTTCTTCCTGGGCCAGTTCGGCTTCGTATCTCAAGGCCACATATTCGTCTTTTTCGGAAAAACGGGAAGGCAGTATCCGGTTTTGATGAAAGACCTGGTTGCGCATGGCCACGCCCACATCAAACCGGGGTACTCCGTAAGGGTTTGGCCGGGTTTGCACCTGTAGGTAGGCCTGGTCGTCACTCCCGGACGTCTTCACCCCGTTCCAGAAGCGCTCGTCGTGGTTGGAGTCTTTGTTTTTAACGTCTCCGTCCAGATAGGAAATAAGGGCTATTTTCCCGGAAAAATTCAGAGCCTTTACTTCGTAGTTGATCTGGGCTACCTGGTAATTACTTATGCTGCAAAAACGCTGGCTACTGATTTGAAGTTGTTTGCCGTTTTCAGTTTCCAAGGTAATATCTTTCGAAAAGACACCTCTTTTTACATCCAGTTCACGGTAGAAACCGAGTATGCTGGTTTTGGCCAGATCTACTTTTTTTCCGTCTAATTCAATATCTATTCCGATCCAGTTTACCGAGTTAATTACCTTGGCAAAATAATCAGGGTACCCGTTTTTCCACCAGCCCACCCGTGTTTTGTCGGGAAACCACACACCCGCCACATAGCTGCCTTGCAACGTTTTTCCCGTAAATTTCTCTTCAAAGTTTCCCCGTATCCCGAATTTGCCGTTACCCAGGCTCATGATACTTTCGGTGACCTCATTGTATTCTGCATGGAAGTGGTCTTCCCAGATTTTCCACTCGTCGTATTTCAGATAGTTTTTCATCCTGCTAATTTTTGTTCAAACATAGTGGAAAGAGAGGAAGGGAACAGAA
>JBEBRS010000280.1:0-4074 GCA_040394705.1 Leadbetterella byssophila
AACATAATTATAGAGTATTTAAGCGTTTAACATTATAACGAAAATACACAAAAAAATATTCGATTTATATCAAAAATTGATCAGACTTTTTTGAAGTGCTGCTTCCAGGTTTTTTTTCTCCTGAAACAGGTCTAACAGGCGGGTGAGAACCTCCTCCACCACCGCGTCCGGGCAAGAAGCCCCGCACGTGAGAATAATCTTAGGCTTACTTACCGCCGGCAGGTAGTTTTCCGTAGTGATCTCCCTGCCCTGGTGTATATCAAAATGCTTAATTTCCTTGTCCGAAATGATCCCGGAAGCCGATTTTATAAAATATGTGGCCACTTTTTGTTCAAGCAACTCTACCAGGTGGGTGGTGTTGGAACTGTTATACCCCCCTACTACAATGGCCAGGTCCGCGTCTTCCTCCATCAACGCATAGGTGGCATCCTGATTATCATTGGTGGCATAACACAGGGTATCTTTGGTGCTGGCAAAATGCCGCGGAATGTCGCCCTCTTCCAGGTGGTAAAATTTCACCAGCTCTTCCTTTAGATAATTGGCAATGGCCTGGGTCTCCGAAGCCAGCATAGTGGTCTGGTTAACCACCCCCAGCTTCTCCAGATGAACCTCCGGGTCGAACCCCTCCGAATACCGGTCAGCGAAACGCTCATAGAACTCTGCCGCCGGCTTTTCCTTGCGGATATAGGCGGCCAGCTCTTTGGCTTCCGCCATGTCTTTGATCACCACCGTATTGGCCTTGGAAGTACTGTGAGAGAAAGTAGCTCGGGTTTCTTCATGATTGGGCTTGCCATGGACCACCACCGTATAGCCCCGGTCGCCAATCTGATTGGCCCGGTTCCATACTTTTTCTACAAAAGGACAAGTGGTATCATACCCATAAGGATCAATGCCCCGGGCCGACAACTCGGCCTGTATTTCCAACGTAGTACCAAACGCCGGCACAATGACAATATCATCGGCATGCAAAGTCTCAAAATCCACAACCCGCTTCCCCTTGGTGTCCATCAGAAACTCCACGCCTTCCGACACGAGATCCGCGTTCACGTCCGGATTGTGAATCATCTCACTTAAAAGAAAAACCCGCTTTCCGCGGTTCTCATTTAAGGTACGGTAGGCAATCTCCACCGCATTTTCCACCCCGTAACAAAAGCCGAAATGGCGGGCAATCAGCAGGGTTAGCTTCTCGAACTCCAAAACCGTGGGTTTAAAGTTTCGCTTGAGCTTATCTTTGGCCCGCCGCGTTTCTTTGATTACGGAAATGACCGGACTTTTATACTTGACCGGAATATCAAACGTCTTCATCTTATTTTCAAAACCCGGCTGTTTCGGGCTTTGTTCCAAAATTATCGAAATATTCACAGCGGAGCATCCCTTTTATGATTAATTTCGCATTTCACCAGTTATTACACCGACGGTTAATGGTCAGACGACTACTTCTATCACTCGTACTTTTCGGAATAAACTATGGATTTTCCCAGAGTTCATTTGTCCCGCTCAATCACGATTCCGAACATTTCCTGGACAGGATAGAAGTGAAAACCGGACGTCTTTCCAACGCGTTTCACAGTACCGTCAAACCTTTCTCCCGCGAAGCCGTAGCCCACTATCTAAAAGGCCTCCATTCCGGAGAATACTACGACCTTTCCCCTCTGGACCGCCGGAATATTGATTTTATACGCCAGGACAACTGGGAATTTTTCGAAGACGACTCCCTCTCTTCACGCCCTTTCCTGAAATACCTGTTCCGTCAAAAATCAGACTTCCTGCACTTCAAAAATGAAGATTTCGATATCCACGCCTCCCCCATTCTCTCCCTGAATCAGGGATCAGGATCCGCCTATGGCGATTACGAAAAAAGAACCGTTTTCAACAATACACGAGGGGTAGAGATTCGTGCACGCATAAATCAGAAGATCGGATTTTATACTCTGCTGACCGACAACATTACCTCTCCCGACAATTACCGGGTAGGTTATTTTAATCAGTACCTGTCGTTTCCTTATGAATCTTTTATCAAGATACGCGACGACGACAGCACCCAGCTCCGCCTTAATTATTTCCAGGCCCTGGGCTATTTTACCTTTAAGCCGGTGAAAAGCCTGCAGCTGACCTTCGGGCACGACAAGAATTTCATAGGGAGCGGAGTACGTTCCCTGATACTGAGTGATTTCAGCGCCCCATACCTGCAGCTGAGGCTCGATCTGAAACTCGGCCGGTTCCAGTACCAGAATATTTTCGGGCAAATGACAAACCGCCAGATTGAAACTACAGCTTTCAGCCAGGAGACCCACCGGCCCAAGTATATGGCTTTTCATCACCTGAATGCCAACATAACCCGCAACCTCAATGTAGGTCTGTTTGAAACCGTGATGTTCGGCAACCGCCAGATCGGCTTTGACCCCAATTACATGAACCCCGTGATTTTCTACCGCTTCATAGAAGGCTACCTCGGGAGTTCGGATAATGCCATTGTCGGCGCGGACTTTAAATGGAATCTATGGAAGAGCGTCGGCCTGTACGGACAGTATATTCTGGATGAATTTAACAAGGAAGAGTTCAAAAAAGACAAATGGTGGGCAAGGAAATACGGCTGGCAGCTGGGCGCGAAGTATATTGATGCTTTAGGCATACAAGGACTCGACCTACAGCTAGAACATAACCAGGTGCGTCCGTATACCTATTCCCATTTCTCCACCTATTCCAGTTTTGTAAATTACAATTTGCCGCTGGCTCATCCTTTGGGCGCTAACTTTAAGGAAAATATCGCCATTATCCGCTACCAGCCTACACCGAAATTGCAAATCAAAATTATGGGGTCAGTGGCCATAAAAGGCGTGGACACCGACAGCACCAATTACGGGGGCGATATTAAGAAAATCAACATTGTGAACCGGCCTCGCGACTACGGCGTAGAACAAGGCCAGGGCTTCACCAACCGCATTTCTTTCCTCGAAACCCGGGTTTCGTATTCCCTGTGGCATAACATTAGCGCTGACCTAATTTACAGAACACGGAAAGATTCTTTTGAAAAAGACGCTAAGGAGAATATCTTTACAGTAGGATTACGCTGGAATTTCCCGTACCGAACCTATATGTTTTAAATGAGACAAGATTTTCTTTCAGGAAATAGTGAGGAGCTTTCTCCCCGAGACAGGGAAGTGGAGAAAGCCCTGCGCCCGCTTAGTTTTGATGACTTCGCGGGGCAGGATAAGATACTGGAAAACCTGAAGATTTTTGTGGCGGCGGCCCGTATGCGCCAGGAGGCCCTTGACCATGTCTTGCTTCACGGGCCTCCGGGCCTGGGAAAAACCACGCTTTCGCACATTATCGCGAATGAACTGGGCGCCAACCTGAAGATCACCTCGGGGCCTGTACTGGATAAGCCCAGCGACCTGGCCGGACTGCTGACCTCCCTGGAGGCCAACGACGTGCTGTTTATTGACGAAATCCACCGCCTGAACCCCATTGTAGAAGAGTACCTGTATTCTGCGATGGAAGATTATAAGATCGACATTATGCTAGACAGCGGTCCGAATGCCCGTAGTGTACAGATCGGACTGAATCCGTTTACCCTGATAGGCGCCACCACCCGCTCGGGCCTCCTCACTTCGCCCCTGCGCGCACGGTTCGGAATTAACTCCCGCCTGGAATATTATGACGCCGAACTTCTAAGCCGTATACTGGTACGGTCTGCGGGGATACTGCACACCCCTATCGATCCCCAGGGAGCCTTTGAGATTGCCCGCCGCAGCCGGGGTACACCGCGTATAGCCAATAACCTCCTGAGGCGTACACGCGATTTCGCCCAGGTGAAGGGAAAAGGCACCATCACCATGGAAATCGCACAGCTGGCCCTATCCGCCCTTGATGTGGACCAGCACGGTCTCGATGAAATGGACAACCGCATACTCAGTACCATTATTGAGAAATTCAAAGGGGGGCCAGTAGGCCTGAGCACCATTGCTACCGCAGTAAGCGAAGAAGCGGAAACCATTGAGGAAGTATATGAGCCGTTTCTGATCCAGGAAGGTTTCCTGAAACGCACTGCCCGGGGGCGCGAAGCTACCGAAA
>JBEBRS010000281.1:0-4058 GCA_040394705.1 Leadbetterella byssophila
TTTTTACCTTTATCCAATGAGATCCTTCTTAACCCTTTTGTTTTTGGCCGTGAGTACTACTAATGCGTTAGCGCAAACCGATTCCCTTCTGGTAGAATTGCTTTCTAAGAACCCGAATCCGCAATTTCGGCAGGTGATAGACAACCCGGAGAAGTATCGTTTGCAGATTATCTATACCCGTATCGACCGGGATGCGAAAAATGTTCCGCATTTTTCTCACCATACTTTTCATGTGGATGCGGGCAATTACTATAATCCGGCTTCTACGGTCAAGCTTCCCACGGCTATAGTGGCGTTGGAGAAGCTCCACGACCTTCCCGAAGGAATTACGAAAGATACCTGGTTACAGGTGGACAGCGCCTTCCGGGGGCAGCGCCCGCTAATGGAAGAGCCTACCGCGCCAGGAAATAAGGCGACCATCGCCCATTTTATCCGCCAGGCCATGCTGATCAGTGAAAATGAGCCCTACAACCGTCTTTACCAGTTTGTGGGGCAGGAGTATCTGAATAAAAGATTATGGCAACTCGGCCATCAGCAGGCACGCTTTACCCGGCGTTTTGAACCCAATGATGCGGAGCAAAACCGGCATTCTAACCCTTTTCGCTTTTTGAGGGAAGATGGTAGTCTACAATACGAACAACCGCCAGCGGTGAGTACTGTGCAGTTTGATTTTCCACAATTGCCCCTGATCGGGCATGCGCATTATAGTGGTGGAAAACTGGTGGAAAAAGGAATGGATTTCAGCACGGCGAATAATCTGCCGCTTTTTGATCTGCACCAGATGTTGCAACGCCTGATGTTCCCCCCGTCTTTCCCCGCCGAACAGCGGTATCGTCTGGACAAGGAGGATTATCGTTTCCTATATCAATACCTGTCCCAGGCGCCGGGAGAAACCAATTACCCCAAGTACGATGAAAAAGATTTTTACCCTTCGTATGCCAAATTCTTTTTTCGGGACAGCACCCGCCTGCAACAACCGCCGGGACTGCGTATCTTCAATAAGGTGGGGTGGGCGTATGGTTTCCTGACAGACGCATCGTATGTGGCAGATTTTGATAACGGAGTAGAATTTATGTTGTCGGCCACTATTTATGTGAATGAAGACGGCGTACTGAACGATAGCGTTTACGAATACAACGAACTGGGGCATCCCTTTCTTTATGAACTGGGCCAGACCATTTATCGGTACGAATTGTCCAGAGATAGGGCGTACAGTCCGGATCTGAGCGCATTTCGTATAGACTACGAGAAAAGGGTGAATGACGGAAGACCCACGTTGAAAGAGTCAGAAGTAGACAATTAGGCATCACCAAATTCTAACCTATCCCTGTCCAATCCTCATTCTGCGTTGCATACCCCAACAATTTTCCCCAGGTTTGCAGCGGGTTTACCAACATGGGATATGATCAGAAAGAAGTTAGTATTACTGGCAGTAATGGCATGGGGCAACGCAGCACCAGCCCTGGCTCAGGACATGCGCTTCGGGAATAACATCCTCTTTGATATGATGCTTAGCGATAAGCACCGTCAGATGACCGAGCCGGTGTATGTGTCCGTCAGCGATACCGCCGTCTACCGCATCTTTGACCGGCTCAAGGAGAGTGGCAGCAAGCAAAGTTTCACCCCAAAGAGCCCGGTGATGCTGGGAATAAAGCTGAACCCTGAGCTGAAACAATACTTCGGCGGCCTCGTACAATCACAGTCTAAATATTACCAGACCTTTACTATTTCTGACAGCTCGGCAGCAGAAGTAATGGCTTTAGGCATCCATCCCGAAAATGCAGGCGAGTACCGGTACCGCATAGTGGAGAACGACAGCCTGGAGTTGGTGCCGTGGTCTCCGGTTCAGCGACTAGAGCAATTTTACGGCGCCAAACGCCCTTTTGGTTTCCTCGGGAGCTTCCGGGCACCGGGTCGCAGGCTGATGATAGAAGTGGCCCACCGGCAAAATTACAGTATCCGGGAAGGGCTGATTCTCGACTGGCGTACCACTTTTAAGCCGGCGCTCGAACAAATCATCATCAGTACACCCGGGAATTATTTTGACCTTCGTTCCACACCAATGAATAAGGGCTATTCCACCCGGTTTGATCCTAATGGTCTGCCGCTTGACTTTAAATTTCCGGCAGACAGCGTATTAAGCATCACACTCCAGTTTAAAAAGCCGGAAACCCTGGCTCATGCAGTCTATCTCATTCGCCAGCGGAATAGCAAAACGGATACTGTGAAACTGGGTTTTGTAGATCAGTATGGCTCCTTCCGGTTGAGTAATTCTTATTTTTCCCAGTCCGGCCGGTATGAGCTGATCATTATGAAACAGTAGAAAGTGCCGCAGTGGGGTAGCGCCCAGAAGCTAGTGCTGGCTTTTGATGTACTCCCGGTATCGAAAGAAATCGGCGCGTGGAGAAAGCTGTTGCCTTATGCTGGAGCGTTTATCGTATTTTTTGCAGCTTACTGGGTGTATTCGTGGCGAAGGCTAAAGGCCGAACAGCGGCAGAAAGTAGCAGCCCAGCTCCGCCTGAAGTCGCTGCGGGCGCAGCTTAACCCGCACTTTATGTTTAATGCCCTGAGCTCTGTGCAGAACCTGATGAATAAGAATGACCTGTTGGAGGCCAACCGCTATCTTTCCCGGTTTGCGGGCCTCACACGGGCGGTATTGAATGCCACCGAACAGGAGATGATCAGCCTGCAGGAAGATCTGGTCATCACCGAAGATTACCTGCTGATGGAGCAGCTGCGGTTTGGTTTTCGTTACGAACTGAACGTAACCGGTGATTTCAACGTCGCCACCACCGAAGTTCCGGCCATGTTGCTCCAGCCTTTTATTGAGAATGCGGTGAAGCACGGGGTGGCTGGCATGCGCGAGCAGGGGCGAATCGGGGTGAATGTCACCATTGAAAAGGATAACCTTATACTTTCGGTAAGCGACAACGGCCCCGGCTTTGATACTTCAGTTGCCCGGAAAGACGGCTCCTTCGGCTTAAAGCTGAGCGCGGAGCGGATCGCGGCCCTGAACCAGGTGTATAAAAATAGTGTACTGAACATCAGCTCTGTGCCCGGCTTTACGGAGGTAAAGATTTGGATAAGTGAGTTTAAAGCGTAGAATTTGCCCTATGAGTAAAAGCACAAGGCTCATAGCTAAAAGCTAAAAATAAATATGGATATAAAAGCGGTTATTATTGACGATGAAGTCCCTAACGTGGAAAATCTGCAAAACATGCTGGAAAAATGGTGTGCCTGCATTCAGGTTACCGGCACTGCCACTGGTGCGGCAGAAGGGATAGAGGTGATCAAAAGAGTGAAGCCTGATCTGCTGTTTCTCGATATCCAGATGCCTGATGGGTCGGGTTTTGATGTGCTGCGGGCATTTTCAGGGATAGACTTTGAGGTCATCTTTGTTACGGCCTATGATCAGTACGGTATCCAGGCCATTAAGTTTTCGGCGCTCGATTACCTGCTTAAACCCATAGATGTTTTCCAGCTACAGGAGGCCACGGCGAAGGCTCGGGAGAAGCTGATGGTGAAAGTACAGAACCAAAACATCAGTAACCTGCTGGAATATATCCGGAAAGCACAGACCGATTTTCCCAAGATAGCCCTGCCTACATCCGAGGAAACCCATTTTGTAGCTGTCAACCGAATTTTGCGCTGTGAGGCATCCAGTAACTATACTACTTTCTACATCCGTGATCAGATACCGGTGCTGGTTTCCAAAACCCTGAAAGAGTTTGAAGAGTTGCTGGCACCGCATGGGTTCCTTCGCGTGCACCAGTCACATTTGGTGAATTTTATGTTTGTGCGTAGTCTTTTAAAGGAAGACGGCGGTGTTCTGGTGCTGGATAACGGGGAGAAGGTGCCGGTATCAAGGCAGAATCTGGAGAAAGTGAAAAAGGCACTAATGGGGTAGGGTAGGTTTCCTATAGGATGGTTACTGACAAGTATGTTTCGGACAACGTCTCTGTCATGCTGAGCTTGTCGAAGCATAGACACCCTCTCGCCCTTCGACAGGCTCAGGGTGACAATGGCACAGCATCAGCAAATAACAACCCTTATCCAGC
>JBEBRS010000282.1:0-4048 GCA_040394705.1 Leadbetterella byssophila
CTGCCAAGCATCGACAGGACTTGGCAACTGATCGTTGCACTGTTGAACCTACCGGTCAGGGACTCTCCGTGCATGGACGGCCTGAGCGCTGCAGCCACATCCGCTGTCTCTGGCCGTTTGCAGGCAAATCGCGCTACCCCCAGACCCACCGGACAGAGCATCTGTTGACTTAAGCCCTGAGCCAGATTGGCAATGGCGATCGGCGTCTCAGCCGATTTTCTGATTGCCCATTGTCGGTGGCTAACTGGTCCTGCCGTTTGAAGCACGGATAATCGCAGCTTCGAGCTTTTTCACTTCGGTGGCCTGATCGAGGAACCAATCTGTGGACCAAATCCGGTGGATTTCCCAGCCACGCGAGCGACTGATTTCCTCACGGAGACGGTCACGGTCGCGGGCGCTTCTGGCTGAGTGATAGGTAGATCCGTCACACTCGATTCCGATGATGAAAGACCGATCGCCTTCACGCTGTCGGACGCCGATGTCGATGAAAAATCCCGCGACTCCGACCTGAGGAACAGCTTCAAGGCCCATCCGCTCGATCTGCCGACAAACCGCCACTTCAAAGGGCGAGTCAGGTGGACGGCCTGTCACGGTCCCACCATCGTCGAGGGTGCCAGTCATTGCATAGGTCAGAAAATCTTTGTAGGCATTCACACCGCGACTTTTGTCCGGCCCGCCCTGGATGTCGCCAGGATGAAAAGATGAGAAAACCACCATTCGGTGCCTGGAGCGGGTGATCAGGACGTTAAGCCGGCGCCAGCCGTTTTCGCTATTGATTGGCCCGAATCGCTGCATCAGCCTCCCGCTAGCAGGATCTTTCCCATAGGTGTAGCAGACGAAAATTACGTCACGTTCATCGCCCTGCAAGTTTTCGAGATTCTTGATGAACAGCCCCTCATCGCCATGGCGAATTTGATCGACTGCGAGGGCTGCCGCTCGATCTGACTCACATCGCTTTTCCAACAACTCATTGATGAGCTCCGCCTGCGTCTTGTTGAAAGTCCCTACCCCGAGCGACTCGTTGGGACGAGTCATTGCGTGTCGAACGATCTCCTCGACAACCGCCTCGGCTTCCCGTGGGTTGAGGCCTCCGGTACAGGTTGCATCCTCCACGAAGACGTGACGAATACCGTAGGAATCGCGATCACAGGTAGGCGACGGAAACACGACCAAGTCATTGTCGTAAAATCGCGCATTGGAGAATCGGATCAGGCTTTCGTGCTTGCTCCGATAGTGCCACCGGAGACGCCGAAACGGCTGATACACCTTCATCGCGGCTTCGAGAACCGATTCGGTGTTGTCAAGCTGAGTCAGCTCCTCTTCATCAACCTCTTCCTCCAGGCGGTCGAAGAACGATGTTGGCGGAAGCTGTTTCGGGTCGCCAACGACGACCACCTGCTTGGCACGGAGCATCGTCCCGATTGCATCCTCGGGCTTGATTTGCGAAGCCTCGTCCATGATCACTAAATCAAACTCCACGCTTCCCTCGGGAAGAAAGCGTGAAACCGACAGAGGACTCATCATC
This sequence comes from Leadbetterella byssophila, assembly GCA_040394705.1. Taxonomy (GTDB): domain Bacteria; phylum Bacteroidota; class Bacteroidia; order Cytophagales; family Spirosomataceae; genus Leadbetterella; species Leadbetterella byssophila_B. Next base: position 1,526 of record JBEBRS010000282.1, read on the forward strand.
AAACAAGGCTTCAACGCCTGAACGGCGTTTCCGGCGCGGCTCATTAAATCACGAATCCGGCAATGACGCCGCTGCTTTTGTGATTCGTGGCGAATTAGAGCGAGTTCGGTCAGCTCGCTTACTCTCCCTTTGCCATTGCCGGCGGGGATCCAACGGGCGGCAGCTCGTGAGGCAATCTGAAGTCTTCCGAGGTCGCGTACCTGGCGGTCGTAGCTTTGGAACTCCTCGCGAAGGCCGTGCATCGTCTGCCCCGACATGTGCCGCAAGGTAGGTGACGATTGGAATACACCTTCGGCCACCAGTTCGAAAACCGTCAGCTGATAAGAGTCACTCAGCCATTCAGGCTTGATGGTCCCGGCAATCGCCGCATCACAAAAGCCGCGAAGATGGATTTTTTCGCACGCTGTCAATGCCCTACAGAAGCTTGACCAAGCGGGCAATTGGCCGACAGCGCTCTCCAGCCGGCTGCACGTGGACTCGGTGTCTCCCGATAGAATGGAAGCAGTATCTACCATGAGCCACTGCGGGCTAACGGTACCAAACGTACTGAAACGGTCTCGGCATTGCTGCACGCGCGAGAAATTCTCCCGAGATTCAGAAATGCGGCCGCAGAGGGAAAGCATCGTATCCGTGGCCGCACCGTAAATGATCGTCCGTTTGTGCGAACTCGGAATGGGTTGCAGCACGTCGTGAGCGTCATGCACCCAGTCCACAATCGCTCGCACTTGTGCGGGGTTTTGCAGAGCCAGGTCGTAGATACCATTGGTCCGAATCGACTGCCATTTTACCGGGTCTTGCATCAGACAATTCGCCTCATGAAACGAGTCCGCGAGCTCAAGACGCTCACGGAGTGATTCAACCGGCTCCGTTCGCCGGCATCCCACGGTTTCGCTAGCGAGCAGACCGTCCTCGATTGCGACAATCAGTTGTCGGAGATACGACTCCACCTGGTGCCGATCCATCGCGTGGTAATCGAAGCCAGCAATCACCGACGGAAGGCTCTCCAAATGAGCCTCAAGATCAGCCAGGCACTTAACGCTCGCACTGAGTCGATAGTCACGCAGAATCTGGGACCGCTGCGAGAAGAACTGGGTAACCACCGGGAAATCCGCGTCATTGTTGAGGGCGGTTTGAACCCAGTTGAAAGCCGTTTCCAGTTGACGCCACTGCGTTTTTTCGCCCTCAAAATGGATGCCCAACTCGCTGCGATAAGCTGGATTATTGTGGAACTCAGAGTAGTCTTGCTCCAATTGAGCGGCCCGTTCAAGCGTTTCAAATAGACGCAGCATTTCCTCGCAGGTCCAACTCGTGGGAGCCGAGATGACCTCGGCAGCCGCCACAAAGTCACGAGCGGCGAGCAACATATTGCTGATTCGATCTCTCAGGTCTGCAAGCGGGATTCGGGTGCAGGGTTCAGTGACAATATCTGTTACTTTTGATTCGTCGGCGAGGAAGCAGTCCTTGAATGCTGATTCAGCCTGCCTCAGCTCGATATTGGAAATATCCGGCAGGATTTCGTTACGCGAACTGACAAGCCGCAATGCGGCCTCGAAATCGAGGCCATGCTGACGGATGGTGTGCACCCAGTCGAACCGGCGTTTCAGCGATTCCCAGTCGGTGTCGATGCCTTTGAAACCGGTTCCCAACTGGGCAGCGATGGCGGGATCTTCGACGAATCGTTGCTCGTCATTGGCGAGGGCCTCCAACTCTTCGAGAGCTCGAATCCATTCGTCGAGCTGGCGTTTCTCACCAATTGCGGTGAATTCATCGAGCTGGGTTCGCGCGTCCCGATATTCTTTGTTGATAAATCGGAGCCAGGACCGACGGTACTTTCTTAGAGTTTTCGCAATTCGGGCGACGACCTCGGGCGACGGAATTGACGGACCGTGGAAGGCGTCCTCCAGCCGTGTTCTCCGCGATACGAGGCCTTGATGTATTTGAAAGGCCTGCTGGAGTGAGCGTCGACCTTCGGGTGTAAACATCGCTTCGCTGAGACATCCGTCCAGTTTGACCAAAGAGTGACGTGCTAACTGAACCAGCGCAGAACCTTTGGTGAACTGCTCAAAGGTTGCAGCGGACGGGAGGCCTGCTTGTTCAAACCTGTTTGCAATCTCAAGAACGCCATCAATTGCAGTTAAAGCGATGGCACACCACTGGGCCACGGCGTCGGCTTCGGCGATTGACATTCGCTTCTGCTGGTGATCGCGAAACCGAGTCGTTGCTGCAGTAATGGTCTGCAAGTTAGTGGCGGCGGCGGCCGTACTGCAGGAGGTTCCAGCAATGTGCTGATCAAGTTTGCTCACAATGTCCTGACGAGCCGACCTCAAGCGTTCACTTTCGCGGAATGCCGTGCGGAATGCCGATTTGGCCGTCCCATCAAACATGGACGGTGTCACGGCCCTGGCGTCATCGACGACAGGGTGCCGGATCAGTTGAACTAACTTGTTGGCACGAGCAAGGTCGATCGGAATGCATTGGGATGGGAGCTCGCAGGTCCGGATTACGTCAAGGAACCGCATCGCT
>JBEBRS010000283.1:0-4041 GCA_040394705.1 Leadbetterella byssophila
ACTACTCAAAACTAACTACTCAAAACTAACTACTCAGAACTAACTACTCAGAACTCTAATGAAAATCGGTCTTTTTTTCGGTTCCTTCAATCCCATCCACATTGGTCACCTGATCATTGCGGATACCATGGCTGCGGATACGGACCTCGACCGGGTTTGGTTTGTGGTGTCTCCCCAGAACCCTTTCAAGAAAAACAATTCCTTGCTGCATGAATTTGACCGCCTGACGCTGGTAGAACGGGCCATTGCAGACAATTACCGCCTTCAAACCTGCGATATAGAGTTTCAACTGCCCAAGCCCAGCTATACCATTGACACCCTCACCGTGTTGTCTGACAAGTATCCTGAACATGAGTTTGTGCTGATTATGGGAGAAGACAACCTGGTTCAGTTCAAAAACTGGAAGAACTACGAGAAGATCCTGGATTTTTTTCCCATATATGTATACCCGCGGCCCAACACACCTGCGCATGATTTTTCAGACCACCCCCGTGTAAAATTCATACAGGCCCCGCTGCTCGATATTTCCGCCACCTATATCCGTAAGCGCATCCATGAACACCGGGAAATCAAATACCTGGTTACAGAACCGGTGGAAGCCCTGATCCGGCTGAAGAAGTACTATATTTGATTATCTATCGGGCACCTATAGTCCACCGGAATGCCACTAATAACTGAGAGGGACGCAGATTTAAGGATTGATTGTATTCTGTAAAATCTGATAAGGTAGAATTTCCAAATCTTTTATTGTTAAGCACATTGCTCCACCGCAATTCTATTTCTTTTCTATTCCACAAAAAAGTATAGGTTAAGTTCCAAAACGTAGAGTGGTTAACAACCGACACAGCAGAAAACCGGTAATACTCTCCTTCCACCTTCATCCTATGTTCCCTCGAAATACTTCCCAATAAGCTAAAATTGTGCTTTTGACGAAATAAAGAAGTTTTCCCCAATTCAGCTATCCGGTTATTGGTTTGGCTCAGACCATTCTCTCCATTCAAAGATACTTTGTCTATCAATTTAACTCTCCATGTGAAAGCCCCGTGTAATGTATTCGACGTCTGGGTCACGGGGTTTGAACTTAACATTACATTCTGAGACGTACCATTCCATCCTCCTGTAAAACCCAGTGACACCTTGTGCGTTAAAAATGTGTGTTTCAAGCCCGTTAAAAGCCCCAGCGAACGAAGGGCGTTCCAATCCTGATTTACCGTAATTATTCTTGAACCATCCGGATTGATAAGGTAATTATACATCAGATTACGTTTCTGATGATAAAAGACAGCACTAATCCAACTGCTGAAATAAGTATACGGGTTATTGTATTTAACGGAAAAAGAGGTTCTTTGCTGTATGCTTTCAGGTATTGGACTGTCTTTAATCACCATGTTTCTATAGTTAGTCAGGAGATACCCATAATTCACATCTCTTATCGAGCCAAAATTACGCTTTCTATCCGTTTGTGCTATGAGGTCCCAATTCTTACCGGAAGCATAATGTAATACTATTTCAGGCTCAAATGGCACACGCTGCTGCATACTATTTCCCCGGATATGAATGGCGTCTTTCCGGGTGATCATCACATAGCTTAAGGGCAGAGACACCTTCACAATAAAATCATTCCACTTACGCTCAAATCTCTGATCCAGAAAAACCTTTCCCGAAGACAACGTCAAATCATTCCTATACTCATTTGAAAGCAGCTCATCGTTAAAAAACAGATCACTCTGCATTTTATGCTTTTGTACCAACAACCCGCTTTTCAATAGGTATCCCACGCCTATAAGATTCCGGTACATGCTCACATGGACACCGCCCTCCATTTCTTTTACCTGAACATCCTGCCGTGTCAAAGCATCACCGGGAATAAAATTAAAAAATGAAGGTGACGATTCTAAATACATAGGAGAATTTCTGAAAGATACTTCCGACGATATCTGAAATAACTGTGCCCCAAATCTCTGAAGGTGTGTGAACGAATTTTCCACTGATAATGACGGAACTCCAGTTACCTGGTTAACATAAAGCGTCTCCCTTTTTATTCTCCCCCGGCCATCAGAATTATCCAGGGTAAATTTGAACGTATTGCTTAAGTGCCTCTTTTTTGTATTTTGAGATAATTCCGCTCTCAGGTTAGTCGTTCGAACCGTATGCCGGGTTTCATTGGATTCCGTAAAAGTTACCGGCTTACCGGGAATATGGTAAGTGGTTTTGCTTTCTTCACTGGAATTCACCTGGTCAAACAGATAAGATGCCTGTAAGCGGACCTCTAAATCATTTTTTAGCTTATTAAGAGAGTTTACCGAACCATAAGCCGTTTGGTTGAATCGCCACCTCTCTGTAAGTAAATTCGGAATGGATACCCGAACAATATCTACCCAGCCTGCGGCATTAAGCGGTTTCATAATGTTCGTGTGGTCATCTAAATCAATCGCTATATTCTCCCCGGTATTGTTTGCTTTTAACCCCGCAATAAATTGATTTTTAGGAGAAAAAACCATTGGTATAAATTCCGCTAACCCTAAAAGGGGGTCCAATCCGACTCCTGCTCTGGCTGGTGCAATTGTGGTATATTTTTTTTTAAGCCTGATATTAATAGAAGTCCTTTCATTAAATCTAAGACTATCCAGCATCCTTACAGGCTGATGATTTTCTAAAATCTCCACCCTGGCCACCTTATCGGCAGGCAGGTTATTGTTGGCTAATCCATATTGTCCCCCCAACAGATCAAGACCTTCAATATAATATTTTTCTATAGGCTGTCCAAAATAGGTTATCTTCCCACTAAGGTCAATACTCAATCCCGGAATTCGTTTCATGACATCAGAGAGGGTTCTGTCACCGATTTGGGTAAAGAAATCAACCTCATAACTGAGGGTATCTTTCTTTTTAGTCACCGGAGGCCTGACCACTACTTCCCTTAACGTATTTATGCCCTTCTTTAAAACAATATCGTAGGAATAATTACTTTTGTTTATGGGGATAGCTATTTCTTCATATCCTATAGTTTTTATTGAAATGATCAGTGAATCAGCATTTTCGGTATATTTCAAGAGAAATCTACCACTTTTATCTGTTTTGTTCCAGCCTACTAACGTTTTTTTTTCACCTTTCAGCAACAATACATTTATTCCGGAAACAGCAAGCCCTGAAACATCAGACACTCGCCCCTCCACGAGGCTTTGACAAAAACCGTAGTTAATTACACACAAAAAACATAATAAATATCGAATCACTGATTTCTCTCCAACGGATTGTTGTTCTGTCTTCTTAATTCCTTTATGGCTTCTACCTGCCGCGAGGTATAAAAAGTCTCAGGTAGAGCATCGGTTGGCCAGGGGTTGCTACGCTCTCTTTTTTTTATTTCACTAACCTTTTCAAACGTAGAGACTAATGCTTTTTTATTGGGTTGCCGGACTATTTTGTTGCTATCTCCCATTCCTATTTCGGAAAGTGTAAATGCATAATGGTTTTCGGTATCGGTCAACTGAACAATTAACCCGGGAAGGCCTGAAAACACATAAGGTCCTTCGGAAATGGGGATATCCAACGTAAACCAGGCCTCAAAATCCCGTCCGTTGTAGTTCAAAGTAGCCATCTGGCTCCAGAAACCGGCCACCGTATCCTGCTTATTGCTAATTTCCCAGTTTTGACTATTAAAAACTGAAGGGTATACATATTTAGTATTAGCTACAGTCTCTTCTACCTGAATTTTACCCTCAGACTTAAAAACCCGGTACTTGAAAGCTGACTTTTTGGGATAATTCCTCATATCAATAGCTTTTGTAGTCTCCACCTCCCTCATTTGCGCCAGTTGAACAGAATCTGCAAGGGAATATAAGTAACTTTCAAAACAAGAAGTACCTTCCTTTCCAATAGAAAGGACAAAATACTCCTTTGAAATGTTTTTGAGATTACTGGTATCTTTTTTCCAGGATAACTGATAGGTAATGACGCTTTCTATCATTTCCCCTTTTTGTGCGAAAGCAACAAACGTAAACAGAAAGAAAATTATAAATAGCTTCATATTGAGGATTGTAA
>JBEBRS010000284.1:0-4018 GCA_040394705.1 Leadbetterella byssophila
TGAAAAACTCGTTGAACAATGAATCGTAATTTCTTACCAGCGTTTTCATAAAAATAAAATGTTTGTTTGCAAGAGAAGGAACAAAACAGAAGCCAATTCCAAAAACAGGACATATTGACACAGTTTTAAAAAATCATTCATTTTTAATGACAAAATGGCATATTTGTGCTGCTTGTCAGGATGAGGGAAGGCATAGGGCGGCGCCGGAGAATTTTTTTATTCCCAGACTTGTTTAAGGTAATAAAGTAAAGTAAGCATGTTTATTGAGTTTAAAGATTTACCGGCCAACGCCCGCGTGTGGCTTTACCAGGCCGAAAGAAATTTAACAGAAGAGGAACAAACGCGCGTGCAGAGCTTCCTGACTTCGGCGGTGGACAGCTGGGTAACCCATGGAATGCCAATGAAGGGTTCGGTCAAGATTTTTTTTAACCGCTTGATAGTGATTGCCGCAGATACCGGCTTTCAGCAGCCTTCTGGTTGTTCTATTGACGCGTCTACCGGCTGGCTGCAAGAGTTGGGAAAGGAGACCGGCATCAATTTCTTCGACAGGTCAATTGGATATTTTGAAGACGAGCGCCTCTGTTTCTTTTCGGTCTTTGAAGCGAAAAAGCAAGTAAACGCCGGTCTTGTTCAACCCCATACACGGGTGATTAACCTCCAGGCAGCTACGGCGCATGAAGTGGAGAATGCGCTGATCATTCCCGCTTCGGAAAGCTTCCTTAATCGATATTTTTCGCTTACAGAAATCCGCTAAAGGCAGGTGGGGACCTGTACAGTTCTCTCGCCGAAAAAATATAGTCGGCGTGCATACTATTTTTTTAGGAAAAGCGTTGAAATAATTGGATTTTTTTGAGTTGATCCATAACTTTACTTTTATTTTACGTAACTGAATGAATACAGGAGTTGATTTTCGTTTGTCAGAAGAACATCGCAGTATACAAGAAGCCGCCCGTGATTTTGCGCAGACGGTTTTGCTGCCCGGAGTTATTGAGCGGGATATAGAATGCCGGTTCCCGCGCGAAGAGGTAAAAAAGCTGGGAGAACTGGGTTTCCTGGGAATGATGGCGGATCCGGCTTACGGCGGAAGTGGGCTAGACACCCTGAGCTATGTGCTGGCCATGGAAGAAATCGCGAAGGTAGACGCTTCTGTGGCCGTGGTGATGTCTGTAAATAACTCGCTGGTGTGTTATGGGTTAGACAAGTACGGTACGCCGGAGCAAAAGGAAAAATACCTGAAACCCCTGGCCACAGGTGAAAAACTGGGTGCTTTCTGCTTGTCGGAACCCGAGGCAGGTTCTGACGCCACCTCCCAGAGAACCACCGCGGAAGACGAAGGCGCCCATTACCGGGTAAACGGCATCAAGAACTGGATTACCAACGGAAACTCCGCGGATATTTACCTTGTAATTGCCCAGACGGATCCCGGCCAGAGACACCGGGGAATCAACGCCCTGGTGGTGGAAAAAGGATGGAAGGGCTTTGAGGTAGGAAAGAAAGAAGACAAAATGGGGATCCGGGCGTCGGATACCCACTCCCTGAACTTTAATGACGTGTTGGTGCCGAAAGAAAACCGGATCGGAGACGACGGCTTCGGGTTTAAATTTGCGATGTCTACACTGAATGGGGGGCGGATAGGGATCGCGGCCCAGGCGCTGGGAATCGCCGCGGGCGCTTTCGAGCTGTCTGCCCGCTACGCCAAAGAACGTAAAGCTTTCGGGAAGCCGATTGCTGAACATCAGGCCATACAGTTTAAGCTGGCAGAAATGAAAACCCGGATCAGCGCGGCCCGCTGGATGGTGTACAAGGCAGCCAGGGATAAAGATCAGGGGCAAGATTATGTGGAGTCGGCAGCCATGGCCAAACTGTTCGCTTCGGAAACGGCCATGTGGGCGACCACCGAGGCCGTGCAGATTCACGGCGGATACGGGTACGTAAGGGAATATCATGTGGAAAGAATGATGCGCGATGCTAAGATTACCCAGATTTACGAAGGCACCTCGGAAATACAAAAACTGGTGATCGCGCGTGAAATCCTGAAATAAGGCGCCGGTGGATTTTTAAAGAATGTATAGTTTTTAATAAATAAATAAAGAATAATCTAAAGAAAATACAAATACAGGCAAATTTTATAGGTACGACTTCCTTGAAATACAATTTTTTATCAGGAAATTGTGAATATAAGCCAATAGATTGTACTATTTTTACAGGATTTTTAAAGATAGAGCTGACCCGTTTGCTACTATATACTTAAATCAAGAATATGGAAGATTATAATAAAATCATTGAATCCTTAGGTGTAAAATTCGGAAAAGCCAGGCATATCAATATTTTGCAGCCAATAAAGATCAGGAATTTTTATGACGTAGAAAATACGTTCCTGGTTTTATACAATGGGGATGTCCAGATTGAAGGAATTGATGAAAAAGTGAAGCCCGGCGATATTCTGTTTATCCCGGGAGGAAAACCGTGTACCATTACCTACGGTTCAGGAGACCCCAAACCTATCTCTTATGAGGAATTCATGACCCAGAGAGAAGTGTATTTTGAGCCCATGACAGATCCGGCCGAGATTGGTATTGTAAAAAATTCTTTCGGACTGGTGGCGTTTGAAGCCAAAGTTTTCGACTCGGTAAACTTCTTTTCGTCTCTGGATATTCCGCCTTTCTTTATTCCGCAGAACGGTAAACTCGCGCAGTTAATCCGGGAAATCCTTACCGAAGATTTTACAGAAGAAGCCGGTAGAGGCCGTGTAATTGCGATCAAAACAGAAGAAGCGGTGATTGAGCTGATCCGGCATATTCTCCGCAACCAGCTTTTTGTGGAACAGCTGGCTACCAACAGTACGTACTTCAAAGATCCCCGCCTGATTGATATCTTTACGTATATTAAGAACAACCTGGCCGGTGACCTTTCGAATAAGCAGCTGGCCAATGTGGCCAATGTTTCGGAAGACTATGTAGGCCAGTACTTCAAGATCCTTACCGGGATCAATCCCCAGGATTATATCGAATACCAACGCATGGAGGAAGCGGTGAACCTGCTGAGAACCACCAAGAAGAGTATCCGGGCCATTGGGGGAGAGGTAGGGTACAAAGATACCGCTTATTTCTGCCGCCGTTTCAAAATGATGTTCGGCATTCCTGCCGGAAAGATGCGGAGAAGAGATTCGCTCATGATTTAGAAGGGCCGTTGTTCAAAATTTGGGCTTTTATTTGATAGCTTTCAAACTCAGATCCAGGCTCTTTACCGAGTGTGTTAAATACCCCATCGACACGTAATCGACCCCGGTTTCGGCATATTCCCGGACCGTTTCCGGTGTAATGCCTCCCGAGGCTTCGGTAGGGAAGCGCCCGTCTATAATTTTCAGGGCCTCACGAATCTGAGCATAGCTGAAGTTGTCGAGCATGATCCGTACCACACCGCCTACTTCCAGTACTTCCTTTAATTCTTCGAGGTTTCGTACCTCAATTTCGATGGGAATATCCAGTTGGTGATCTTTTACATAGTTCTGAGCGGCCGTCAACGCGTTTTTGATTCCCCCCGCGTAATCTGCGTGATTGTCTTTGATCAGGATCATGTCAAAAAGCCCGAAGCGGTGATTTACCCCTCCGCCGATCTTCACGGCCCACTTTTCCAGGAGGCGTATCCCCGGAGTGGTTTTCCGGGTGTCCAGCACCTGGCAACGGGTGCCTTCCAGTTTTTCTACAATAGAGCGGGTAAGCGTAGCGATGCCGCTCATTCTCTGCATACAGTTCAATACCAGGCGTTCGGCGGTGAGGATAGAGCGGTCAGACCCCTCTACGTACATCACGATGTCGCCCGGCTGTATCGGTTGCCCGTCAGGAATAAGTACTTCAACACGAAGCCGGGGATCTACCGTTTTAAAAATGAGTTCGGCCAGCTCTACACCCGCAATAATTCCGGTGTCTTTTACCAGGAGACGGGCCTTGCCCACAGCGTTTTCGGGTACGGTCGACAAGGACGTGTGGTCGCCTTCCCTTACATCTTCCTCCAGGGC
>JBEBRS010000285.1:0-3971 GCA_040394705.1 Leadbetterella byssophila
ATAGCTCAAGGCTAACAGCTCAAAACCTCCGGGAATTAGCACGGTATTGATATTACACCTATTTTTGCAGGGATTAATGAATAACATGACAGAGAAAATAGAAAATCTTACTCCCGGCCAGATTGTGGCGGAACTGGATAAATACATTATCGGCCAGACCGATGCCAAAAAAAATGTAGCCATCGCCCTTCGCAATCGCTGGCGGAGAATGAACGCGCCGGCAGAAATACGTCAGGAAATCATCCCCAACAACATCCTCATGATCGGTTCTACAGGCGTGGGCAAAACCGAGATTGCCCGTCGCCTCGCGAAAATAGCGGAAGCCCCCTTCACCAAAGTGGAGGCCTCCAAATTTACCGAGGTGGGCTATGTGGGAAGAGACGTGGAAAGCATGGTGCGTGATCTGGTGGAACAAAGCATTAATATGGTCAAATCGGCCAAAAAAGAAGAAGTAAAGGTCAAAGCCCAGGAAGCCGTAGAAGATAAAATATTAAATATCCTGATTCCGCCGGTCACCCAAAAGAACCCGGAGATCATCCAGGACAACAAAACCGAATACGAAGTCAACCAGGAAACCCGGGAAGCCTTTCGGGAAAAACTCCGCAAAGGCGAACTTGATCACCGCAAAATCGAGATCGATGTAGCCCAGGCCTCTGCCGCACCTATTGGCGTAATGGGCGGCCCTATTGACGAGGTTTCCATGATGAATATCCAGGAAATGATTGGCGGCATGATGCCCAAAAGCAAAAAGAAACGGAAAGTCAGCATTGAGGAGGCCCGGAAAATCCTGCTCGAAGAAGAGTCGGCCAAGCTCATTGATCTGGACGAGGTAAAAGAGGAAGCCATCTGGAAAGCCGAAAATATGGGCATTATCTTTATTGATGAAATCGACAAGGTAGCCTCTTCCGGAGGAAAATCAGGACCGGATGTAAGCCGGGAGGGGGTGCAGCGCGACCTCCTGCCTATTGTAGAAGGCAGTACAGTCAATACCAAACACGGCTCCATCAAAACCGACCACATCCTGTTTATCGCCGCCGGGGCCTTCCACGTCTCCAAGCCTTCTGACCTCATTCCCGAACTTCAGGGGCGTTTCCCCATCCGGGTAGAGCTCGAATCACTGACGGAAGCCAATTTCCTCCAAATCCTTAAAACGCCTAAAAACGCGCTGACCAAACAATACAAAGCCATGCTGGCCGCCGAAGAGGTGACCCTCACCTTCCGCGAAGATGCTCTGCAGGAAATGGCAGCCATCGCTTTCCAGGCCAATACGGAAATGGAAAACATCGGCGCAAGAAGACTACAGACCGTGATGTCTCTGCTCCTGAACGATATCCTGTTCGATGTACCGGAGAGAATTGGCGCCGGTACCTCCCTGGAAATCACCCCCGAAATGGTGAAAGAAAAACTGGGTGGATTGGTAAAAAACAAAGACCTGAGTCAATACATTCTTTAAGTCCATACTTTTTTTGTAGGTTTGCGTTAAAATATATCGATCTCAATGGCCTTCAGTAAAAGGTTCGGTGAACTGATAGAATTCATCCTTATTGTTTTTTTGATATTTCTGAAGAATCTGCTTCAGGACTATCTCTACCAGATTTGGGATGTAGCTACCTGGGAACCCACCCGGAGCGGTTTTTTCCTGGCCGGCTTTGAAACTTTTGACTGGTTATTGTTCTGGATCTACTTCCGGAACTCCCTCAATTCCGTCCGGAAAATCATACTCATGTTTGTGATTACGGTGGTTTTTACTACCATTCCCGACTTTATACCACATCCGTGGATACCGTTTGATTACGACAACCTCGTCATCAAATCCCTGCTCTATTTTGTACCTTTTCTGATCTTCCTCTTCCTCAAACGGTCACCCGCACAAATATTTCTGCCGGTGATGATGGCTTTTATCCCCCTCGTAAACCTGGAAATTGCCAATGGATTCGCGGGCAATCTGTCTTTGCTCAAAACCTTTTTCAACAAAGACTTCCGGGTCATAGAACTTAGCCCGACCCTCTCCCTTGATGCCGGCCTCGCCTTTATCAAAGCCCTTTTCTGGGCCGGGTTCGCCATCCTCTTTTTTGAGATCAGCCACCAGTTCTTTGCCTTACGATCGTGGAGGCTCAATGTGCAGATGCCCCTCCGGAAAGGAAGCATGCTGCTGGTGTTTATAGTATTTAAAACCTTAATATACTGGCTCCTCGCATCCATGATCATCGCCCTCCTGGGAAACAACACCCTCCCCCTCTTTACCAACAAGGTGGGCCTCCTGCTCAATACGGTGGGCTTCCTGGGTTACCTGGTGATCTGCACGCTCTATTTCCGGAAATACATGACCATGTATTTTTACGACAAATGCGGGCATTCCAACTGGCTCTATCCTTTCTTTTTCCTGCCTTTTGTAGACGTGGCAGCCATGGCGATACTCTTTATCCTGCCCCCCCGGCATATCCGTACCTTCTTTGAAGCCGGCTACACAAAAGAAAGACTGGTGCTCCTGGTTTGCCTTTTCCTGATCGGCTATGCCGGCTTCGAACTGGCTACCGGCATTCTGAAAATTCCCGAAAGCCAGTCCGGCATCCGTAAAGCACTTTTCACCGCCCAGGTCCTCCTCCCTCTCCTCTCTGCGCTGGGCATTACCCTTTCCCTGAAAAGTAAAACCGCCTACCGCATACTGCTCACTTTCCTCTTTCTCATGCTGCCCGTTTTTTATTTTCTGATCCTTACGCCGGAAGTAGAAAACACGCTCAAAATTGAAAAACTCATCCGTACGATATCCGTTTATCTCAATATCGGACTCCTCGTTGCCTTTCTATATCCCGTACTCAATTTTAAATCGTTCCTGAAGATCGACTAACCCCGGGCCTTCCCCAAATTAACTCCAGCGTTTGTAACCTTTCTTCCCTTCCAGGGTTCTATATGCAACCCGCCGCTCTAAATACCTACTTTAGGTTTATACGCCAAAAGGGCCAATGACCGGTTTCGCCACACAAAAAGGGGCGTTCATCACATTTACCCCTACAGATTGGAATAAAAAAATAATTTTGAACAAGCAAATACAATATTCACCTAAAATTGTAGTTTTCTATTACAAAACCGTCTAAACTATTAAATACATTTATGAAAAAAATTTTGCTATTACTTTTTATCTCATTTCAGGCCTTTTCTCAGAGTTACAGCATCAAAGGAGCGCTGACCGACACCACCGGCGCTCCGCTTGAATTTGCCACGCTTTTCCTGCTTAATCCGTCTGACTCCACCATGCTTACTTTCGGAAGAACAGACGCAAACGGGAAATTTGAATTCAAAGGGGTGAAAAAGGCCGATGTGGTTTTGCAGGCCACCTTTGTAGGATACCTCCCCTATAAACAGCTGATCCCTTTTGACCCCTCGGCACTCTCCCGTGACATGGGTTCCGTGACCATGAAACCCATTGATCAGGAATTGTACGAGGTGGTTATCCGGACGGCCAAAGCTCCCATGTCTTTTAAAGGGGATACGGTAGAATACGATGCCAGCAAATTCAAAGTCCCCCCCGGATCTACCGTGGAAGATCTCCTGAAGCGCCTGCCGGGCTTCCAGGTAGACGGTGACGGCAACATTAAAGCCCAGGGAGAAAACATTACCAAAGTGCTTGTGGGCGGGAAACGGTTCTTCGGAAGTGATCCCAAAGCTGCCACCAAGAACCTCCCTTCCGAAGCCATCAGCAAGGTTCAGGTATTCAATGACGCCTCCGAACAGTCGAAGGTAACCGGGGTGAGCGACGGCACCACCGAAAAAACTTTGAACCTTGAACTGAAAGACGAATTTAAAAAGGGCGCTTTCGGGAAATTCACCGCCGGCGCCGGTACGGAAGAACGCGTGCTGGCCAAAGGAAATTACAACCGTTTTGACGACAAGAACCAACTCTCTGTGATCGGCTTCGGAAACAACATTAACCAATCGGGCCTTTCTAACGACGATTACCAGGATTTCCGGGG
>JBEBRS010000286.1:0-3949 GCA_040394705.1 Leadbetterella byssophila
ACTCGGAACTCAACACTCGGAACTCGGCACTAAAAACTATCTCCCCTCAGCTCCCGGAACCGTATCCGTGCCTGTGCGTTAAAAATACTGCCTGGAAAATCGGTCAGTACCCGGCGGTATAGCTCCATAGCTTTGCTTTTATCTTTCAGGTTTTCTTCCGTTACCTTCGCCAGCAAAAACAAGGCATCATCGGCCAGTATATCCCCGTTATATTTTTCCACAATGGTGTTCAGATCCTCTACCGCTTCCACTATCCGGTTGATTTTCAAAAGTGTATTCGCTCTCATCCAGAGAATCTCATCGGCCAGGGCATGCGCACTGTAGGTTTGGTACAAGGTATCCAGCAAGCGTACAGACTCCTCGTATTTGTTCTGGAAAACCAACAGATCTACTTTGGAAAACCGTGCCAGAGCGGTCTCCGAAGTATCCAAACCCGTATTGTCTTCAATCAATAAACTTAATTGCATGGCGTCATTCGAAATCTCTTTGGAAGTTGCCTTTTTCAGTACGTCCAGAATATCTTTCGAAAGTGCGAACTGTCCGGTATAATATTGAAGCCTTGCGTTCTTGAGTCGGGCAATTTCCCCCAGGTTGTCCTCCTTCTGCGATTTTTCCACCTGCATATACAGGAGAGTCGACTCCCAGGGTTCATCCTTCAGGATATAAATATCCCCCATATCCAGTTTGCACTGATCCCGGAAATGCGGATTACTGCTAACCGACCGTACTGCGGTCTCCAGGGTAGCAATTGCCCCGCTGTAATCGTGCAGATAAAAGGCCTGCAAAAGGGCCATATTCCGCATGGCATCTGCCGTTTTTCTATTATTTCCCAGGTCAGAAATCAACTTTTCATACTGGGCAATGAGGTCTATGATTGATTCATTTTCAATAGGATATGTATTCTTTACCATTTCCTCCTTGCTTTTGATCATCCACGTGCGGGCATAAGGATACAGTTCGCCCTCCGGGTACTCGTCCAGTATATACTGATACATTCTCGACGAGTTCCTGTAGTCTTTAGACATGTAACTTTGATACGCCAGTTCAAACACCTTTGCTCCATTCTGACTCAGTCGCTTATCCAGTGAACGCGCCTGTATAAACGCCCTGGAAAAATCACCTTTCTGCGCAAACCACCAAATCAGTATTTCCGAATAAAAAGTCTCATTGGGTTCATTCTGTATTTTTGAAAACAGCAGTGCTTCAATAAATTTTATCTCTTCTTCCGTTACAAAGGCATCCTGTATGGTTGATTTCACGTAATCCGGACTTCCGTTTCTCCGGCCAAAACCCAGCACCTCTTCTATCATCTTATCCTTCATATTCAGCAGATGATAGGTTCTGGCCAGCCAGGTATCCAGTTTATACGGATTTTTACTCACCTCCCGGTGTTTGAGAATAAGGTTTACCAAAAGTTCCAGTTTCTGGTTCCGGTAGAAGAAATTCATCAGTTCCATCACCTTCATATCCGAACCCGCCACTTCTTCTATAAGTTTTTCAAACTCCTTTGTAGCCATATCTTTACGACCACTATTATCGTATACTTCCGCCAGATCAGCCCGGTAAGAAACTGTATTTCCATACCGGCTGATCTGGTTTTTGATAAACTTTTCAGCCGTGCTGTAATCTCTCAGTTTAAAGAGTACTGCTACGTAATCGTTGTGGATCAGGGTAGCGTATTTCTTGTCTTCACTCAGCTTTTTATAGATATCCGCTGCCTTATCGTATTCTCCCTGGCGATAATAGGTATAGGCCAACTCCAGTTCCTGTCCGTGACAGAACCCGAAGCCCAGCAGTAGAATCAAAACTATTTTATGTATATGCCCTGGCATAACTAATATAAATAATTTAATCTTTATTAATTTTTATCTATTGTTTTATATTAGGTGTGTTGATTTGTGGAAACTTTAAGAGGGTGTGGTTAAAGATTTACGCTTGTGTATAAGTTGTAACGATATTAACATATAATTGTTTGAAATTCAATATTTCTTCACTTTTTGTGGATGAACTTATTTCTATGTCCACACCCTTTTTGCGATATGCATAAGTAGGAACTTAGTACGTACGGGTAGCACGAGTATTCCACATTGACTTTCTTTTGCTTATCGGTCAGCACTCGCTTTGTGTACATGTCTTTCCTTTTCCCGTCCTTTTGCACAGTAGTCTAACAGGGTTGTCCACACCTATTCCAGTTTAAGTGTTCTGAATTCATAATTTGCCCTTACCCTGAGGGGTTCCTTCGTAGTAATGATTTTTTCGGGAAGTGTGAGTTGTTCCAGGTTACCCGGATCCCAAATCCCGTTTTCATTCGTGTCATAGATAATCGTAATATGGTAAGTACCTGGGGGGATAAGTTCAAACAGGAATCGGGTGGTGAAAGGTTGTCGGGCTATTTCTTTGTTTCTTTGTTCATTTTGCAATATGGCAATCTTAGGTAACTCATTATCAGTAGTTTCTCCTTCTAATAGACCGGTTTGATCCAGCTGTAGTATTGGATTTTTCAAAACCATTATCGCATTGGTATCTCCCAGGTAATTTTCAAATATGTTTTCGGGTAAAGTAAGTGAGGTCTCCCTTTCTGCCTTTGTTTTTATTTTTATATTAATTTGTTGATTATCAATTACTTGTATAAATGGCTTTTCTTTTTCTAAAGTATCGGTAAGGAATTTGATTTTAGAAGTATCCATCCGCACCAACGGTTTATCAAAGAATAGCTCATACGTGATATCGGATGTCAGTTCCTGCCCTGTCCGGATATTTGAATGGATCGGAAGTGTCTCTGTTTTCCTTTTCCGGTTAGTAGGTTCTCTGAAGTAGATTTTTTGGTGGAGCGTGTCGCTGACGAGGAGGGAATCCTGTACGATGATAGTAGTGTGTACTGAATCTTTCTCTGTTTCCTGAAGTTGGTAAAAAGTTAAGGTAGAACCGGAGAGGCGATACGAGAGTGATGCGCTGTCTGCTTCCTGGGTATAATCTACATGGGCGGTTAGCGCATTTTTGTCCAATTGAATAACAAATTCTTTTTCTCTCGATATGGCTCTTTTGATCCTGTTCCGACTATGGTCAGCACGGTATATTTCGATAGGAGGAAGATCAATGTTGGTGTTCAGGTCCAGGCTGTCGGTTAAGAAACCCAGGTGCTCTTCTTTTTGGTCGTAACGAAGGTTATTATTTTTGTCGGTGAATGCCAGTAGAAAATATTTATTGTTTTTAACGTTCTCCAGGATATATTTTCCGGAGGAGTCGGTTTTTACAAAATACAAAGGTTTCTTCTTGGAAAAGGGTAAGGTATCGGCGGGGTACAATCCGACGGTGACATCCATTTTGGGTTGTTTGGTAAAGAGGTCGTTTACGGTACCTGTGAGCTGCAGGGAATCGATTTCATTTCCTGTGCTGATCACAAGTTTCAGGTTCCGGGCCGGATTTCTTTCGGTAAGGTCTTTTATTCCATTTCTAAAATTAAGGGTGTAGGTGGTATTCTCTGCAAGGGGTTTGTCGAACTTTAATGTAACTACATTATTCTTGACTTTCGTTTCGTACGGACTGCCTGGGTCCGGTACAATGAACAGTTCATTTTGTAGA
Organism: Leadbetterella byssophila; assembly: GCA_040394705.1. Taxonomy (GTDB): domain Bacteria; phylum Bacteroidota; class Bacteroidia; order Cytophagales; family Spirosomataceae; genus Leadbetterella; species Leadbetterella byssophila_B. The sequence goes on from JBEBRS010000286.1 coordinate 3,583, forward strand.
GCAGACGCGTCTACAAGTTCATTGAAAGTGAGCTTGAATTCCTGGCTTGTATAATTCAGTTGTTTGTTTTCGGGGAGAGAAGAAATGAGTTCCGGTGGATCCTTATCATTTTGACCACCAGTAGGTTGTACGATCTGTGCGCAGGATAGTACCAGTAAAGAAAGTACGAATACAGAGAGTGTTTTCATTGGTGTATATTTTAGCCTTCAGATATAAGATGCGTCTGTCGTGTCTAATAATAGTATTTAGTATTTAGTAGCTAGTATTTAGTATCTAATATCTAATATCTAACATCTAATATCTAACATCTAATATCTAATATCTAATATCTAACATCTAATATCTAACATCTAATATCTAATATCTA
>JBEBRS010000287.1:0-3920 GCA_040394705.1 Leadbetterella byssophila
AGAATAATTTGATAGTGGAAATTTTTCCTGATGGTAAACGTAGGTTTCATCCAAAGCTCAGTTAAGTATTTCAAAAATTGGATAGTTGTATTCGAATCCGGTGGATGGTTCAGCCTTATACACGGGAAGCCCAACACAAAAATCATTCCCAAATTTTACAAGGGGATGTTGCAGGTTTCCGATAGCGTTGATCCGGCGGTTCATATCCGTTACGACTGTTTTTTTAATTTCGGTACCGTAAATTCCACGGGACAATCCAAACAGGACGTACCGGAGTTGGAAGTATTGGAATGGTAGATCTGCACATTTCCCCCGCCTAAAATGGAGTTGCGGAAGTCAATGCCGTTAAATCCCTGTGCGGAAGAGCCGGGATCCGCTCCGTTATTGAAAAGCCGGATACCGTCGCGGCACTGGCTGTCGGCCAACGTAAAACTGAATAAAAGTAACTTCTGATTGGCGGCGAGGTCAACAATCCCCCCGGCGGAGGTTACCGCATGAAAATCACGACCCGGTGAGGAGGCCGGATTGGTAATAAATTTCTCGTCTGCCCACGCTCCGCCCGCATGGCTTTGCACATTGAACCGGGTATCGGGCGTGGATTCAGGAACCACCACAGCCACCTGGGCTTTCCCGAATGCAAAGTTTTTCTGGGTCACAGAGGATATAGCAAATACCTCATATCGAGCCGATTGCGGATTCCAGTCGATGGTCAGCCTGAGCGTTCCCTGAGCAAAACCTCCCACCGCGGCGAGCAAAGAAATTACCAGAAGTAAACAGTATTTCATTTCGTAATTATTTAGGTTCAATACCCGGCTCTTTCTGTTCTGCCGTGAAGCAATTAGAGGTTGGAGCCAAAATATCTACGAATACTGCAATTTCCATGCCACATCTACGGCACACGCTTCATAAAAGAAAGTGAAAAACACGCCTCCGTTTTCGGTCGTGAAAGTTATCATTCCCTTTTCGGCTTACTTTTCCGGTATAAAAAGAAAACTTTACCGTATTTCTCCTATTTTAGCGTCCGGATGTTCAACCGCGATATATGAAAGAAAAAAACAAATACCTTATCCCATTTATACTGGTCACCAGTCTTTTTTTTATGTGGGGACTGGCCAACAACCTTACCGGCGTACTGATTCCCCATTTACGGAAAGCACTTGAACTCAGTAATACCCAAAGCACTCTGGTAGATACCGCCGTGTATTTTGCCTATTTTATCGCGGCCATTCCTGCGGGCATACTCCTGAAAAAAACCGGGTATAAAAACGGTATCATTACCGGGCTATTGATTTTCAGCGCGGGATGTTTGCTTTTTATACCCGCCGCCAATCAGCGGGAGTTTTCCATCTTTCTGCTGGGTTCCTTTATTATAGGTACGGGCCTGGCTACCCTGGAAACGGCCGCAAATCCTTATGCCGCCCGGCTCGGGCCGGAGGAAACCTCCACTACCCGTTTAAACCTGGCACAGTCGTTTAATGGCCTGGCCGCTACTGCCGCACCTTTTCTGGGGACCCTCTTTATTCTTTCGGGAAAGGAATACAGCCCGGAACAGATGGCCCTGATGCCCGAAGCGGAAAAAATTAGTTACCTGACCACCGAGGCCGCTTCCGTGAAAGGTCCTTACCTGATCATCGGCCTGATCCTGCTTGTACTGGCTCTGCTGTTTTTCCTGATGAAGTTTCCCGAAATTGAAGAAAAGGAAGGCGAAGAAACTTCCGGCAGTTTCCTGGCCGCATGGAAATACCCCGGGTTACGCGCCGCAGTAGTGGCCCAGTTTTTTTATGTGGGGGCACAGGTCTGCATTACCAGTTTCTTTATCCGCATGGCCATGACCGGGGGCGGCATGGGCGAAAAAGAAGCCGGCTCTTACCTGGGCATTTACGGTCTCCTGTTTATGATCGGGAGGTTTGCCGGCACGGGACTCACCCGCGTTGTCGCTCCGGCGCGTTTGCTTGCTGTGTACGCGGGCGCGGCCATCCTCCTGTGTATCATGGCCATTCACCTCGAAGGAAACCTGGTGGTTTTTGCACTCGGCGCCCTGGGTTTCTTCCTTTCTATCATGTTTCCCACCATATTTTCATTGGGTATCAAAGGACTGGGGCCTCACACGAAGGCCGGCTCCTCCCTGATTGTGATGGCCATTATCGGTGGCGCCATTTTCCCTGTGATCATGGGCAATGTGATTGACCGGGCGGGCGACAATATACAGCCGGGTTACTATGTACCCCTGGTGTGTTTTGTAGTAGTGCTGCTGTTTGCACTGAGACACCAAAAGCGGGAACCAAGAACAAAAGAAAGCTAAGAGCGAAAATACACTTATGAGAAAATATGCGCTTGTACTTGACCTCGTGGATGACGACGACCTGATTGCCGAATACGAGAAATACCACCGGGAGGTCTGGCCGGAGATTATAGAAAGTATCCGGGATTCCGGTATAAGGGAAATGGAAATCTACCGTTTCGCCAATCGCCTGTTTATGGTGATGGAAACCGAAGATGATTTTACATTTGAACAAAAAGCGGAAGCTGACCGCCTGAACCCCAAAGTCCAGGAATGGGAAGCGCTCATGTGGAAATATCAACAAGCTTTGCCCGGCTCACCGCCCGGTGCGAAATGGATGCCGGCAAAGCTTGTCTTTCGTATGTAATTACAGCTCAGGGAAAGAACTCCTGAATTTCGAGAACTGATCGTCGCTCAGCACGTTTTTGAGTTCTTTGTGGTAATTGGCTTTGGTGGAGGCCGCCAGGCCCTGCTCGTTATTTTCCCGTATTCTTTGCAGAAGTTTCTGGTTGACCACATTGATGCTCAATACCTTGTCTTCCTGTACCTTGCTCAGGCTCAATACCGTTCTCATGCGGTTAGTCAGCTCTCTGGCCTGAGATTCGGCACTGGAAACCTGGGATGAGGCTTGTCCCCCGCCCGTACTTAACCCCCCGCCGGTGGCGCAGGCCGACATCAGCACGCCTACCAGCATCGTTACAATTACTTTTTTCATTTCTATTTGTGTTTAGTTCTTATTAGATTCTCCCGTTCGGAAAAGGTTTAGGTAGGCGATCAAAAGGGAACATAGACTACCTTTTTGGTCTCAAAAAATTCCTCTTCGAAATACTCTTTCAGGTCAAAAATCTGGTATTTCCGCTTGATTTCCCCCATTTCCTCTTTCAGATCTCCGCCTTTCAGGTAAAGAATACCGTTGTCCAGGGGACTAAAATGATTGCGGTTAATCTTATTTTGTACCCAGCCCAGGAAAGGCCCCATGCGAGTCACGGCCCGGCTGATGATAAAATCATAGGTGCCGCGGAGTTGCTCTACCCGCTGGTGTTCAGGCTTTACATTCGTCAGTCCGAGTCCAGAAGCCACCTCTTCCACCACCTTGATCTTTTTCCCTACCGCATCCACCAGGTGAAACGATACCTCCGGAAAAAGAATGGCCAGGGGAATGCCGGGGAAGCCGCCTCCCGTACCTACGTCCAGGATCTCGGAATCGTCGGCAAAACGGCAAACCTTCGCTATACCCAGGGAATGAAGCACATGCCTTTCGTACAGCATATCGATATCCTTGCGCGAAATCACATTGATTTGGGAATTCCACTCTTTGTACAATTCGCCCAGTCTATTGAACTGTTCTTTCTGTTTTTCCGTTAGGTCCGGAAAGTACCTGTAAATGATATCTGCCTCCACTTTTGTTCTTTTTTCACAAAGATAAGTGGTTTCCACGCTTTCAGAAACCGGTAAATTCCAGTATTTTTGGTTTTTAAAACAAATTGCATGTCGGTACTACCAGGCTCCATTGAGCAACTGCTTCCCCATTACCTGGAAGGAAAAGATTACTCCGCGATAGCCGTTATCGTGGATAAAAATACGCGGAAAGACTGTTACCCCCGCATTAAAGACCTGCTTCCGAAACATGTGCTGATTG
>JBEBRS010000288.1:0-3918 GCA_040394705.1 Leadbetterella byssophila
GGATTGTACTGAAGATTAAACATCCCGTCCACTTTTCGAATGCCTGACAGGCCATTGAGGCTGGTGAGTTTACTGTTGTTTGAGATCTCGATATATCCGTTAAAGGAATTCACTCCTGAAAGGTCATTGATGTGTTCCAATTTTGCGTTTGTCGCCAGAATAATGAAGCCGTCGATCTGCTGTAAACCTGACAAACCCACTAAGTTTTGCAATTCTGTATTGCCATTTACCCATAAGCTTGTGATTTTATTCAGTTGAGACAGGCCTGATAAATTCTCCAGGAGAGTGCTGAGGACCCTTAGGCTACCTTTTACTTCCTTTAGGTTTCCAAGTGGGGCCAGATTATGGATATCTTCGCCCCTTATCTCCAGATTACCGTAAATGATGTTACAATGTCCATAGTTACTCCCAAAGGCATCTACTTCTGCCTGAGTGGTAAGAATCAGCCCTCCTTCATAGCATTGGTTGGAGACACAGTTTCCGGAAGCATCCCCTTTGCAATCGCGTACTCTGTTACGGATAAGTGTACCCGGGAGTGGTCCAAACCCTAGAGCGAAGTTAATTCCTACGTCACTTTTCAGATGGCAGTAACTCATGATAGTACCCCCATTTTGTGGTAAGGGGCCGTTTTCACACAATCCACTTTCCGAATTTGCGCAGCCGTCAATCGGGCCTCCGGGCCAAGTACAGCTATGCGTATGGCGGGAGCCCAGGTTATGACCCAATTCATGGGCGATCACGTTTACATCCCATGAATAGGCGGAATAACCGTTATGGTCAAGTGCTAAATTCCCGCTCATTCCCCGGCCTTTGCTACAGAGTTTATCCAGTTCCGCAATCCCCCCGCCCAAGGCCCGTGCGGAAAGGGCATGGGCCAGATCACCATTAAATGAAGTACCTATATGATCTATAAATTTATCCAGATAATTATCGCTATTCGTGTTACCGTACGGGTCCGGGGTATCCCATACTTTTATCTCGGAGATCACCATCTCTATACCCTCGTTGGCATAAAGCACGGCCACCTGATGGAACACATCGGTTACATAACCGGATGCTCCCTGTACCGACCCTTTTTTTTGGAAAATACTGTAATCGGCTTCAAAATAAACTTCTACCGGCTTGCAGGAAACATATTCAGCCGTCGTAGAATAGAAATCGTCACGAAAGTCGTTTTTGTGATAAGGCGCAGGCACCAGTTCTTCTTCCACACCGCACTCAAAGGGCCTTTTAATAATGCGGGTATCATATAAGATGTATTCAGCCGTAGCCACATCCCTCCCCAGTTCAAAATTTCCTTCGGGACCCGAGACAAAACCCCGGATTCCTTCCTCCGTAATGCTAATGGAAGCCAGCGAATTTGGGTCACCATTGACAATCCCCAGGTAGTGTAGGGCCCTTTTCACATTCACCGCCTGGTTACGTGCATTTTTGACGATAAAGTTATCGCCATAGATATCGTAAGGAATGAGTTCGAGGTGAAAGGCTTCCCGGTCTTTAAAAGGGATAGAGAATTTCAGGAACGGGGGCTTGCTGGCTGTAATACCGGCCAGGTTTTTTTCGTTTACTTTCAGGTACTGGACGGAATCACTGGGGGCTTTTCTCATTGCTCTGTTTTCTGCGGAGAAAAGGTCTATAGCGGATATTCGCGCATTTCCGCTACCCGACTCCTGGATTTTCTTATACACCCGCCCTTGTGCAAGTGCGGTGAATGGTAGTACCAAGAGAAGGAAGATTGTATAAAAGGATAGTCTTCTTATGTGTAAATGAGAAGAGACAGATAGGTATAGGTTCCCGCTCATAACAAATTCATCTTTAGGGTTAAAAATATTCCGGCATAAAACTACCTTAAAGATGCTGTCCTGTAAATCCCTGAAAACCTACATTTTAATAGGAGGAAACCTATATAGGAAAACCTATACTGCCCGACTATGCCCTACAGGGAAAGGGCAAAAAAAAATGCCCGACCGTTATGGTCAGGCACTTTTTTTAAGAAATTTCAGACTCAATCCACATATTCTCTTTTTCTTGGTTCAGAAACGCGGGCGGCGTTGGCTGCCTGAATTTCTTCCAGAGAGTTTACCTGGATGTTCTGGTATTTTCTACGTCCGGTACCGGCAGGAATCAGGTGACCCACGATCACGTTTTCCTTCAGACCGGCCAGGTCGTCACGCTTACCTTTCACGGCTGCTTCAGACAATACCTTGGTAGTTTCCTGGAACGACGCCGCGGAAACGAACGACTCGGTACCCAACGACGCGGTGGTAATCCCCTGGAGAATCACCTGCGATACCGCAGGTTGTGCGTCACGCACGGTCATTTGTTTCTTGTCTTCGCGTTTCAGTCTTCCGTTCTCGTCTTTGAACTCACGGGTAGAAATGATCTGACCGGGCTTGTAGCTTTCCGATGCTCCTGCATCAACCACTACCCGCTTGTCAAATATCTTATCGTTTTCTTCACGGAACAACCACTTATCTACGGCCTGCATTTCGAGGAACAAGGTATCGCCGGCATCCAGTACGTCTACCTTCTGCATCATCTGGCGTACGATCACCTCGATGTGTTTATCGGAGATCTTCACCCCTTGCTGACGGTATACGGCCTGGGTCTCGTTCACCAGGTATTCCTGTACTGCGGTAGGTCCTTTAATCCGGAGAATATCGGCCGGTGTGATAGCACCGTCTGAAAGCGGTTCTCCCGCCCGGATAAAGTCGCCTTCCTGCACCAGGATCAGCTTAGACAGGGATACCATGTATTTCATTTTGGTACCGTCTTTCGCCTCCACGAAGATCTCGCGGTTACCCCGCTTGATGCTTCCGTAAGAAACCACACCGTCGATTTCTGAAACCACGGCAGGGTTCGACGGGTTCCGGGCTTCAAATAGCTCGGTTACCCTTGGAAGACCGCCGGTGATATCGCGGTTCATGTTGATCGCTCTTGGTATTTTAGCCAGGATTTGTCCGGCTTTCACCGCCTGTCCGTTCTCCACCATCAGGCGGGCACTCACCGGCAGGTTATACTCTTTGGTTTCATCGCCCAGTGACTTAATGATCAGGGCCGGGTTTTTCGCCCGGTCTTTGGAGTCGGTAATTACCTTATCGCGGAAACCGGTTTGCTCATCGGCCTCTTCGCGGTAAGTTATCCCTTCTTCGATGGAGTCGTATTCTACTACCCCGTCAAATTCGGTCATGATTACCGCGTTAAACTGATCCCAGTTACACAATGGCGCTCCTTTTTCCACCGTTTCCCCGTCTTTTACAAGAAGGGTAGAACCGTAAGGAATATTGTTGGCAATCAGCAGCTGGTTGGTCACGGAATCAATGATCCGGATTTCACCCCGGCGACCGATCACGATGGTGCTTTGCTCTCCTTCCTTATTGGTAAACGGAACCGTTCTTACATCTTCAAAGCTGATCTTACCGGCAAACTTGGCTTTCAGGTTGGCTTCTACGGATACGTTCATGGCGGTACCCCCGGTGTGGAACGTACGCAGGGTCAGCTGAGTACCCGGTTCACCAATAGATTGCGACGCGATTACCCCCACGGCCTCTCCTACGTCTACCATCCGGCCTGAGGCCAGGTTACGTCCGTAACACTTGGTACAAACGCCTACTTTGGTTTCGCAGGTAAGGGCTGAACGGATCTCGATGGTCTCGATAGAGGTGTTGTCTACTCTCTCTGCAATTTCCTCGGTGATTTCTTCCCCGGCAGCCAGAATGAGTTCTTTGGTCAACGGATCCACGATGTCGTGTACGGAAGTTCTTCCCAGGATACGCTCGGAAAGCGGCTCGATGATATCATCGTTTTCTTTCAGGGCAGATACGTTAATACCTCTCAGGGTACCGCAGTCTTCTTCGTTGACTACCACGTCCTGGGCCACATCGTGAAGACGACGGGTCAGGTAACCGGCATCGGCCG
>JBEBRS010000289.1:0-3898 GCA_040394705.1 Leadbetterella byssophila
TTGGTAAAGATGCTGGTTCCTACGGCAGGAAGTCGGGAGGTCATTTTCTGAGTTTGCTGACTAGACAGAATAAGCGGTACCATTGGGCATGGGAGAGCCTCAGGTTGGCGGCGGCGGCCACATTGCGGATCCGGGCTTCATTGGGAGAACCAATGATGGGCAGCATGCCGAGGTTCAGTAACCAGGCCACGGCCACCTGTTCCACGTTGGTGTTCAGCTCTCCGGCAATTTCCGCCAGGGCCTCTCTCAGCGCCATACGGTCAAGGGAAGTGCCTTCTAAAATATCGCCTCCGGCCAGGGGCGCCCACACCAGGGGCTTGCAAAACGACTCCTTGATTTCATCGAGGCGACCGTCAAAAATGGCCTCCGGGTTCAGGAGGTTAAATTCCAGGTGATTGGTCACAATAGGTAAATCCAAAACCGACTTGAGCAGTCGGTACTGGGATGAGCTAAAGTTGGCTACTCCTATATGCTTCACCACACCCGAATGTACGAGGTAGTCGAGCGTGCTGGCAATAGATTCTATTTCTGTGATGTAGTCCAGGCCGTCGAGCAACAGAATATCCAGGTATTCCTTGCCTGATTTTTTCAGGAAAGTACCCAGTTGGTCTACCAGAGAGCTCCGCGACTGATCAATGACCTCGATGCCGTCTGCCGTAGTTTCTTTGCCGAGCCGAGCCAGTATCACCAGGTCTTTCCGGTCAAAATCATTTTCGGCAATGGTGTCAAAAAAGACTTTGTGGATACGGTCGTTTTTGGTAGAAGCCGAAAATTCAAACGTGTTGATGCCCAATCCGAGGCACATGGAAAAAATGCGTTTCGCCTCTGCTTCATCAAAATCAGTCATTTCCTCCCAACGCCACAAAGAATACAGGGCTTTGGAGACTTTTGGTCCGGAGTCGCTCAGATATATTTTTTCCATCTTGATTCAAATTTGGTTTAAAAGTACAAAAAAAACGCCACGAATCGCAGCCGTGACGTTTTTCCACTCATTAAAGTTTTAGTCCATCGAATAAAATTGCAATATTTTTGGGGTGGAAATTAATCAGGTTTAATGATTGAGCAGGCACGTTACCCTGTTCTTTCGCTGGTCAAAATTGATCAATCTATTTATCCTATCAAAATGATAGAGTAGTATTTTTTCAGATTTAGTGAAATAGTCATACCTTTTCCCTGAAAATTTACAAACATTTAGGGGTGAAGGGTTGGATATTCCGGGTTTGGGTCGGAGAGAAGCTGTTTAAGCACGAAAACTTTTCGTATTTTTGCGGTTATGGAGATACAAAATGATCTGCTCTTACGGGCAGCGAAAGGAGAAAAGACCGAGCGCGTGCCGGTTTGGGTGATGCGACAGGCGGGAAGAATTTTGCCGGAGTACCGGGCGGTGCGGGCCAAGGCCGGAAGTTTTATCAAGCTGGCTACTACGCCGGAGCTGGCCGCCGAGGTGACCCTGCAGCCCGTGGATATTTTGGGCGTTGATGCCGCCATTATCTTTTCGGATATCCTGGTGGTGCCGGAGGCCATGGGCTTGCCGTATGAGATGGTGGAGGCCAAGGGACCTTTTTTCCCGAAAACCATTCAGCAGCGGGCAGACGTAGATCAACTGAATACAGTAGAGATTGAAGACCGGCTTTCTTATGTTTTTGAATCCCTCGATATCGTAAAAAAAGCCCTGAACGGCCGGGTGCCGCTCATCGGTTTTGCAGGTGCGCCGTTTACTATTTTCTGCTATATGATAGAAGGGCAGGGGTCAAAAACGTTTTCTAAAGCCAAGAAGATGCTCTATAGTGATCCGGAACTGGCACATGCTTTGCTGACGAAAATTACCGAAGTAACCATCACGTATCTGAAATTAAAAGTACAGCACGGGGCTGACCTGGTGCAGGTGTTTGACTCCTGGGCGGGCGTACTCTCCCCGGCCCAGTATTCGGAATTTTCCATTCCTTATTTGTCGAAAATTGCAGATGCATTTCCGGATGTTCCGGTGACTTTATTCTCGAAAGGCGCTTATTTTGCACGTAAAGAACTCAATCTGCTCTCTTGCGATGTGGTAGGGTTAGACTGGAATATGGACAGCCGGGAGTCGCGGGAGCTGATCCCGAACAAGACCCTACAGGGCAATATGGACCCCTGTGTTTTGTACAGTGATTTCCGGAATATCGAAAAGCAAACCCGCGAAATGGTGAACAGCTTCGGGAGGGAACGCTATATCGCGAATCTCGGACACGGAGTTTACCCGGATACCGATCCTGAGAAGGTAAAATGTTTTATTGAAACGGTGAAGAGCATGTAATTTTTTGCTGCCCTCACCGTTTCGATATAGATACGTAATGTCCCTGTAAATGAGGTATATTTTATTTCTGCTTCTTCCGTTTACGGTTTTCGCCCAAAAGGCGGAGCCATTGGGTTCGGCTATCAATTCGGAATACAATGAGCTGCATCCTTTAATGAGTACCGACGGGAAAATCCTGTATTTTGTACGGGCGGGGCATCCGTCTAACACCCGCGGTAAGGACAACTCCAACGATATCTGGTATTCGGAAAAGGCGGCCGACGGGCGCTGGGGAGTAGCGAAAAAAATGCCCCGTCAGTTGAACCGCGACCGGTATAACGACATCTTCCATATTTCGGCCGACGGCAGTACGGCGCTGATCCGGGGCGAATACCAGAAAGGGGTATTGAACCCGGATAAGATGGGCGTATCGCTGATCCGGAAGAAAGGAAGCGTGTGGCAGTCGCCCGAGGCGGTCAATATTCCCGGCTTGAACCGTATGGTGAGGGGGAAGTTTCTCTCCGCTTGTATGAGCAATAACGGGAAAGTGATTTTGCTGGCCTTTAGTGAGAAGAAGAACGGGGTGGAAGACGATATTTACATTAGCCTGATGGACCGGAACGGCAACTGGACCGAGCCGAAAAGCATTGGGAAAGGGATCAATACCGATTTCTCGGAGCGTAGTCCTTACCTTTCCGCAGATAACTCCACCCTGTACTTTGCCTCGAACCGGAAAGGCGGGGAAGGGGGATACGACATCTGGATGACCCGTAGGCGGGGTACGGGATGGTTCTCCTGGACTCAGCCGGTGAACCTGGGGCCCAACGTGAATTCGGAGAAAGATGAAATGTATTATACCATGGAGGCTTCGGGCGATTACGCCTATTTTGCAAGCAAGCATAATTCCATGGGGTTATACGATATTTTCAGGGTGAAACTTGAAGATATAGGTCCTGGCAAAGGACCTGACGAAGCGGCCCTGCAGGCTACCGTGGTGGAGAATGACTCTACGGGCCAGGCGCAAGACGCGCCGATTGCGCCGGTACGGGTGGCGGTAATCAGTGGCAAGGTGACCGATATTTCCACGGGTAAACCCATAGAGGCACAGATTATTTACGAGGATCTGGAAAGCGGAGAAGAGCTGGGGATAGCCACATCGGATCCCCAGACAGGGGACTACAAGATTGTACTTCCTTACGGAAAGCGCTATGCCATCCGGCCGGAGTTACAGAACTCCCTCGGCGTGTCGCGCAGCATTGACCTGACGGCACCCGGCGAATACCGGGAAATAACCGGCCAGAACCTGGAAACAGCACCCCTTCGGGCAGGAACGGCGGTCACCCTCTATAATGTGTTTTTTGAATTTGCGAAAGCTACCCTGGAGCGGGAATCTTTCCTGGAACTGGACCGCATGATTGGCCTGCTTAATAAGAACCCGAACATGGCTATTGAGGTGCAGGGGCATACGGATAACGTAGGTTCTGATGCGGCGAATATGCGCCTGTCTCAGCAAAGAGCTGATGCGGTAAAAGATTATTTTCTTTCGAAAGGGGTTTCCCCTGACCGGGTGAAAAGTACAGGTTTTGGAGAAAGCAAGCCGGTGGCATCTAATGAAACTACTGAAGG
>JBEBRS010000290.1:0-3862 GCA_040394705.1 Leadbetterella byssophila
CTTTGCCTGCCCGGCGGGAAATTGAAAAGAATTTATGATGGAGCTTACGATAGACACCTGGAGCAGAGAGAAGATTGAGGCATTTCAGGAAATAAAACTAAAGGAAGCCTTGGCGTATGTAGAACGTAACTCCCCTTTTTATGAACGGTATTTCCGGGAAGAAGGGGTGAAGACGGGGGAGGTAGTGGGTTTGGCCGACCTCCAGAAGTTGCCTTTTACCACCAAGGAGCATCTTCAGAAGTTCAATGATGATTTTTTATGTGTACCGCCCCAGCGGGTGGTAGATTATGCGACTACTTCGGGTACTTCAGGCAGTCCGGTAACTTTCGCGCTGACGGATGCCGACCTGGAGCGCCTGGCTTACAATGAGGCGGTGTCTTTTGCCTGTTCAGGGGTGGAAAAAGGGGATGTGGTGCAGTTGATGACCACGATGGACCGGCAGTTTATGGCCGGACTGGCCTATTTTCTGGGTTTGAGGAAACTGGGCGCCACGGTGGTGCGAGTAGGGGCGGGAATTCCGGAACTGCAATGGGATGCCATCCGGCGGTATCGTCCGGCTTACCTGATCACGGTTCCTTCCTTCCTGATTAAAATGATAGAATATGCCGAGGCTAACGGAATAGACTACGCCAATAGCGGTGTAAAGGGGGTGATTTGTATAGGTGAACCCCTGAGAAATCAGGATTTTTCACCCAATAACATTAGTAGTAAGATTAGGGAAAAGTGGGATGTAGACTTGTTTTCTACGTATGCCTCTACGGAGATGAGTACGGCTTTTGCCGAGTGTGAATTTCAGCGGGGCGGGCATCATCACCCGGACCTGATTATTGTGGAAGTGGTAGACGAAGAGGGCCGGCAAGTAGGAGAGGGAGAAACCGGCGAACTGGTGGTGACTACCCTGGGCGTGGAGGCCATGCCCCTGGTGCGGTTTAAAACCGGCGATATTGTGCAGGTACATACGGAACCCTGCGACTGCGGGCGAAACTCTCTTCGCATCGGGCCGGTGATCGGGCGGAAACAGCAGATGATTAAATATAAGGGAACTACCCTCTATCCCCCGGCCATGAATAACCTCCTGAACGGGTTTGATGAGATCAAAAATCACCTGATCGAGATATCGGTCAATGAACTGGGTACCGATGAAATCATGATCTATCTGGCGGTAGACACTCCCTCTGACGACTTCCTCACCCAGATCCGCGACCATTTCCGGGCCCGGCTGCGGGTTACTCCCAAAATTGAATTTTTCCCCCTCGATGAACTGAATAAAAGGGTTTATCTGCCTAAGAGCCGTAAGCCGGTGCAGTTTGTAGACAGGAGGTGATGGCCGGATACTTCAAACTCCAGGACTTTTTCAGCAGTCCCTACTTATTTGACAGCATGGATACTGTAAAGAGGGATATTGGTCATCCATGTTTCTTCTTTGTACTCTGCCAGCGAAGTCCGTATGGCCTTTTGAGGATTGTTCTTTTGACAAAAAAGCCGGAAACTGTTGGATTTTAAATTTTTCCCGGCTTTCACTTCGATGGGGATAATCTCATCGTTTTCTGTCTGCACCAAAAAATCAAGTTCGTGTTTGCTGTTGTCGAACGTGTGGTAATACACAGATAGTGTTTCGTTTTGAATAAGTTGCTGAAAGACATACTGCTCTGCCAACGCCCCCTTAAATTCAGAAAATATGACATCGCCGTCAGCAATAGTCTTGGCATTTAATCGGGACATTGCCCCCAATAAGCCCACATCGTTATGAAAGAGTTTAAATGCCGACAGTTCTTGATAGGCCACCAGGGGCAGAGCGGGTTTGGACGTATTATAGACCTTGTGTAATAGTCCTGCATCCGTAAGCCATTGGATAGCCAGCTCAAAATCCTTTGCCCTGGCACCCTCTTTGATGACACCGTAAATGAATTTTTTGTTTTCTTTCGACAATTGGGCGGGCATACTGTCCCAAACCATATTGATACGAGGCAATATTTCTTTTGGAGCGTGTTTAGAAAAGTCGCTCCGGTATGAAGTGATGATTTGGTTTTGGATACGACGTACACTTTTCCAGTCACGGTTTTCGGCAAAATCACTGACGGCTTCGGGCATTCCGCCTACGAACAGGTAATAACGCAAGTAATTGATGAGCTTTTGATGAAAGAAAGTCATGTTTTCCAAATCGTTCTTTTCCAAAAGTTCTGCTACTCCCGTTTCGCCCATAGCCAATAAAAATTCGTAAAAAGACATCGGGCAGAGCTTCATAAAATCCACTTTTCCTACAGGAAAAGACGTGTCGGGGTGAATGTTTACCCCTAAGAGTGATCCTGCTCCGATAATATGGTATTCGGGAGCATCTTCGTAAAAATATTTTAGTGCCGTAATACCTTTGGGAACCGCCTGTAGCTCATCGAAAACAATCAGGGTATCTTCGGCATTGATTTTAAGGTTGCAGTACGCATTCAGTACGGTCATAATCCTGTCTGCATCAAAATCTACCTCAAACAGGTTTCTTGGTGCATTGGGATGTTCAAAATTGACATAAGCCAACTGCTTGTAGGCTGTTTTGCCAAATTCCTGCAGTAGATAGGTTTTACCTACCTGCCTTGCTCCCAAAAAAATAAGAGGTTTTCTTTTTTTAGACAACTTCCACTTTTTCAATCTATTAGTTTTATTTCTATACATTTTTCTCCCAATTTATGTATACAAAAATACACTTTTCTCCCAATTTTTAATTCAAAGAATACACTTTTCTCTCATTTTTATAACGAATAAATACATTTTTCTCCAATTTTGCTATTAGCAAAGACCGGTATGGTTGCGATTATGTCTCCTAATTGTATTACAATGCCGCTTCCTCATTTCCCGGACTTTGTGCTAGTGATTGCAATTATGGAATGTCCACTTCTTCACTATGGTAGATATTCTCTATTGAGCATTTTAAAATAGGCTGTATATTTTAAGTGATCGGGTAAAATTTATTGAACAACCCGATTGCAAAAACGGAATTTTTTTAGGGCTATTTTTCCGGATATAGTTCAAATTCTGTATAACTTACTACGATAAAAGAGATCGTTAAAATTTATGGACATATATAAAGGACTTTATGCGGATTTTTTTACTTATTCTGATTAGTTTTTCCTGCCTGAGCCAGGAGAGGGTAATTCATGCCTTTCCGGAGAACCGGGAGAATGAGGCAGTAGCATATCTGCCTTCCGACAGGGTAAGTGTCATGCGGGATATTGTGTATTGCGACAGCCTCAAAGTAGACATTTACACCCCGAAAGGTACGCAAAACGGGATGGCGCTGGTGCTTATTCACGGCGGAGGCTGGACCAGCGGTGATAAGGAGCAACTCGCGCCTTTGGCAAGCCGGATGGCGGAGGCTGGCTATGTGTGTTTTTTGCCGCAATACCGCCTTTCCGGGCAGGCCCGTTACCCGGCTGCCATACAAGATATACTTGCCGCGCTGGAATGGGTGACCCGGAATGCAAAAACGTACAAAATACATTCCCGCAAGATTGTGGTGGGCGGTTTTTCGGCCGGAGGCCACCTGGCGGCTCTGGCAGGTACTACTTATCATAAATCACTTTATCAAAATGGTTTGTGTGTTTCGAATACCCGCGTAAGGCCGGCCGCATTGATCGAGTTCGCCGGTCTTCTGGCATTGCGACATCCGGTCTCGGGAGACGGGAATGACGGTATCAAGCTTTCGGCCGCTCCCGAATGGTTTGGGTATCCCAAGTCTTTCTGTACGCTGGACTGGGAAGAAGCCTCGCCACTGAATCACGTCTCCGCAAAAACACCTCCCGTTCTGTTTCTCAACAGCAGTGTAAAACGGATGCACGCCGGCCGGGAAGACTTCAATGCAATATTGCAGAAG
>JBEBRS010000291.1:0-3862 GCA_040394705.1 Leadbetterella byssophila
GGGACTATCATGCCGGAGGTTAACCTGTACAAGAAAATACTGGGGATATTGTTGCTGTTTCCCATTATCCGGTTTTTCTTTTTCCGCAGTCCCCGCCCCGAAGAACTCAAGCCTTACCGCATGAGCGGTTCATTGGCCATTGGGGCGGTGGTGGGGTTGCTCTCCGGAATGATTGGCATTGGGGGCGGCATCATCCTTTCGCCCCTGCTGATTCTCCTGAAATGGGCCGATCAGAAACAGACGGCGGCCATTAGTGCAGCATTTATTTTTGTGAATTCTTTGTCCGGATTAAGCGGAATGTTGACGCAGGGCATCACCTTTCACACGCACATGTGGATGTACGTGGGCGTGGCTTTCTGCGGGGGACTAGCCGGCTCTTACCTGGGTTCGAAAAAATTAAAACAGGATGCGTTGAAATATGTATTGGCCACAGTGCTGGTGGTGGCTGCGTACAAATTATTATTTACAACGGCTTGATGATGAAGCCAGAGATGGATATAAAGTGGTACTTTCGTGGAAAGAACTTTTTAATTCACCGGTAGGTGACCAGGTCTGGCTGGTGATGTATGTGAAAGAATTGGAAACAATTAAATTTTTCAGGGTGAAATGAAAGTGAAGGTTTTGGCATTCGGGGCACTGACAGAAATTCTGGACCGCGAGTTTTATGCAGAAGCAGAAGATACGGCAACCCTCTGGGCAAAGCTCAGGGGAGCATATCCGGCCCTGACCGGACGCAAATTGCTGGTGGCCGTGAACAGTGCGGTGGTGACCGAAAACGTACCCTTACAGGAAAACGATGTGGTGGCTTTGATGCCGCCTTACTCTGGCGGATGAACCGGTATTCAAGACATATCCAATTAAAAGGCTTCGGTCGGGAAGGTCAGGATAAGCTCCTTGCTGCCAGCGTGCTGGTGGTGGGTGTGGGCGGACTCGGCTGCCCGGCCCTGCAATACCTGGCCGCCGCCGGGGTGGGCCGTCTTGGGGTGGTGGATCGGGATGTGATCGAACTCAATAATTTACAACGGCAGGTGCTGTACGCTACGAATGAAGTGGGACTGCCGAAAGCAGAAGTGGCTGCCCGAAAATTGTGCCTGCTCAATCCGGAGATTGACATTCGGTATGAGGTAACTGGGGTAACTACGGAGAACGTCCGTGCGCTATTAGCACCCTATGACATAATATTGGACTGTACCGACAATTTTGAAACCCGCTATTTGCTGTCGGATGCTACCCGCCTCCTGGATAAACCCCTCATTTTTGGGGCTATTTTTCGGTACGAAGGCCAGGTGGCCGTATTCAATGTGGCGGACACAGAAGGCCGAAAGACCACCTACCGGCATTTGTTTCCCCTGCCGCCGGATGGGGTGGATGCACCGGATTGCAACGAAACGGGTGTGTTGGGGGTGCTGCCCGGGTATATTGGAATAGTGCAGGCGACAGAAGCGATAAAACTGATTACAGGCATCGGCAGGGATTTACGCAATCGATTGCATACTGTCAATTTGCTGGACCATAGTGCATTTCAGTTGGAAATTCCGGCGATGATCTCCCAGGAAATAACCTGGCCGACAACCTGGGAAGAATTGAGTGCTTTTGATTATGCGTATCATTGCGGCGTGGCGGAAGAAGTGCAGGGAGTACATTCGGATGAACTGGCGAATTGCCTGCAAACCGATGGACTGGTGGTGGTAGATGTGCGAAATCCGGACGAAATGCCCCTACTGCCGTTTCACCACCTGCGGATTCCCTTGCCCGAGCTGTCGGGATACCTGGATAGAATGCCCGGTGAGACGGTACTTTTTATTTGTCAGTCGGGCAAGCGAAGTCTGGCTGCTGGTCGACTTTTGTTTGAAAAAACGGGCAGGAAACACCGGATTTTACATCTGGAGGGCGGCGTGAATCATCTTGAAATAGCATGAAATCAGAAAAGAAAGTATGGGTGGAAGGGGCAATAGCGCCTCAAAAAGTAGCCGACAGCCTCGCCAGTCATGCTTCCAAAACCAATATCGGCGCACATGCGATGTTCCTGGGCCAAATACGGGCGGATGAAATTGAGGGTAAAACCGTGCGGGCCATAGAGTACTCTGCTTACCGCGAACTGGCCGATACGGGGATGACAGACATCAGGGAAGCCATTTTTTCAAAATATGAGTTGACCTGCATGCACGTTTACCACAGCCTGGGTGTGGTGGCTGCAGGCGAAATTTGTCTTTTTGTCTTTACCTCGGCGCCCCATCGGAAAGCCGCCATCGAGGCCTGCGAAGAGGTGGTGGAACGGATAAAGAAGGAGCTTCCGATCTGGGGCCGCGAGATTTTTGACGACGATACCCACCAGTGGAAAGTAAATACATGATATGGTAGACATTACATTTAAAAATACAACGTTAAGGCAAGCCATTGCCCGGGCTACGGTTCGGGTGTCGGCAGAAAGTACGATTACGCGGGTGGAACAGCGCACCGTGCCCAAAGGCGACATTTTTGAGTTCTCGCGGGCAGCGGCTCTCCTTGCCATTAAAAAGACCAGCGATGTGATTCCGGACTGTCACCCCCTCCCGGTGGAGTTTGCAGCCGTTCGGTATACGGTGAAAGGCCTGGAAATTGAAATTGAAGTGGAGGTGCATACTGTCTATAAAACCGGGGTAGAAGTGGAGGCCATGCACGGAGCATCGGTAGCCGCCCTCGTGATGTATGATATGCTAAAACCCATCGACAGCCGGGTGGAGATCGGGAATATTTCATTGCTGGATAAAAAAGGAGGGAAAAGTAGTCATCCGGCACCAGCGGCGGGTAATTTGAAGGCAGCGGTAGGCGTATGCAGCGACCGGGTATCTGCCGGACAGAAAGAGGACGCTTCGGGCCATCTATTGGTGAAGTTGCTGGAAGAACAGGGCTTTAGTCAGATCCGCTATTTTGTAGTACCGGATGCTATAGAAGCCATCCGCAAAAACCTGGAAAACTGCAAAGGGGAGGGAGTTGACTTACTGCTCCTGACCGGCGGTACGGGACTTTCAGACCGGGATGTTACCCCGGAAGCGGTGGAACCCTATATCACGAGGCACATTCCGGGCATCATGGAAACGTTCCGGAATTACGGCCAGCAACGCGTGAAAACGGCCATGCTTTCAAGGGGAATAGCCGGTTTTGCCGAAGATATGCTGGTGCTGACCCTGCCCGGCTCGCCCGGAAGCGTAAAAGAAGCAGTAAAAGCTCTTTTTCCACAGATACTTCATGTGTTTGAGGTGCGCAGAAACAAGCCCCACACCTAAAAACTCGTACGAAGTTTTGTGACTACCTGCCCTACCTGGGCAATGGCCCGATCAATCTCCTGTGCCGTGGTGAGTCTGCCGAGGCTGAAGCGAAGGGAAGACAGTCCATCCGGCTGGCTTAAGCCCATGGCCGAAAGCACGTGAGAAGGCGTGGTAACCACCGATGAACAGGCCGAACCGCTGGAAACGGAGATCCTGCCCAAACCCATGATCATTTGTTCTGCATTGACACCGGAAAAACAGAGGTTGGTGGTATTGTACAGCCGTTCGGTGGGGTCTCCATTCAGAAAAGTACCTTCTATACGGAGTAATTCCTGCTCCAGGTGATCCCGAAGCTGGCCAATGCGTGCTGCATCGGAAGGCATTTCTTTGATCGCAATTTTAAGGGCTTCGCTCATGCCTGCAATACCGGGCACATTGAGGGTGCCGCTACGTAAACCGTGCTGCTGCCCCCCGCCGTGAATCTGGGCTGCGAGGGTGCGTTTCACTTCCTCGGATACATAGAGGCCGCCCACGCCTTTGGGGCCATAAAATTTATGGGCCGAAAAAGCCAGGAAATCCACACCGAGGTGATGCGCATTTACCGGGATTTTTCC
>JBEBRS010000292.1:0-3820 GCA_040394705.1 Leadbetterella byssophila
AGGTGGCGCCTTCCGCGGTGAAAAGCAGGTTTATTTTCTGATTTTCGGGGTCGTACTTGGTAATTCTGTTTTTGTCGAGCAACTCACGCGAAAGGTCGCCATCCCACCAAAGTGCCATATTCACCGACAATACCTCGGCCAGGCTGTCGGTGGGCGTAGCCTGTACGGTTACTTTATCGGTCGTGATTTCTCCTTTGATATTCCGGATTCCGCCGGAGTCCCATGACCACATTTCCACACCCCGGTGAGTGGGGTCAATATCTGCGGCCATAGCCCTGCCCACATCAATTTTTGATTTGACCTGGAAGAGAATTTCCCCGGTGGCCGCATCACGGAAGGTAGAGCCGTCTTTCTTGTTTTCGTGTACATCCCATACCTGGAGGCCGGGCCGCGAAGGGTCAAAGTGTGTCAGGTGGAGTGCATCGCCATGGCCCAGTCCGGTATTGTATAAACCGGTGCCGTCATCGTCAATAGCGCAGGAGCCGTAGATGATCTCGTCTTTGCCGTCTCCGTCTACATCCCCCACTCTGAGGTTGTGATTTCCCTGACCACGGTAGGATTCATTGCCGGGCGTCTGGCTGTCAAAAACCCAGCGCTGCGTCAGTTTTCCGTCGCGCCAGTCGAAGGCGGCCAACACGGTACGGGTATAATATCCCCGGCACATTACCACGCTGGGTCTTTCGCCATCGAGGTAAGCTACTGCCGCCAGAAAACGGTCTACCCGGTTTCCGTAGTTATCGCCCCAGGCCTGCCAGTCGCCCCGAAGCGGCACATAGTCGATCGTATGCAGGGCTTCCCCCGTTTTACCACTGAATACGGTGAGGTATTCCGGGCCTTCTATAATGTACCCGTTGGCGTTCCTGTGGTCGGCTTTCGGATCACCGATTATTTTTCCTTTCGCATCCGTAGTTCCATCGGCGGTTTTCACTACCATTTCCGCGATGCCGTCCTGGTCCAGATCATAGACCATAAACTGGGTGTAATGCGCCCCTGCACGAATGTTTCGGCCGAGGTCTACCCGCCAGAGACGGGTACCGTCAAGCCGGATACAATCGATGTATACGTTTCCCGTATATCCTTTGTGGGAGTTGTCGTGCGCGTTGGAAGGATCCCATTTCAGGAAGATTTCGTATTCTCCGTCGCCGTCTGCGTCGCCTATGCTTGCGTCATTGGGCGAGTAGGTATAGGCTTCTCCGGAAGGGTTGATCCCACCCTCGGGAACATCCAGGGGAATATTGATATAGCCTATCGGGGCATCGGCCGGAAGGGTATAGGATTGCAGTGTTTTCTCCTTCCCCTTAATCACACTTTTCACCGTGTAGGTAAGGGCCTTCTCTGAAGAAACTTTATCTTCAAAGAAGGTCGCCCCGGTCACCGGCGTCCGGTTGATCTTCTTCCCGTCGCGGTAAATATTAAATCCGGTCTCCCCAGGATCGGAAGAAAGGTACCTCCAGGTGATAACATTCACCGATGGATCCTTCTTGATCACGACCAGTCCCCGCCCCAGCTTTTCTCTTTTCAGGCGGGCCTGGTCATAGGCCGTTTGCGCCTGAAGTACAGAACAGGAACATAAGAGTAATAAAACAAAAACGGCACTTCTTATCATTCTAAATTTCTTTACAAAACGTATGTTGTCAGATGCTTTCAGGGTGCCCTTCGACCCTTCGTCAAGCTCAGGGCAGGCTAAGCTCAGGGTGCCCTTCGACAAGCTCAGGGTGACAGTGGCATCTCATCCGTTACTACTGTCAGGCTGAGCTTGACGAAGGGTCGAAGAACTTTCTATGTTTACCAGCCCGGATTCTGCATGCCCTGCTTCTGATCGCTGCTCAGTGCTTTCCCGCCGCTGGTAATGGCATCCAGGAAAGTCTGAGGAATGGGGCGAAGATAGTGTTTTCCGGCATTAAATGCGGAACCGGTGATCACCGATCCGTCATTAAATGCTTTAAAACGTTTCTCCAGCTGACGGGTTCTGGCCAGGTCGGGCCAGCGCACGAGTTCGCCCATCAGCTCCCTTGAACGCTCATTCATGATAAATACCAGGAACTTATCGGCATCCGAAGAGGCTCCGAGGATATCGTAGAATTCCTTCGAAGAATTCAGGATTTCACTCACAGAGGCAAACTGCAGGTTGGCTTTGGTACTGGCGGTGGTGACGGCCATATCGTTATTCGACTCATAGTAGGTATTGGTTTCCGAATAGGCCGCAAATGCGTTTCCACTTCCGCTCCCGGCCGAATTGGTTTTATAGGCCTGTCCTCCGTCGATGTTCACCCCACGGTCTTCCCCGTTTTCATAACCGGCTCTTTCCCTTAGCTTGTTAATATAAGGCAGTGCCTCGGCATATTTCCCTTGTCTTCCCAGGGCTTCCGCTATCATCAGGTAGTCTTCCGCAGAACGGGCCAGGATACCGTCACGGGTACCGAACTGGTCGGCTACGGTGGTGCGGGAGCCGTCTCTGAACTTACTCAGAGCCACATACCGGCTCTTATTGACATACGTTCCGTTATTACCGTGTTCGCCGATATATTTCTTGGTTTCTCCCTGGAAATACCTTACAAACATGTGCGGTGCACGGTAATTCAGGTTCTCCGGGGTATAGCGGTTGTCGCCTGCGTCATTCACGATATACCGTATGCCTTCTTCTCCGCCCAAAAATTTAAAATCGTCGGCGGTTTTTCCTTCCGGCGCATAGGCTCCCCATTTCGGAGCAGCACCCGGGTTATTGCTCCGGTAGCTGGTGATGAAGCTTTTCCAGAAACGGGAATCATTTACCCGGTCATACACATCCAGCGCATATTCCGTGGTTCTGAGACGGGAAAACTCCCGGTCTCCGGAGATATCCCTTTTCAGGCCGGCCATATTCTGGTAGATAGCGGGGTAGTACAGGTGGATCTGGTTTCCGTAACGGCCACGCGAAGGAACGTCGTTGGAAAACTGGGCCGCCAGTACCACTTCGCTGAGTCTTTCGTTAGGCCCGTTGGGTGTGGTAAAATTCCACAGATCCACAAAATTGGGAGCCAAAGGATGCGCCGCGATCACCTCGCTGGCATACTTTACCGTGTTTTCCAGATCCTGGCTTTTCGTAGATCCGTTCCAGTCGTCATACAACTCACTGGCCCTGAACAGCGATGCTTTCGCCAGGAAGTGCGCTGCCGCAGATTTGGTCAGCCGACCCTGTTCCGCCGCAGCAGTAGGAAGCAGGTCGTACGCCTTTTTCAGGTCGCTGATTACCAGCTCATAGGTTTCCTGGATGGTATTCCGCGTAAAGTCAGTAGAAGCGCCCACTACCGGCTCGGTGATCAGGGGTACCCCCCCAAACTGCTGCACCAGGCGGAAGTAGTTAAAGCCCCGCATGAAATGGCCTTCGCCCAGGCGGGTGTTGTATTCGGCATTGCCTTCCCCGTAATACAAGGGTACATTCTGTATAAGGGTATTCGCGGAAGCGATTCCCGAATACATGTTATCCCATAGTTCAGGCATTCCGTTTCCACGGGCAGGATCAAATGCGGAAGTATAGCTGTTGTACGGCTCCTGGATACCGTCATTGGCTACAGCCATTTCATCGGTTCCGTACTGCCAGAGGGTATACGCCCATTCGTAGTTAAAATGGAACTCCAGGTTTCTGTAGACGCCCACCGACAGTTTATCCAGACCGTCTTTGGTTTTAAATGATTCGGTACTCACTGAGGTGATCAATTCTTCATCTAAAAATTCCGGCTTGCAGGAGGACACAGCGGTCAGAACCGCCAACCCCAGATATATATATTTCAGTTTCATAAACGTAAATTTTTAAAATCCTAAGTTAATACCAAACACAAAG
>JBEBRS010000293.1:0-3820 GCA_040394705.1 Leadbetterella byssophila
CTTAATCTTTCATTTTAATCATGAAAAAGCGCAAAGCTAAAATTTATACTGATGAAAAAAATAATTCTATTTGCAATTGCGACACTCACCTTGGTGTCATGTGATGATTTTCTGGAAACAGAGCCTTTCGATAAACTGGTTCCCAATACATTCTTTGCCACCGAGAAAGACCTCGAACTGTATACGACTTCTTTCTATCAGCAAATGCTGCCCAGTGCCGATGCGGCTACACAGGGAGACGGTATGGCGGATTACTCTTCCATTACCCAGAGTTCCAATTTTATTTCCGGAAACTATTCTTCGGTAAACGAAGGGTCATGGAATTGGACCGCCCTAAGAAATATCAACTACTTTCTGCTTCATTACAACAATGAAGCCATACCTCAGGAAGCCCGAAACCACTACGCCGGTGTAGCGCGCTTCTTCAGGGCCTGGTTTTATATAGAGAAAGTACAGCGGTACGGAAATGTGCCCTGGTATGATGCGCCTTTGGACACCCAGGACGAATCACTGTACAAAACCCAGGATTCAAGAGAAACCGTGATGGAAAATGTGCTGGCGGACTTAAACTTTGCCGCAGAGAATATCCGAAACGCCAAAGACAATACCTCCTCCTTAATTACCCGTCAGGTGGCCCTGGCGTACAAATCAAGGATAGCACTTTTTGAGGGTACCTACCGGAAATACCATACGGAACTTAACCTGACTTCAAGCGCTGACAGGTGGCTGAATGAGGCCGCAGACGCGGCGAAAAAAGTGATGGACAGCAAGCAATATTCCATCTACAATACCGGAAAGCCGGACAGCGATTACAGAACGCTCTTTATTTCAGAAAATGCCGTGAGCCAGGAAGTAATGTTTGCCCTGGTTTTCAATAACTCCCTGAGAAGATGGCATGCCTTAACCTGGAAATTCAATTCAGCTACCTACGGTGCGCGCTGGGGGTTAAACAAGCAATTTATCAATACCTACCTCATGACAGACGGCAGCAGATTTACGGATAAGGCGGGGTACGAAGAAATGCTTTTTGTGAACGAAATGGCCGACCGGGACAAGCGTTTGGCCCAAACCGTAAGGTCTATCGGGTACAAGAGAAGTGACGGAAGCGCAGCTCCGCCCAATTTCGGATATACCTTTACGGGATATCATATCCTCAAGTACAGTTTAGACAACAAGAGCCTGGATGGCGTGGGAGAAGCCTACAATACCATTCCCCTCATGCGGTATGCGGAAGTACTACTTAACTACGCCGAAGCGAAAGCAGAACTGGGCCAGTTCAATGAAACGGTGTGGAACGAGAGTATCGGCCTGCTAAGAAGCAGAGCGGGGGTAAGTCCTGCCGTTCCGGCCACGGCTGATGCGTATCTTCAGACTGTGTATTTTCCTGAAATTAGTGATAAATATCTCCTCGAGGTGAGAAGAGAAAGGGGAATAGAGCTCTGTTACGAAAACCTGAGATACCAGGATCTGATGCGGTGGAAAAAAGGAAAACTCATTGAAATGCCCTGGCAGGGAATTTATGTACCGGCAATGAATCAACCTATGGACCTGGACGGAAACGGAACCCCTGACGTATCTTTTGTGTCGGCTACTCCGACCTCTCCCCAGGCCGGAGTGACCTATTTCGTTATTGATAATAACATTTCAAAACTCTCTAACGGAACCTCCGGTTATGTGATCTGGGGAGCAAACGAGAAACGTAATTTCGAGGACAAAAAATACCTGTATCCTATCTCCAATTCGGATATGGTGCTGAACCCTAATCTGGTTCAGAATCCGGGCTGGTAAAATTCACTCGGGTTGGGAGCAGTCTGATGCTCCCAACCCCTTTTATTATTTATCGAAGTGAAAAGAACATTATTGATATGGATATTTAAGCAAAAAGAAGTACGTTATGGAAACCCGGACCTATGACCACCTGACAGAATTTTTTATTAAGCAATAAAACGTACCTTTACAGACCGATATAAACTCCCGATGTATGTTAAAAAACTTCGCCCTTTTACTGATACTCCTTATTCACAGTAACTGCAATGAAAGAGAGCCGAAATCCCTAAACACGCAGGAACCGGATCAAACTAAGAAATCGGTGCTTTCCATTATGTCGTATAATGTGCGGCATTGTAGTCCACCGGCCAATCCGAACTTAATTGACGTGGAGACGATTGCCAGGATTATTATGGATTCAGGGGCAGACATAGTAGGCCTTCAGGAAATTGACGTCAATAATGAAAGATCCGGCAAAAACCTGGACCAGGCCGCAAAACTGGGCGAACTTACAGGGATGTACTTTTACTTCTCCAAATCCATCGATTATCAAGGGGGCGGATATGGCACCACCATCTTGTCCAGGTACCCCATCTCTGAGGCTTATACCGTTATGCTTCCCATGAAGCCGGGAACCGAGCAAAGGACGTTGTCGGTAGCTACGGTCACACTCCCCGATGGCGAAAAAATAAAAATCGGGAATACACATTTAGATTATACTGCTGACGAAAACGCGTTGGCTCAGGCCGAAGTAATTGTGGAGACGTTTAAAGCGGAGCCAAACCGCGTATTTTTAACCGGAGACTTCAACGTTGTTCCGGACAGCAAGACTTTTCGTTACCTGAATAAACATTTTAAATCGAGTTGCGAAGTGAATTGTGCGGGAACCATCCCTGCTGTGTCGCCCAACAAAGCAATAGACTTTATTTTTTATAGTAAACCCCTGGAAGTACGGATGCACGAAGTGCTTTATCAGCCCACCGCCTCAGACCACCGCCCTGTTTTGGCGAAATTTGCGTGGTAATGGTCACGGTCTATGCAATTGGCGGTATTTAGTTCGAAAACCGGATGGACGTTAATTCTATGGGCGCATAACGGTAATCCATTCTGGGATGGCTATATATTTTACCGGAAATTTCTACCTTTCTATTGGAGATTTTAAAACTGTCGGGCATATTGCAGGCAACCAGGCCCTCCCAACCTGTTTGTTGTCTGTCTTCGAAAGAAATGACGAACATTTCTAAAGTGTCTTGTACTACAGTACCTTCCGCATGTTGTATTTCCCTTTCTACAAACCATTCATTATCGGAGAAGGTACATCTATGCAGGTTCGGAGAAAGCGAAGTGTCCTTCCCACAGGAAATGGACAAAAGGCATACAGAGAAAATCAAATAGATGGTTTTCATAACACATTGCGTTTAAAATTCAGCGATACCGACAAAAGCACTTTCTGACAACAACATTAAATATTAACCCAGGCGGTCTACTAATGCAAACGGCCCTATGATTAGACCAGTTTTAGTAATGACTGGTTATTTGCGCAATTGGTTGTAATACTTTATAAAATTAAATTATTACAAGCACTACAACGAAAAAATATACCGTAAGACCTCATGTTTGAAAATGTTAGAAAACCGAAAATTTTGTCACCCATACAACACCTTTGTGGCCTTTGCTTATATATATAGCCAATTCTTGACATGTTTAGGAAACCTTGTATATCAAAGTAAAGTTATCTTTGTTGTAAATGAAAAGCGATTGTTATGGATGCTAAACAACAAGAGTTATTAAATCGCATTACCATCCAACCGGGTTTGATGGGAGGAAGGCCTACGATTAGGCGTCTGCGATTTCCGGTTAGTGATATCCTTGAGTTGTTATCTACTGGTATGTCAGAAGCTGAAATATTAGAGCAACACCCTATTTTGGAACTGGAGGACATTCAAGCCGCCCTGCTTTACGCTTTACTAAAGGTTAAAACACAAAAGCCCCGCATTTCTGCGGGGCTTTGTGACCCTACGGGGAATCGAACCCCGGTTTCATCCGTGAAAGG
>JBEBRS010000294.1:0-3807 GCA_040394705.1 Leadbetterella byssophila
TTTTATAAAAATGGCAGATATTAAAGCGTTCGCTGAGCAATTAGTAAACTTAACTGTTAAAGAAGTAAATGAACTGGCCGCTATCCTGAAGGATGAGTACGGTATCGAGCCTGCGGCTGCAGGTGCAGTAATGGTAGCAGGTCCCGCCGCTGGTGGAGATGCTCCGGCTGCTGAAGAAAAAACTTCATTTGATGTGATCCTGAAATCAGGTGGTGCTAACAAACTTCAGGTAGTGAAACTGGTGAAAGACCTGACCGGTCTTGGCCTGAAAGAAGCGAAAGAAGTAGTGGATTCAGCTCCGAAACCTTTGAAAGAAGGTATCGCGAAAGACGAAGCAGATGCGCTTAAGAAGCAACTGGAAGAAGCCGGTGCTGAAGTAGAAATCAAGTAATTTGCTTTTAGCGAAGAAAGAAAGCGCCATCCGGAAGGGTGGCGCTTTTTTGTTAGGGCATTGCACACAACGCCATCCCATAAA
Organism: Leadbetterella byssophila; assembly: GCA_040394705.1. GTDB lineage: Bacteria > Bacteroidota > Bacteroidia > Cytophagales > Spirosomataceae > Leadbetterella > Leadbetterella byssophila_B. The sequence goes on from JBEBRS010000294.1 coordinate 476, forward strand.
AAATAGGAAATCACTTGTTTATTTCACTCGGCTAGTATAAATTTGCTTGAAGAATAGTAAAAAAATATACTAAATATGAAAACGCACAAACCGTACAACACTCCCGATAGCCCGGGTGGCTTTGTTAATGAAGCACCCACCATGTATATGACGGGGGGGCGTTCATTGCCCTTAAGCGGTATGACACCCATGCAAAAGATGGAGATCAGTAAAAGAGGGGTTTCCAAGACTTACCTTGAGCAGTTCAAGAAAGCCACCGCCCTTGATTATGATGAGCTAGCCGGGGCTTTGTCAGTTACCCGGGCCACCCTAATCAATAAGAAAGGGGCAGAAAAATTCAGCGTGCCGCTCAGCGAAAGAATTGTCTCGCTGGCAGACCTTTACGCCTACGGCTATGAAGTGTTTGAAGAGGTCGCCGCTTTTAACCAGTGGATGCAGGCTTCTAACCAGGCGTTAGGCGGCCTCACCCCCCTGAGCATTACGGATAGCCTGTATGGAAGAGAGGAAGTAAAAAGCCTGATCGGCCGAATTGCTTACGGGGTATTCTCATGACACATATTTCGCAAAGAGCTTCCGGGCGGCCCGCTACCCGGACTCACAACCCACTCCGGACACAATAATCCATGAAAGTATACCGAATCAGTAAAAGCGAATACGCGCATGACCTCACCGGTACCGGCGCCAAACTTTTTGGAGGACGCTGGAATCACATCAACATCCCCTGTATCTATACGGCAGAAAGTGCCGCACTGGCCGTGTTGGAATATTCGGTGAACGTGAATGTAGCCTTTGTACCCCGCAATCTGAGCCTGGCGGTTTTTGAAATAGAAGATCCCTATATTTTTAAACCCGAAAAATTTCCGGACGATTGGGCGGAAGTGCCCTCTCCCCTTTCTGCAAAAGACTTCGGAAGTGTGCTCCTGTCTGACGGGGTGCCGGTGATCCGGGTGCCGTCTGCTGTGATTCCTTCGGAATACAACTACCTCCTTAACCCTGTATCTGCCGGAACGGCCTTCCGCTTGCTTGAAGTACGGCAATTTAGCTACGATCTGAGAATCAAAAGCTAAATTTAATTCTGCCCCGTAGACCCCGGATACGTCACTTTTCCGTCTTTCGCGAGAACGCTCATATCGCCCAGGGAGCCCATTATGGTGGTCCGGAAAATGACGTTGCCGTTTGTCGCATTCAGGGCCAGCAACTCACTTGAATTTCCCTTGTTATCCGCTACATAAACGATATCGTTGGCGTACGTCACATTTCGGGAGTTGAAGTTCGTGCCCTGGAAAGACCACAATACGTTTCCATTGGCTTTGTTGAGGGAAAATACGCGGTTCTGACCCGAAATAAAGATGGCGTTCCCGATCATTACCGGGCTGGCGTTGTTTCCTGAAGAACCTAAGTTTTGGGTCCAGAAAGCGGCATCGGAAGCTACATCTACCCGTGAAAACTCACTTCCGCCAAAAAGTGCGAATACATGATTTTCACTGACCAGAGGACTGGAATTTTGCACCTGGCGGAAAGAATAGGCAATCAGTCCTTCATGTCCCGAGCCATTTTCTTTGCTCAGGATATGCAACCCTACCGAACCTCCGAAATACACATAATTTCCGGCTACCTGTGCCCGGGTATTCATAGACCCGCCGTAAGTACCCCGTTGCCATTTGACCGAACCGTCTGAGGTGTGAATGGCGTAAAAAATTCCGCCTCCACCTCCCGCGGGTGCGAGGGTTCCTACAAACAGTACATTGTCGTGGATAATCACACTGGCGCTAACCGTGGCTGCCACGGGCCGCTCCCATTTCTTACTTCCGTTGGAGGTATTTACGGCATAGATCTTACCGTCATTTGAACCGTAATAGACTACATTATTCTGTACTACCGGACTGCCCGACGAACCGCCGGAGAACCGCCACCTCACATTACCGTTGGTGGCATCAACCGCATAAAGGTACTGGTCGGTGGTAAAATACAGGGTGCTGCCTGCTACCGAAAGGGCGCCGCTTACCCGCCCCTCAAAACCGTTTTTAGACCACCGGACTTCCCCCGTGGAGGCATCTAGTGCCTGGATAAGCTGCTGTCCGCCCGAATAGTTGCTCGCATAAATAAGGCTATTGGCGGTTTGAGGCACCTCTGGAATCCCCGTAATACTCACCGTTTTTTGTACGCTGTTCTCTCCTGTTTCGCTTTTGGCGGTAAGTGTAACCGTATACGTTTTGTTTTCTGTATACGTATGTACAGGATGTAGCTCGGTGCTTGTCTGCCCGTTGCCAAAGTTCCAGAGATAGCTCTCCGAGAACCGGGAGGTGTTGGTAAACGTCACTTTGCCCTTATCTGCGGTAAATGTGAAGTCTGCTTCGGGCAGGTTGACATTGGTCAGCACCAGCGACTGGCTTTTGGCATGGGTTCCGTACTCGTTTTTAACGGTGAGCGTTACCTGGTAGGTGCCGTTGCTTTCGTAGGTATGGGTAGGGTTGCCTACCCGCGAAGACTTGCCGTTTCCAAAATCCCACTCGTATTCTTTGGCGTGGGTAGAGGTACTGGTAAATTCTACTGTGCCTTTCCCTTTGTTTTCAAAAACAAAGTCTGCTGTTGGGGGGTGGAGGTCTGCAATGGTAATGGTCTGGGAAGACCGGTGGGTACCGTTCGGATTCCTGGCGGTCAGGGTGACGGTATAGTCCCCGTTGCCTTTGTACGTATGGGTGGGGTGTGGATCTGAAGAGGTATTCCCGTCACCAAACTCCCAGGTATGTTCCTCAGTAAATTCGGAAGTACTGCTAAACTTCACTACCCCGTTTGCCAGGGTTTCAAAAACAAATTTAGCAATGGGAATATCCGGGTTCTGGGAAGGGTCATCGGTAGAACATGCGGAAACAAGCGCGAGGCAAACCAAAATTTTAACCAGGGCTTTCATAATCAGAAATATTTATACAGTGGTACCAAATAGTAAAGATCATCAAAAAAAATAACATTAAAAAGCTGAAAACTAATATTCTAATCATATTTTAATCTCCAAAATCATTTTTCAGCGTTAAAGTAATACGTAACGTGCCTTTGGGACGTTCATATAAAATTTTGTCACATAATTAGTATATCTGTATAAAATTTATTATTTTTGCACTCTTTTGGTGCTAAGTGAAGCCTAACCCGGTAGAAATCAAACGATTTCCCCGGACAGAGAAGGCCCACCTGGTACCAAATGTAAGCCCGAGACACTTCCGCCTTCGTAGGGGTGGATGAAAAGGGGTCCTCACTGCGATTTTTCGGGTAGCACTACTACCGCAAGTTTTTTAATCACTTAAAACAATTTAAAACCTTGAAATTGACAGAAACCG
>JBEBRS010000295.1:0-3806 GCA_040394705.1 Leadbetterella byssophila
AGCAAAGACGGCCGGGAAGTCATGCGGCCGTTTACCGTTTTGACGGCTTCATGAGTAAAGGGTATTCAAATATAATCATATCAAAATCGTATTCTATCATATCAAATCGTATCATTTTTCAATCGTAATTGAAGTTACAATCGTATATTTGCGTATCATACCGAATCTAAAAGGGCAAAATGAATAATAAAGTATATAATTTCAGTCTTAACATTGATTGGTCATTAATTAATCTAATTAGTTATATAGATGGTTTTGATGCTAACTGGACTACCATTGAACGGAAAGAAGGGCAAAACCTGAAAGAATTGAAAAGTATAGCGACAGTAAGAAGTGTTGGAGCTTCCAACCGTATAGAGGGTAATAAAATGAGCGATGAGGAAGTGGATGTGTTGCTGCAAAAATTAGACATTACAAAATTAACCGATAGGGATTCGCAGGAGGTAGCAGGATATTTTGGGGCACTAGATTTGATTTCGGAATCTTACCAAAACATAAACGTTACTGAAAATAATATCAAGAGTTTACATAATACATTAATGAAATTCAGCAACAAGGACCAGTGGCACAAAGGAAATTATAAAGCACACAGTAACGCTGTTGAAGCCTCTTTTCCTGATGGCAGTCGCCAGATTGTTTTTCAGACAACAGAAGCAGGTTTTGCTACCGAAGATGCAATCAGGAAATTGGTAGCTTGGTACAATTCAGAAAACGAAGTCCATTTATTAGTTAAAGTTGCGTCTTTCGTATATGACTTTTTAAGCGTACATCCTTTTCAAGACGGAAACGGCAGATTGAGCCGACTAATATCTACACTTTTGTTATTGAAAAATGGATACAAATGGATACAGTATGTAAGTTTTGAACACGAAATAGAAAGCCGGAAATCGGAATATTATCAGGCACTTAGAAGCTGTCAATCCCAACGCCCCAATGAAGATATAACAGTCTGGGTTTTGTTCTTTTTAAATTGTTTAAAAAATATTCAATTGCAGTTAATGACCAAGTTGAAAAAAAGCGGTTCAGAAACACAACTTTCAGCAAGGGAAAAATCAATTCTTACAATTATTCAAAACCGCCCTAATATCCAATCGGGCGAAATAGCCCAAAAATTGGCTATCCCTGCTCCAACAGTTAAACGAATTTTATCCGACTTACAGAAGAAAGAACTGATAGAAAGGCAAGGAAGCGGGCGTGCCATAAGTTATACCATAAAATAGTCAGATCAATATCATAAAATCTCTCCATTGTAAAGCTTACGCTCATTCGATTTATTGAGAAGCTCTTAGTTACCGTTTTGACGGCTTCATGAGCAGATAAAAACCCAGGGCTGTTGCGAGGGAAATGACTCCTGTAGCCCACCAGAGCGTATCAAAGCCCCAGTGTTCAATGGTGTAGGTGCCTGCGTAGGGCGAGAAAATATGGGAGACGGAAAAGGCCAGGGAGTACATGCCCATATACGCCCCCTGGTTACGCTCATCGGCATTTTGCAGGAAAACCGTAGACATATAGGGCATGGCCAGGATCTCCGAAACGCATAAGATGGTAATGGAGAAATACAGCATCCACAGGGCATAACTCAGGTTCAAAACCACAAAGGCCAGTCCGCAAAAGAGCGTACCCAGAATGATGATGTTTTTAATGGACAAAAAGCGACCCGCCACCTGCACAATCACCATCTCGAAAAGTACGATGAACAGTCCGCTATAGCCCAGGATAATCCCGATCTGAAATTCCGAAAGATGGTGACTTTCTTTATAAAACAGCGGCAGAGTGCTTAATAACTGGAAGAAACATACTGCGTACAGGGCACAGAGGATCATAAAACCAACCATCCTCAGGTTTTTGTAGGGCGACTCCACCTTCACTTTCACCTTCTCCGGCTTTACCCTTGGTGTGCGGTGCCGGAAATAATACACAAAAAGACAACTGGCCAGAAAGCCGCCCAGAGCATTGCCGTAAAAGAGCCAGTCGTACGAAATTCCTGCGAGAAAACCGCCCAGGGCGGGCCCCACAGAAAAGCCGAGATTCACCGCCATGCGATTCAGTGAAAAAGCCTTGGTGATGCTCTCTTTGGGGGTATAATAACTCAGCGCCACCGAATTGGCCGGTCGGAAGATATCTGCAATAGCACTCAGCATAAACACGCCTATGGAGACGCTAAACACGGTTTTCAGTTCGGGCAAAACAATAAACACCGGTACCGTCAGAAAGAAACTGAACACCTGGGTCTGGTAAAAGCCGATCTTGTCGGTCAGCACCCCGCCGATATAAGAGCCTACCACAGCCCCTACCCCAAAGCAGCTCAGGACCAGCCCGGTTTCTTTCAATGAAAAATCCAGAGCCTGGGTCATGTATACGCCCAGAAACGGCACCACCATGGCGGAGGTCCGGTTAATCAGGATTACCAGGGCCAGCATCCACACCTCTTTCGACAGCCCCCGGAATGAATTGATGTAATATGCTAAGGGATTTTTCATGGCCGCAAAGATAGGGATTTGGTTTTGAGTTCCGAGTGCTTAGTGCCGAGTAGGAGTAGTGAGTAGTGAGTAGTGAGAGAAGAATTGACAATGGACAATTGACAATTACGGAGGCCGGAGGGGTGACATGGTTGTAAAAAAGGTTAATCCTCAAATGAACTACTCCCCGTATTTGAGATGCATAATTTCTCTTTTGAGGTCGGTGAACATTTCCCGGATGGTGGCAGGCCGGAGATCGTCGGGGTCGGCCGCAGTGGTGGCAATACTGCAGGCAAATTCCCACACTTCGAGGAGGTCAGCCAGAGCCACTTCGTACGGAGCATAAAACGGATTATCGGAATGCAGCATCAGGGCGTTGCGCTTCTTTTTTCCCAGCCGTTTATAGCTGATTCCTTCGTGGCGGGTAATGAACACGTAGGTTTTACCCTCTTTTAAATCATCACGGCATTCCACATACTTCCCGATGATAAACGACCCCTCCCGGTGGGGCGGCATGGAGTCGCCCGTGGCAGGAAACGCCCGGTATTTGGCATGCGACAGGAAAGGCAGGGATATCTGCTGCAAACTTTCAATATACTCCGGATCACTGTACCCTGCCAGGTAACCCATCTGCGCTTTATGGGGGATAATCTCAATCTTATTCCGCCCTTCTCCGTCTACCACCACCGGTAGCAGAATCCGGTTGTCGGGCAGTTTCTGGAGTTCCTGGAAAGGCACGCGCCGGATATCCACCGACACCAGCAGGTCGATACTCACATGAAAATACCGCGATATCTTCACCAGCAACTCTATGGGCGGCTCCGACATGCCGTCTTCGTACTTGGCATAACGCCCGCGGGTAATGACCAACTGGTCGGCCACGGCCTGCTGCGACAACCCCATCCGGGCCCGCAAAAAACGCATATTATCAGAAAGTAATGACATTGCTATAATTTGTATCAACAAATATACATCGTATTGCTATATAATGTATCATTTTTGATAAAAAATTATGCGCCCTTCGCCCTTCGACAAGCTCAGGGTGACAGTAACACAGGTGCTGCCCTTGTCAGGCTGCCTGGGCGGCCCCGAGTTGTCGAAGCCCACAGGTGTCGACAAGCTAAGAGTGCCCTTCGACAAGCTCAGGGTGACAGGACGAGGGCTCGGGGTGACAGTAACACAGGTGCTGCCCTTGTCAGGCTGCCTGGGCGGCCCCGAGTTGTCGAAGCCCACAGGTGTCGACAAGCTAAGAGTGCCCTTCGACAAGCTCAGGGTGACAGGACGAGGGCTCGGGGTGACAGGACGAGGGCTCGGGGTGACAGGCACCCGAACTCGGCACTCGGAACT
>JBEBRS010000296.1:0-3746 GCA_040394705.1 Leadbetterella byssophila
ATGATCGTACAGAAATGCACGGAATGGTATTTGGGAGAATCGATGCTATTCTGGAACAAAAAAAGAGCCGCAAAATGCGGCTCTTTCCTTTTTATGGGTTTTGATTATTTCCCTACATTATCCGGATTCAGCAGATCATAGAACTGATCCAGTTTTGGCATCAGGATGATACGGGTTCTTCTGTTGGTAGAACGACCTTCCGGTGTGCTGTTAGAAGCCAGGGTATTGTATTCTCCTCTACCGGCAGCGATAATCTTGTTAGGATCTACACCAAAACGGGTTTGAAGTGTTCTTACTACTGAAGTAGATCTTTTCACACTCAGATCCCAGTTGTCTTCAATACAAGCCGTATTAATGCTTACGTTATCGGTATAACCTTCTACCATTACCTCCAGATCAGGACGTGATTTGATGATAGCGGCTACTTTCTCCAATACAGAATGTGCTCTGGGAGAGATTTTGTAGCTTCCAGAAGTAAAGAGCATTTTGTCAGACAGGTTCACCATTACCACGGTTTTGTCTACTTTCACTTCTACATCGGTGTCATCAAGACCTTCTTTGAGAGCGGCTTTCAGGTTTACTGCCAGCGCCAGGTTCATGGAGTCCGCTTTGGATTTAGCCGACTGAAGAAGGTTGATGTACTTGTCTTTTTGCTCCAGTTGACTCAAAGTACGGTTGATGTTCTCGTTAGCAGACTGGTTCAGGACGGTTAATCCGCCTACCTGTTCCATTTGAGAATCCCTTACTTTTCTCAGGTCATCAATCTGAGCTCTCAGATCAGAGATCTGGTTGTCTTTTTGTGACGCACTAGTAGTAGCTCTGTCGCGATCTTGCTCGCAGGCCACCAGTTTGTTTTTGAAATCGTTTACTAATTCGCCCCTTCTTTCCAAATCAGCTTTGGTGCTGGCTAATTCAGACTCCAGGCTTGCAAATTTCTTTTTGGACACGCATGAAGTAAATGCAAGACCCGCCAGCAAAGTGTAAACTAGTTTCTTTGTAACTCCCATGATAAATTCAGTTTTTTATAAGGTATAAGAAGTTACAAATATAGCTTATATTCCATATAGAAGCTGCTTGAAACTTCATTTTTTTAGAAAAAGAAAGGAAAATTTTAGTTTTTTTCAAGCTTCTCCAGTTCCGCCAGTATTTTTTTGGGAAGTGCCTTCCGAACCAGTGTGTACGATTCCCTGATCAGCTCACGGGCAAGGTCCGGGTTTTTTAAAGTGTTGTCTATCGAAACCCAATGGATCTTATTGAAGTGGTAGGCTTCATTGATATAAGAAAAGGTATTCCGGAGGTTTTCATTCCGGGCGGGCGTGTTCTTGATCACTACCTGGGGGAACTCGCTGTCTACGGGGATGAGGGCGTACATCTTCCCCATCACCTTATAGACCAGGTTATCCGGACCGAAAGGTGTTTCCTCGGTGATGCCCTGAAAACCCAGGCAAAACTCCCTCAATTCCTCGATATTCATCAGCGTGTAAAGTAACGTACGGCCATCACAATGAGCGCAATCCCGAACATGACGATGGAAATCCGGTTGATTCCGTGCATAATCTTCAGGTTGCTGCTGGTGGGATACCTTCCCTCTTTGTCTTTGACAAACACGCGGCCGAAGTATTGGAACACAGCACCGACTTTTAATAATTCAATAATTTTTCCCATGATTTTAAAATTTTAAGCTCTTTATGGCCTGGTGACAACGTCCCATTCGCTCGGAAGGGGGGCTTAGAAATCGGTGCTTGCCTCCGGTTCTATCCAGTTTCCGTCTTCCCGGATAAGATTGATCAATTCGTCTACGGCATTCAAAGACGAAACCGAACGCTTTACCACCTGTTGTCCTCTATATAACGATATTTTATCTTTTCCAATGCCTACATACCCATAATCTGCATCCGCCATTTCTCCCGGACCGTTTACGATGCAGCCCATAATGCCTATTTTAATTCCCTTGAGGTGATCGGTTCGCTTCCGGATCATCGCGGTAGTTTCCTGGAGGTCAAAGAGTGTACGGCCGCAGGAAGGGCAGGAAATGTATTCTGTTTTGGAGATACGTGTTCTGGCGGCCTGAAGGATGCCGAAAGCCAGGCTGTTCACCGCCCGCGTATCTTCCACCCCCGATAGTACCAGGCCATCGCCAAAACCCTCCAGGAAAGCCCCGCCTATGTCGGTGGAAGCCTTGAGCTGAACGTCTTCCAGGGACTCTCCGGCATAATTGCGGCCGAAAACCACGGGTAGACGGATTTCCGCACCGGCCAGGGCCGACAACACACTCCGGAATTCCTGGAAAGAATTGGGGCGGGACGAATGCAGCAGCAGTACCGTATTTTTCATTTTCGAGATTTCCTCCAGATTTGTATTCCCCCATTCTGACGCGTCTATACGAACAAAATTGATCTCGGGATGTGTCTGGACGGCTGAGGTATATTCCCTGAAAGTAAAAAGAGGCAGCTTATTTACACGGTCGGGCTGCTCCGCCCACACCGCGGCGTCCAGAATCTCCTTCAGGCCGTTAGGTAACATAAAAGAAATAGGACGCCCCCCGGAATAAATAAAGTCGGCTCCCAGGTCATTCATCTTCCATTTGTCTGGCAAAGGCAGGTAAAAATGTCCGATATTCCGGAGATCTTCTACCGTTACATTTTCAAAAGCCGAATAGTCGGCAATTACACGGGGTACATTGCTGCCGCCCAGGTTCCCTACCTCTACGGTGGTCCTTTTCTGGTAACGGAAAGGGTGAAGTGCCGCAGTATCGGCCTCCGGCACAGGGTAGTTGTCGTTTCGGACAAAATAACGTTTGACCAGGGCTTCCGCAACGGGCGCTTCAAACTCGGGGTCTTCTGTCAGGCTTACCCGTACGGTATCGCCAAGGCCGTCTTCCAGGAGTGTACCAATACCCATCGACGATTTGATACGACCGTCTTCTCCTTCTCCTGCCTCCGTTACGCCCAAATGAAGGGGGTAAGGCTTCAGGCCTTCTTCATCAAGCCTTTGCGACAGGAGCCGGTAGGCATGCACCATCACCTGGGGGTTAGACGACTTCATGGAGAGTACCACGTTATAATAATTTTCGTCTTCGCAAATCTTCAAAAATTCCAGGGCGGATTCTACCATACCGGCGGGTGTATCGCCGTATCGGCTGAGAATACGGTCGGAGAGTGAACCGTGATTGGTGCCTATCCGCATCGCGGTGCCGTATTCCTTACAGAGCCGCACCAGGGGCAGAAAACGGTCCCGGATGCGTTGCAGTTCCGAGGCATAGGAGGCATCGGTATAGTCGATATGCTCAAAACGCTTCTTGTCGGCGTAGTTGCCCGGGTTGATCCTTACTTTTTCTACAATTCTTGCGGCCAGTTCAGCGGCATTAGGCGTAAAATGGATATCGGCCACCAGGGGCGTATTAAATCCTGCCTTACGTAGGTCCTGGCGTATGTTTTCCAGGTTTTGCGCCTCTTTTACACTGGGCGCCGTAATTCGGATCAATTCGCAGCCACTTTCAATCATGCGGATGCTCTGGGCCACAGAGCCGGCGGTATCCATGGTGTCTACGGTAGTCATCGACTGGATACGTATAGGGAAATCCGAACCAATGCCCAGATCACCCACCATGACAGGCTGAGTAATGCGCCGGGAATATTCGGTTAATGAATTGCAATAGGAAGACATAGTCTGTTCGGAATGAAATCAAGTGCAAATATACTAATTTGCTTCCGGTCAAACTCATTCCGCACAAAAATGCTTAATTT
>JBEBRS010000297.1:0-3721 GCA_040394705.1 Leadbetterella byssophila
CATATTCTTCTTCATAACTGGGTTTGGTGGCTTTCCAACCCATCATGGGTGAGGCCTGAGGGGTAAGAAAAGTGGTAGTGAACTGCGGAAACTTGAACCCGCTCAGTTCCTTTTCTACCGTACACCGGGCGGTTTCCCCGTTTTGAGCCAGTTGATATTTAAATGCGATATTGTTATTGCTGACCTGAAAAACCACGCTGATCTTTTCCTTTTTTGCGGTTTCGTAAGTAACGGTCATTTCATGGGCCTGATAGTCTACCCGGCTTTTCTTGATTTTTTCTTCCGTATAACTTTTGTTGACGTTCCTTTCGTGCTTTTCAATAAAGGACAGGCCCTGGCTGAAGTCACTTACATTGGTCACCATACCCAAAGGCGAGTCTTCGAGCATAATTATTCCATTATAGCTGACATTGTACATCATGGTTCCGGATGAGTTCAGAAAAAGCCGCACCTTCAGGTTTTTGTCGGGACTGCTTATTTCCTGGGCGGAGACCGTTCCGGAGAACAAAAGGAGTAAAAACAGGCGGTTGAAAATCTTCTTCATTTTTAAATTAGTGTCAAAAAGACACATTTTTAAGGTGAAAAAAGAGCGAAAAACCGGTTCGGACATCTCCTGTATGCTTTTCGCTCTTTACAAAAATACGATTGCTTTTTATAAAAGCAAAATAAATCCTAAATAAAATCAAATGGATTCAATTTTGCAGGGCATGTCGGGCGGGCTTTTTTTAAACTTCATTGTTTCTAGATTGGTTTTTTTCAAGCGGAACCAGGAAGAACCTGATACCCCTTATCGTATATGTATTGGAACTGTTAAAAATGCTTCCGGCATATTGCTTAAAGTTACTGTAATAGTCCTCTTCCCGATCTTTCCCAAAGTTTTCTGGCAAAGATATCCCAGAACACGAGTAGTGTCTTCCCTGATCTCCCAATTGATTTGGGGAATCGGCTCGTCATAGTAATAGGTGGCTGCGTGAATATGTTCTTTAAATCTAAGAAAATTGGAGTTTTTGTAAATCGCCTACGCAAACAACCTGTTTCTTTTCGCAGGCTCATTAATCCACGAGTAATCGTAATATGTGGACATGGAGTCGGTTACCATCAATACACCCTTTCCCGAAACGGTTTCCTGAGCTCTACAAACATATTTTACCCAATGAAAGTCATATATAAAGTGATAGGATTGGGAAAACCCCGAGCCTGTCGCCAATACACAGGCGAAAAATAGAATTATGAATCTGATCATACTTTTGGAAATCCCTTACGTTTCAGGGTTCATGAGGAGGCAATTGATACATGACGTCTGATTCTGACAGGCGTAGCATTCCAATTCATGCAGAACAAGAACTAATTCAGCAGCATCCTTTGCACATGCACTAAACCCCGTTCCACAAGAAAGCGAGCCACTAGCTAACGCTCCACAAGATCAAATTACAGCATTGCCCGTCTCCAGCCTATGAGTTGTTTCTGAAACGCTCAGAACAACATCTGAGCAAAAAATTAGCTGCCCCAATTCGGAGCAGCTAAAGTGAATTACCATTTACCTTAAATAGAGTATCGGATCAGTTCCAGCCCGGATTCTGCTTCAAATTGGTATTGGTGAGCAGGTGCGTTTCCGGAACCGGGTAAAAGTAGTTTCGTTCTGTAAAGGTTTTTGGAATATTATCCAGCCAGGTGATTTCTCCCGAAGTGCCGTTGGTGAGGCGCTGGGTTTCGGTATTGACATTGATATACACCACACCGCTCACCTGTGATGCCGGCGGGGTAGTATAGAAATACACATCATTAACGCCGTCATTGTTGAGGTCAACGAGCTTATTCGCCTCCTTAATATAGATACCCTTCCAGGGCATGGTAAAAAGTTCCCCTCTTTTCCAGCGTACAATATCATAGAACCGAAAACCCTCCATGGCCAATTCAATCCCTCTCTCTCTTCTTACTTCCAGGATAACCGGGTCAGAAATGCCGGGAAAGTAAGTGGACTGCAGGTAAGGATCCACCTGTGTAGGGAGGGTTTGGAGTCCGCCGGTGATGCCGGCTCTGCTGCGTAGCGCCCCCACGGTCAATGCCCAGTCTTCACTGGTAAGTGTACCCAGCTCTGCTTTGGCCTCCGCGTAATTGAGGAGTACTTCGGCGTAACGAAACATCGACACGGCATTGGTATTGTTGGTTCCTCCATCGGCCGCTACATCGTCTGTCGTCCATTTGATAGGCTGATAGCCGGTATAGGTATAGGTAAAAGCCGGCGGAGCCGCTACCCGGTTGGCGCCGTTAAGTCGGGTATAGCCTGGCGTACGGATAGTTTGCTGAAGGCGTTTATCCCGATTTTGCGTTTCTTCTTCAAAACTCCTGGTGGCGTAATCCGGCGTTGCGGTAAAAGGAGTACCATCCAACTTGAGGTAGGTATGTATAAACGGCCGGGTAAAACTGAAGCGTGTTCCGGTAGTAGAACTCGTGTACCACCAGTTGGCGTCATGCCGCACGGCCAGAGCAACACTGGAAACTACTGCCAGCATAACCTCACTTGCATTAGGCGTTTCAGTAATAAAGAGGTTCCGGTAAGCCAGATCGGCGCCTCCTGTGGTATTCAGCCGGAACCGCCCGCCGTCTATTACCTGCTTTGCCGCAGAACGGGCGTGCTCTAACCAGGTGTTAGCGGTTGATGAAAGTCCCTTTTCGGAATGGTATTTCCGGAAGGTTCCTTCAAAAAGCGCAACACGTGCTTTTAACGCCAAGGCCACATCTTTGGTAATCAGTGTCCGGGAGGCATCCGATACGGTTTGTATATTGGCGATGGCATAATCCAGGTCTTCCAGTACTTTATCCATGACCAGCGTGCGGGAGTCTTGCCCCTCGTACAGCTTGGGATCGGACACATCCAGGGGCGTTTCGATCCAGGGCACATCGCCGTAGCGCTTTACCTTTTCGAAATAAAACCACGCCCTGAAAAAGCGGGCCAATCCGTTGTAGTGTTTTCTGACCGCTTCAGGAATGGCCGGGTTATCGTTATTGGCGATAAAGTAATTGAAATTTCTCAGGTGGCCCCAGCCCCAGTTCCAGTCAGACCCCAACGCCACCAGGGAATACCCCGATGCCGAAGTGTTGTCATTGGCCCGGGAATTATAGACGTCGCCCCGGAGGAAATCGGGCACGTTTCGTCTGGCAGAGTAATCAGAAATGGCGTCAGCCGAATGTATATTGTTTGCACCAGGCAACCATTCGTAAAAAGAATTAACGTACAGTTCAAGGCCACTTTCGGTTCCGAAGATGACGTTTTTATTGGCTGTATGCTGGGGTACTTCTTCCAGCTCACAGGCTGTAAATGTCAAAAGAAGTACCAGGGAAAATATAATGCGTATTCTCATTTCATTTATTGTTTAGAAAGTAACCGTAAGACCTACCGTTATAGATTTCAACATGGGGTAATTGTACCCATCCCCTGAGTTGCTGTCAGTAAAGAGCTGATCAGAAGGTGCATTTGCATTTTCCACGTCTACATTGTCTACATATTTGTGCAGGGGCGACCAGGTCAGCAGATTTTCACCGGAGAGAAATATCCTGGCGCTCCGAACGGCTTTGGTTTTCTGTAGCATGGCCGCCGGGAAATTGTAGCCTATCTGTACATTTTTAAGCCTCAGATAAGCTACGTTCATGACATACTGGTTCTGAGGATAGGTAAGAACAGCCCCTGACCGGATGGCCAAACGGGTAACAAAACGGGGAA
>JBEBRS010000298.1:0-3716 GCA_040394705.1 Leadbetterella byssophila
GTATTGACAAAAGAGGAAGCGGCTGTCTTCCTTCAAAAACTTGAAGATGAGTGCTAAATGAAATCAAATTAATAAATTAAATTTTTAGAATCATGAGTAAAAATGCTTATCAAAACAGAGAACAGCGCAGAAATGAACAAGTAATTTCCGCAAAAAAAGAGGCTGAACTTATACAAGATCAATTGAACAAATTAATTGACAAAGAGCAAGAAATGAAGGAAAAAATGTTTCTATCCGGTGGCGATGTCTTTATATCAGCGGAGTATAGGAGTACTAAAAGAGAAATACACCAAAAAGAGCAAGATCTAAAACGGGCGATAAAGAATATAGCCTCGGCGGAAGTTTTACCCGAGGAAATAGATGAGGTAATAGCAAAGATGAATATTTAAGGGGGGCGTTTACCCCTCCTTTTACGAAGCCACTAATCGGCTAAAGTTATTTAATATAAGCGATGGGGTGGTTTGAAACCACCCCATCGCTATTAAAATATTGTCACCAATATTTAATTCTTCATAGTCTTGATTTTACACAAAAAGACGACCCGAAAGCCGTCTTTTTTATAGGTATTTTTAACACAGGCTACCTAAACCCCCTCACCCATCGTCTGCCCCCTTGCGGAAGTTTGCGTTCTATAGCCAAATGTGAGGCTAAGAGTTATTTTACGTCGCCCAGCCGACACACAAAAGTAAAAGGTTTTTTAGAAATTCAAAACCCTCAGTTAAGGTTTCTTATTCGCCTCCTCTATTGTCTCATAAGTCCATTCTATGGCCCTTTTGCCTCTCGAATATTGACACCATATCCAGCACCTCGTACAAAAGACAAAGATCTCTATTCCAATCTTGAATCCTGGCACTATCCGGCCCGCGTCCAGCAGCGTTTGAAACCACCTCTAAGGCGCCGTCTAATTCTTCATTTTTACCCCTTTCGATATCCGCACAATTGAGAAACATATCGATCTCATCCAAAGCGACCCTAGCGGCTGTATACTCCCGAAACATTTCAAAAACTGTATTCATAAGTTCCTTAGTCTCTAATGAATCCGGTTTATGTTTATAAAATTCGTTAAGTCTATTTTTAAAGTGTGATGTTCGCCAAGCTTCATCTTTGGCGTTGAAACTGAATTGTTCTTGCATGATTTTTTTATTTATTGTAGTGCCTATTTTTTACTACCGAATAGCTCCAGAGCCATTTTTCTATCGATCACTATCAAGCGACCATGTTGCTTTATAGCTCCGTCTATTATCCCGCTCGCTTTAATGCGTTTCGCAGAAGAATCACTACATCGGAAGATTTTAGCAATACCGGCTATTCCGTATTCATAGTCCGGGGCTCTGTCTTCAACTTCAACTGTAGGCGCCGTAGGAGTTTGACTTTCTAGCAGCTTTATAAATTCACCCACCGATAGCTGCCACAAGGGTTTTTCTAAGTCCATCATTGTTAAAGAGTTTAAAAGGTTAAAAAAAAGAGCGTTTTGATATTTGCACAACTTCGCTACCGCCGCTCTTTCGGTGCCATTGAGTTGTTTTGTTATCCTGGCTATCCGGGAATAAACACTACGCCAGTACCGGAAATTACGCGGGTCATCTACAAACTCCATCGCATTCACGTTCCGAGGAATTTTTTCAATTTGGTTTGGTTAACTCTGATTTCCATATTAAGTATTACTATAATTATTTGATATAAAATTAAGTACTACAGTAATAAAATACAAATATTACTATAATTATTTTTCAAATTATTTAGTATTACTATAACTATTGTATCTTTGCTCAAAGGTTTAATGAAATGAATATTTTAAGATTAAAAGAGGTATTGACAGAAAAGGGAATGACGGGGAAAGACCTAGCGGACAAAATAGGTGTTACACCGGCCAGTGTGTCTAATATTGTCCAAGGTAATAGTTTTCCTAAGCCCGAAACTCTTATAGCAATCGCCTCCGCCCTCAACGTGGATGTAAAAGACCTTTTTGTTTCAACGAAGGAAGCGGAGGCTCTGGAGCCTATTTACATGAAGCAGGGTGGGGAGTTTGTGGAGGTGGGAACGGTGGATCCGTCAAAGATAACAACCGAAAAGCGGAAAAGTTGACTGATCTATAGCAGGTTAAAGTAGCAATACAAATTTTTACTACTTTTGTGTGTCGGCTCGGCGACATTAAATAACCGTTAACCTCACATTTGGCTATCGAACGCCAACTCCCGGAAGGGGGCAGACGATGGGTGAGGGGGTTAGATTGCCTGACAAAGAGAATCATAATAGGGCGGCTTTCGGGTCGCCTTTATTATTTCAACATAAGCCTTAACCAGTGCCCATTCTTCTCCATAACCTTATCTTCGTTCAGGTCGTACCATTGCCCCTTGTAGTTCAGCAGCACCTTTTTTACGTCGTCGTTCCAGCCTTTCCGTATTGCTGTGATCAGATCTGTTTTACTGATCTTACCGGTTATGTCCAATACGATTACCGGTGCCTGACCGCTGCCGCTCCGGATGTGCTGGGCCAAGGTCTCCACAGAGGGGCTTCCGACAGTCTTCAGGTCGGCCTTGAGCTGTACATAGGTTTTTTTGTCGTACAGGTAAACGTCGTTCACTCGGCGGCCCTTTTCCTGTTCCAGTACTTTTATGTTTTTTATCTGGGATTCGTTGGGAAATACGACGAAGTAACCACTCTTGGTCAACTTTTCAGCCGTTTGCGCTTCCAATCGATTGTACTTTGCCCCGTTCATGAAGAACACGTCACCCGCCTTCTTGTGTTTTTCGGCAAGCATAGCCCGTTCAAAAGCAATTTTACGCAGTTGTGGGGCCATCTTTTCCCTCATCAAGTTGTATAGTGATAGAAATGAGTTTACCCCGAAAGGGTCTGCCAGCGCGCCGCGGATCTGTATTTTTTTTGATTGGCTGCCGATTAACCCGTTTTTTTGCAGCAACGCCAGGTTATCCCGCATCCAGTAGGGCATAGTTCCAGTTTCCCAAAACCGGTCAACTCGGTCCCGGTTGATCTTCATCCAGTCCTCAAAATTCTTGGGCATCTTATCAATGGCCTGCGGGGTGTACACCTCGCCGCGCTCTCTGGCGTCTAATATCTTCCGAAAGTCCTCCCCAGAAACCAGTACCGGGGTCATGATGCACCGGCATTGAGGGTGCCAGCCCGTCCACAAGAACGTTTTCGGATAAATACCCTCCAGCTCGTCGCAGATGTCGTGGAAAGGTTCGGGTTCGCCCGTACGGGGGTTAATACAGGTGTGATTATTGGAAAGCTCGATCTTTATGCCGATCACCATTGGGTCATTCTGGTACATTTCCCACTGAGCCCGGCGGTACGCGGCTGCGATCTCGGTCCTGGCTAGGCGCATGGCGTTCTTATAGGCCGACCGGTACACCCCCTGTCCGGGGCGGTACTTCTTGGCGGCTTCACTCCATTCCAGTAGGCCAGTCTTTTTATTCCGAACCCTTTTGTACAAAGCTTTAGGGTTTACCAGGTAGCCACGGAGTTCTTTTTGAAGATCGGCGGCGCTCTTACCCTCTTTAATGGCGTTTTGGATAATGACTTCCATTTCCGACTTTGCCCCGCCGCTCATTTTCCAAATTCGGCTCGAAAAGCTTCGGCCGTCTGCATTGTAGCTATCAAACCGCCTGGCGGATGCCGATGCCCCTTGCGTCCGTTGGGACTGTGTGGCGTGTTCTTTCAGAGCTGCAAATTTATCTTCAGCGGCCTGCTCCATT
>JBEBRS010000299.1:0-3685 GCA_040394705.1 Leadbetterella byssophila
AAAGACTTTCCTGATGCTTCCTAAAGTAATAGCAATTTCCAATCAAAAAGGCGGGGTAGGGAAAACCACTACGGCCGTCAACTTTTCAGCGGGTCTTTCGGCCCGGGGATACCGGGTACTTTTGATTGATACCGACCACCAGGCCAGTTGTACCGTGGCGTTCGGACTCAAATCGGAATTTGACAACCGGAGTATTTATGCCGCCCTGGTCGGGCTGAGTCCCATTCAGGACTGTATCATCCCTACCGGGTACCGGAACCTGGACCTGATCCCTTCCACCCACCACCTGGTAGGGGCGGAGATTGAGATGGTGAATTTTATTGACCGGGAGTATAAACTGACGGAGAAACTGGAGCCCATTAAGCCCCTTTATGATTTTATCATTATTGATTGTCCACCTTCTCTGGGTATTGTACCTGTCAATAGCCTGCTGGCGGCAGATTCCATCATTATTCCCTTGCAGTGCGAATTTTTCGGGATCGAAGGACTGGAACTGATCCTTGGTACCTTGAAAATCATTCAGAAGCGCCTGAAACCGTCGTTGTATGTGGAGGGAATTCTCCTGACGCTTCACGATACGGAGAACCAGCTTTCTACCAATATCCTGAACCTGATGCGCGCCAATTTCGGAGACCTGGTCTTTGACACCTATATTCCCCGCGATCCGGCTTTTATTGATTCTACCGCCATGCAGGTACCCGTCATATTTTCCCCTCAGAAGACGGCAGGAGCGGAGGCATACGACCGCCTCATCCTGGAGTTTCTCGAAAAATATAACCTGGGGAAAATTAAGTTCTGAGCCTACAACTGTTCATCGTCATCTTCCGGCTTTAGTTCTCCGCTGCTGTGCGTTGGAGCGACTTCCCCCGTACCGAATCCTTCGTTGCCTGTCACGGCGCAGTCGCCCGCAATCCGTATCGTCGACGGTACCTGGAATTTCGTTTTCTTGTATTCAATGCCCGGATCTTCGTAGACTTTCTTCATAAAAATACCCCAGGCAGGCATGGCCATCCGGGCGCCTTGTCCGTACTGAATGGTTTCAAAGTGAACCGCCCGGTCTTCACCGCCTACCCACACCCCGCCGATCAGGTCCTGGGTCATGCCCATAAACCAGGCATCGGAATAGTTGGAGGTGGTACCGGTTTTGGCGGCGATCTCGTTGCCGTCGATCAGGCCGTAACGGGCCAGGCCCATGGCGGTTCCCCCGGGAGCGGTAGCACCCCGCATCAGGTGAATCATCTTATAGGCGGTTTCTTTGCTCAAAACTTCTTTCTGAATAGGGAAATATTCCTTAATCACCTCCCCGTTTTTATCCTCAATTCTCAGTAGTACCATGGGTTCGGTGTACACCCCGCCGTTGGCAAAAACGGCGTATCCGCTCAGGAGTTCGTAGAGTTTAACATCAGAAACGCCGAGGCAGAGGGAGGGGGTATTGGCCAGGGGCGTTTTGATACCCAGTTGCCGGGCGTAGTCAATCACTTTATCCGATCCGAATTCTTTGATCAGCTTGGCGCTCACCGAGTTCACTGAAGCGCCCAGGGCCTGGCGAAGGGTCAGGTCGTTGTAGGAATAACGGCCGTCGGCGTTCCGGGGGGTCCAGGAGCGGCTTCCCGGAATATGAAAAGTCACCGGCTCGTCTCTCACCCGGTCGCAGGTAGAAAACCCGTTGTCAATGGCCGTCACGTATACAAACGGCTTGAAGGTAGACCCGGGCTGCCTTTCACTCTGGTAAACGTTATCAAATTTGAAGTATTTGTAATCTATACCGCCTACCCAGGCTTTGATATTGCCGTTGCGCGGGTCCATAGACAGCATACCGATGTTCAGGAAACGCTTGTAATGACGGAGGGAGTCCATGTGCGACATCACCGTGTCGCGCTCTCCTTGCCAGGTGAATACCCGCATCGGTACCTTTTCATTCAGTTTTGCCTTGATCTGGGCTTCGTCACTGCCGTACTGCCGCTTCAGGGCCTGGTAGTAGCCGGTTCGTTTCACCCGTTCTTCAATGAAGTTGGGGTATTCCATATACTGGGAAGTAGACCCGGGCCTCAACTGTAACCAGGGATTCCGCCCTTTGAAATGATTATCAAAGATGCCCTGGTAGTTTTTCATGTGCTCCATCATGGCCTCCTCGGCGTAGCGCTGCATGCGGGAGTCAATGGTGGTGTAGATCTTAAATCCTTTGGTATACAGGTCGCTTTCTGAATAACCGAGTTTTTTGAGTTCGGTCTTCATAATTTCCTTCAGGTGTTCCCTGAAATACCGGGCGAGTCCGTAGTTGTGGCTCTCCGGGGAATAATCCAGCACAATGGGCAGGGCAGTAAGTTCTTTTCCCTGTTCGGGGGTGATTTTGTTGAATTTGACCATTTGGCCGATCACCACGTTGCGCCGTTCTATCGAATTGTTCGGGAAAAACTTGGGGTTGAAGCGCGAAGGATTCTGGATCATGCCCACCAACAGGGCCGACTCTTCCGCCTTCAGTTCTTCCGGATTCTTTTTAAAATAGGTTTTCGCCGCCGATTTCAGTCCGTAAGCCCCGCTGCTGAACTCAATGGTATTCAGGTACATGGTCATGATCTCCGGCTTGGTATACCGCCTTTCCAACTTAATGGCAGTAAGCCACTCTTTGAGTTTGGTAATCAGCATTCTGACTCCCGGAACTTTGTAGAGGAGACCTTCGTAGGAATCGTCCCGGCGCAGCTTAAACAGGTTTTTTGCCAGCTGCTGGGTAATGGTACTGCCTCCTCCTTTGCGGTCAAAGGTCAGTACACCGCCCACCACACGCAGCATACTGCGGGCGTCAATGCCCGAATGCATGGCAAAACGCACATCTTCCGTAGCCAGGAGGGCATCTTTGAAATTTTCCGGAATTTCACTGTAGGTCATGGTACTCCGGTTTTCAAAGAAAAACTTCCCGATAATCTTATTGTCGGAAGAGATAATATCGGAAGCGATCTCGCTTTTGGGATTATCCAGGTCATCTACGGATGGCATCTTGCCAAAAAGCCAGAAAAGGTTCAGGTTAAGGGCAATAAGAAAGAGTGCTGCCGCGGCAAAACCGTAGAAGAGAAGTGTATAGGAAAGCTTGATCAGACTTTTGTATTTACCTGTGCTGAAACGTTGAAAGAATCTCATCTTACAGGGCGATGTCGGTTGGTTAGAAAAGTAAAGTTAATAGTTAAAATGGTTTCCGCGGCTAACTTATTGTTTAAAAATTGAAATATTTATGAGCCATCACCTATCCATTGAGCAATGGACAGGTCACTTAACAGCTCTTTTTTACGCACCCCAAAGCTCATAGCTCGCAGCGCACAGCTCACAGCTTCATCCTGGGCATGGGGCTCACGCTCTGATCCGTGAAGTTGCCTGCCAGGTACTGGTAGTGGGCGGCCATCGCGATCATCCCGGCATTGTCTGTACAATATTGGAAATCGGGAATGTATATATTCCATCCTTGTTTTTGGGCTTCCTGCTCCAGGGCCTTTCTCAGTCCGCGGTTGGCCGAAACCCCGCCGGCAAGGGCAATTTCCCTGACCCGGTATTTTTTGGCCGCCTTTCTTAGTTTGTTTAGTAGCATACGGATCAGGGTGTGCTGGTAAGAAGCGCAGATATCGGCCATATTTTCCTTCACAAAATCTTCTCCTTTTTCCCGGATAAAGTAGAGGAGAGAAGTTTTGATACCGCT
>JBEBRS010000300.1:0-3683 GCA_040394705.1 Leadbetterella byssophila
TTCATTAGTCAATGTTTTAGTTATAAGCTGTTAGCTTTCAGCCGGACGGAAGGCCGCCCCGCGACACTTCGCCTATTCATCCAGCGCGCTGCTTCTTCTTTCTTTTTCTGTTTTAATCAATGCGTACTCCCGGCTGCTTTGTCCGGCCATAGAGGTATTCTCTTCCGCGCGGCGGAACAGGTAAGGCATCACCGATTCAATGGGACCATAAGGCACATATTTGGCCACCTGATAACCCACATGGGCCAGGTTATACGAAATATGGTCACTCATGCCCAGCAATTGTGCAAAATACACGCGGGCATCGTCTGCCCCAATTCCTTTTTCGTGCATTAAATCTACGGCCAGCTGGCAACTGTCTTCATTGTGGGTGCCGAGGCATACGTGAATATCGCCCAGGTTTTCAATGGAAAGGGTAACCGCTTTGTTGTATTCCTGGTCAGAGACTGCTTTTGTGGGATTAATGGGATCAGAATACCCCATTTCTTCGGCTCTTTCCCGTTCTTTTTCAATGTATGCGCCCCTTACCAGTTTGGCGCCAATGCTGAAACCATCTGCCCGGGCAGCCTCCAGGTGACCGCTCAGAATGCCGTAAGAAGCGGTACGGTACATCTGGTACGTATTGTAAATAACGGTTCTGGCCGGCGTGTTGTACTTTTTCATTTCTTCCAGGGTGAGCTCATCGATCACATCCTGGATCCAGGTTTCTTCGGCATCAATAAAAAGCCGTACGCCTTTCTCGGCTGCGCTCTTGCACAGGGTCTGGAATCTTTTGACCAGGCGCTGGTAAGCCCCCCTCTTTTCAGGAGATAAATTATCTACCCCAAAGTCTTGCACTTCGGTGAGCAGCTCCCGCGAACCTATGCCGGTTACTTTGAATACCGAGAAGGGGATTTTTTCCGGGTACTGATGCGCCATATCGATGGTTTTCATCAGTTCGGCCTTGGTCTCGTCAAAGCTTTTCTCGTTGTCTTCTCCTTCCACGCTGTAGTCGAGAATGGTGCCTATGCCGTACCGGTGAAGTTTGTCTATGGTCTTTTCACACTCCTGAATGTCTTCTCCCCCGCAGAATAATTGGAAAATAGTTCTTTTAATTATAAATTTTATGGGTAAACCCATCTTCAAAAACCACTTAATTAAAAAAGTGCCTATATTTACCAGCCAATTTTGGTTCATGGCCATAAATATGAGGTAATTGAGATTTAGCTGGCTATTGGATTGGTTCTTGAAGGCTGTTTCCGTATCTGAAAAAGGAATACGAGGTTTCATATAGTACCGAGATGAAAATATTGAGGCACAAAGATAGAGAAGAGAATTGGTTTTTAAACTAAAATATGAATAGGATTTAATGAAAGCAAATTTGAACGTGTCGCCGCTGGAGTCCTGGATAAATACAGAGGGAAAACCCCTGATTATTGCCGGGCCATGCAGTGCAGAAACAGAAGAGCAGGTGTTGGAAACGGCGGAAGGAATAGCCCGGAACGGCTACGCCCATATTTACCGTGCGGGGGTATGGAAGCCCAGGACCCGTCCCGGTAGTTTTGAAGGAAAAGGAGAAGAGGCGCTTCCGTGGCTGCAAAAGGTAAAAGCACAAACCGGCCTGAAAACAGCGGTAGAAGTGGCTACGCCTCAGCACGTGGAGCTTGCATTGAAATACGGTGTAGACGTATTGTGGATCGGGGCCCGCACCACGGTGAACCCTTTTAACGTTCAGGATCTTGCAGACGCCCTCAAAGGAGTGGATGTGCCGGTGTTGATCAAAAACCCGGTAAACCCGGATCTGGCCTTGTGGGTAGGCGCTTTTGAGCGTATCGCTGGGGCAGGTATCACCAAACTGGGTGCCATTCACCGCGGGTTTTCGAACGCCCAGGAAACCAAATACCGGAACTCGCCGATGTGGCAGATTGCGGTGGAATTCAAAACGCATTTCCCCGGAATACCGATGATAGGAGACCCCAGCCACATGGCGGGGAAAAGAGCATATCTGGCCGAGTTGACCCAAAGGGCTATGGACCTGAATTACGACGGTCTGATCATTGAGTCGCACCGTAACCCCGACGAAGCCTGGTCGGACGCCTCTCAGCAGCTGACCCCGGATGCCCTGGGTGAAATGCTGAACAGCACCGAGTTCAGGAAGGCTACTTACGGCACCGACTTCCAGTCGGAGCTTGACCGCCTGAGAGCCCGCCTGGACAACCTGGACCGGGAACTGATGGAGGTGCTGGCCAGCCGTATGGCCGTGGTAGAGCAACTGGGCGAATACAAGCGCGATAATAACGTGGCGGTACTTCAGCTGGATCGCTGGAAACACGTACACGAAAGTCGGGCCGAATGGGCGCAAAGCCTGAATTTGTACCCGGAAGTAGTAGAAGAATTGTTCAAACTGATCCACATGGAGTCGATCAGGAAGCAAACGGAAGTAATGAACCGCCAGAACGCCTGATATAGGGCGTAGGCGGGACAGTCTCCCAAAGGAAGATGTTTAAAAAGTACACCCCAGGCGGGTTTGGAGGATGAAGTGCCGCACGGAATCCGAAAAACAACGCGGGAGATTGTGGGCTTTTTGAACATCTTCCGTGTTTTATAGCTAAATTTGCACCATAATATACAATGCAAATGGAATTTATACCGAAAATAGGAATTACCACAGGAGATATCAACGGGATAGGCCCGGAAGTACTGCTCAAAGCCCTCCATACGCAGCGGGTCAATAAAATCTGTATTCCTGTTTTATACGGTTCCGGAAAGCATTTCAGTAAGTACAAAAATCTGGTGGGTATGCCGGCCTGGCAATACACCCCGGTGCAGGAACCCGCCCAGGCCCAGCAGAAGAATTTCAGCCTGATCAACTGTTTGAAAGGGGAGTATTTTGAACTTACCCCGGGAAAGCTGGATCCTAAGGCCGGACAGCTGGCGTTTGACAGCCTGGCCCGGGCCACCGAAGACCTGAAGGCCGGTAAAATAGACGCCCTGGTGACCGCTCCGATCAGTAAGGAAAATATACAAAGCGAATCTTTCCGCTTTCCCGGCCATACCGAATACCTGGCCCAGGCTTTCGAAAAGAAGGACGTGCTGATGTTTATGATCAGCGATCACCTGAGAATAGGTGTGGTGACGGGTCATGTGCCGCTGGAGGGGGTTAAGAAAGTATTGACCCGCGAAGCCATTACATCAAAACTGAAAATTATGCTCCAGTCGCTTCGGGTAGATTTCGGCATCAGCAAGCCCAAAATAGCCGTACTGGGATTGAATCCGCATGCTGGAGAGAACGGTCTACTGGGCCAGGAAGAGCAGCAGCTTATCGGCCCGGTGATTGAACAATTTAAAAACAAAGGGCACCTGGTTTTTGGCCCCTTCCCTACCGACGGCTTCTTCGCGTCGGAGAATTTCACGAAGTTTGACGCTATCCTGGCCATGTACCACGACCAGGGGCTGACACCTTTCAAAATGCTGGCTTTTGACACGGGGGTGAATTTTACCGCGGGCATTTCCGGCGTCCGCACCTCGCCTGACCACGGCACGGGCTTTGATATTGCAGGAAAGAATATGGCAGACCCCGGGTCTATGCTGCATGCCATTTACGCGGCCGTGGATATCAGCCGCCAGCGTCACGAATATAACGAACTGGAAAAAGGTGCCTTAAAGCATCAGAAGATTGATATCGACAATCTGAAGAAGGAAAA
>JBEBRS010000301.1:0-3631 GCA_040394705.1 Leadbetterella byssophila
GAGCACCTGACTCATAATCAGGTGGTCCCTGGTTCGAGCCCAGGTGGGACCACACGCAGGATAAAGCACTTACAGTAATGTGGGTGCTTTTTTTATTAACCCACGACACATTCGCGACACACAAAAGATAACGCAGTTAGACAACAGTCCCACTCCTTTTAGTAATATTTATTCGCTTATTCGGCTTTTCAAGTCCATTCTTTCGTGCAGAAATCTCGTTATTTCAATGGGTGTATTATCTGGTTTTCTATAAAAGATAATGTGTCGATTGACTTTTAGTCCGAACAAATCGGTTCTTACTCCCGTATAGTTTTTTCCTAAAGCAGGATTATCGGCTATCGCCTGACAGCTATCGAGTAATATGTTATAATACCTGTCCGCCTGTGCCTCCGACCATTCGTCAAATGTATAACCCCAAATTGCGTTTAAATCCGCTATGGCTCTGTTAGTCAGTTTATATTCAGCCATTATTTTTCCTTCTGGCTTTTAATGCCTCCAAGTTCTTCTGAGGGTCAAAGTCGTGGTCAATTCCACTATCAATTCCTTCCTGAATAGCATTTCTTAAGGCAATAACCTTGTTTTCTTCGTTTTCCAAAAGACGAAGTCCTGCTCTGATTACCTCACTGACATTTTTATATCTTCCTTCTGTCACCTGGTTGGCGACAAACTGGTCAAAATAATCCCCGAGAGAGATTGAGGTATTTTTCATTTGTTTAACTTTTTTCAAATTTACCAAAAATTGGTAACTACTCAAAATTTATTCCACACCAAAAAGTAATTCCTGCGGAGAAAAGAAAAAAGTCAACCAAACCAACTCTCCCCCCTATATATACCTATTAGTTTGGTTGGGTATGTATATAATTATTTATATTGTTATTTCTTCTCCGGTTTGCTCCACTACAAAGCTGCACGGGTCACATTCTTCTTTGATAATGATACCTGACATCTTCCTCCCCACGAGCTTGGGCTTGGACGAAAAATAAACTTGACAATACAATAAAACTACATTATCCGGGGGTAGCCTGTTTCCAAAATATTATACCCCCATCGTTATTCCCGTTATCATCATCAAGACAATCAATGCCTTGTCTTTTAACATATAACTTATTAGAAGTCTTTCCTTTTCTTTAAATATAATTTCAAATTGTTTGTAGGATAAATAGTAAAACAAAAACGTGGGCTAATTCCCCTGCTTGTATCCGAAGCCCCACCAAAGGCAGCAAAACAAAGCAAAAGGAACGCCCACGTTTCCGTAGGCGTTTCCACTTTACTTTTCCTGTGTTGCTTTGAAAAATTGGTCGTATTACGGATGCAGGAAATCTTAAAGCGAAACGCAAATATTCCTATATATGGTTTTTAGAGTTTTATTTCATTCCGTACTTTTTGGTTCGTTACAAATATATTAAATCTTTTAAAAATCCTATTACATTCACTAAAAATATCATTTTGTGTATGCTTATCCGGAAAAGACTTTCTCGTTTTGCAGGAATTGCATGCCTCTATAGATAGAATTGATCGGTTTCAGGGTTTGTTGTCTGTTTTATATTATGAAAGAGTCATCTATGAAGACGATATATCACTCTTACTAAAAAATCTTGAAAGCGAAGGCTAAAGTCGTTTCATTCCGACCCCAATTCGATTCGTATAAATGAGTTTGCACAAGAATTAAACATTAATCCCACTAAGATCACAAAATTCAGAATGAATGAGCATTTACCCGTTTCGAAAAAAAAATGCGGATACTTAAAATGCAACAGGTGGAATATCGTTGTAAATTGCTGATAATTAATTCCAGGGGTCATCAATCTGTTTAGGACAGCGTAGGCGACGGGATCTTGTAAACAAACCCTAATTTGCAAATAATATGAATACGACTACACCCCGAATTACCTCCGTTGACGTAGTCCGCGGGCTGGTGATGGTTCTCATGGCCCTCGACCATGTCAGAGATCTCTATTACGTGGATTCCCTGGCGTCAGACCCCCTGGACCTGGAGCTTACTGAATAGTAAGATTTACTTTCCGCCCCAGCCCGTACTCAATGAGTTTGCAAAGCGTAGAAAGCTGAATATCGCTGTGGCCGTTTTCAATTCTGGATATAAAACTCTTCTTCGCACTATTTCTTCAAATAGACAATATTAGCTACCCGCCGCTGACCTTGATGATCAAACAACTTGTTATCTGAAGGATAATTCACGACGCCCTTCCCTTGAATATACAACGTGCTGCTCCCGCCCCCGTCTAAATTCATGGCATCCTTTGCGCCCAGCCATTTCAGTACGCTGGCCAGTTCAAATAATGACATGCCGTGGGCGAGGCTGTTCCTCCCATCCACCACCATCATGATTAATTTATTGTTTTTGCGGCGGGCGATGGCCGTTCTGGGGTGACGGTTGGCGTTAAAAGGATTGGCCTCAAGTCTTATCCGGCTTCCGTTCAAAACCAGCAGCGGCCCGGAAAGCATTACATTTTCAGCCCCGGAGCCCTCTGTATTTTCCGGATTTGCGGCTTGTATCGTCACTTGCTTTTTATGGATACTCAATACGGCATTGGCACGCGCTGATTTATTTCTCGTGGGATTGACCAGCTTTCCGTCTACTTTGATGTAATCTACCGAACCGCCGTTTTTTACATCAAAAAAACCACCGTTAATGGCTACCAGAGCTTTGTTCTCTTCGGCAAAGGCACCGGTAGTTTTAAGAACTTTCGGATCAGCTGCGAGGCGTACCCCCTTAGCCCGTTTTTTAAGGTCTATTTCCACCCAATTGATTTCCTGCTCACTACCAAACAGATCGCTAAAATGCCCCTGCTTCCAAACCACACCCTTTGCAATTTTTTCCGATTTCCAGTCTTTGCCCGTCACCAACAACGAGTCCCGGGTATTTTGGGCAGTTGAATTTTGGGCGAAAGCCGCCACAGAAATAAAGAGCAGAAAATAGAAAACGGGTTTGTTCATGAGGCAAAAACTAAAGGTTACTTTCGGTGCAAAATTGCAGAAAAATCAGGCATGAATACGACAAGTACTATTAAAAAATGGTAAACTGACCCATTACCCAAATCCGCAAGGAAGTATAAAATAGGATTTACAGCGGAGAGATTGAGTTGTATTTTACATCGAAACACTAGGATCTCTCCCGATTTTTACCTATCTTTATATTTGTTCTTTAACCAAAAGAAACACTACTTTTGTCTTCAGGCAGTTCTCCCGACTTATCCAGCCCAATTATCGGAGGTACACATTGGCAAACCCTTATCTAGTAAAGCCTGATCTATAGTACGGATTATTTCCACCTTCTTAAAATAATTACATTATGAGCAACATCAAACTTTTTGAAAGCAAGCAAATCCGTTCTGTTTGGGATGAAACGAACGAAAAATGGTATTTTTCCGTCCAGGACGTTATCGAGATATTGACAGAAACTGTTGATGCAAAGGATTATATCAAGAAAATAAAAAGGCGAGATCCTGAGTTATACTCCAACTGGGGGACAATTTGTCCCCTGGTTGAAATGCAAGCAGCGGATGGGAAAAGACGAAAAATACAGGCTTCTGACACCAAAGGGCTTCTGCGGATTATCCAATCCGTTCCCTCGCCCAAAGCCGAACCCTTTAAACTCTGGTTGGCACAGGTG
>JBEBRS010000302.1:0-3621 GCA_040394705.1 Leadbetterella byssophila
AGGTTTAGCAAACATAGTTACAAAATCTAGTTGTTTAATTGAATCAGAAATTGGTCACCATCTTGGTGACCTTTTTTTGTTTACGGATATGTAATCCCTACGGGGTATTTTTGCCCCAATTGACATCTATTCGTAATGCGTAAATTCGTGAATTCGTGAATTTGTAAATTCGTAATTCGTAATTCGTAATTTTTTATTCTATTCCCCACGCACCCCGCAGGTATTAATGAATTTTCTTTGTATAGATATTTTATCTGTTTTCATGTAAAAATATAATTAGTTTATCTAATATATTGAATTATTACAAATAAATAATCTATAAAAATTTGAGTTAGCAGATAAAATATCTAAATTCGCATTGTTATTCATCTGTTCTCCTGCGGAAAGGGTTCCCGCTTGCCGGGATGAAAAGGGAACCGTGTGTGAATCACGGGCTGTCGCGCAACTGTAAGTGCCTCTAAAAGCGTTTGCCTAAGGGAAAATTCCCTGAACAGGTCCACTGCTCCGGCGGGAAGGACGGCAAACGCGGCACAAGCCAGGAGACCTGCCTTTTCTGAAACCGGGAGAACGTAAACCCATATCAAAACAATGCAGACACAGAATCTGGGCTACCCGCGTATTGGTAGCCAAAGGGAACTGAAAAAGGCTTTGGAAGCCTACTGGGCGGATAAAATATCCGCTGAGGAACTGGAAAAAACCGGGCGGGAGATCCGCCTGGAAAACTGGAGAATCCAGCAGGAAAGCGGGATAGACCTTATCCCCTGTAACGATTTCTCCTTTTACGACCAGGTACTCGACATGAGCGTTTTGCTGGGAGCCATCCCTGAGCGTTATACGCAGTTTGCCCAAACGCATTCGGGTACTGAACTCTACTTTGCCATGGCCAGAGGCTATCAAAAAGGGGGTGTTGACCTGACGGCCATGGAAATGACCAAATGGTTGGATAGCAACTATCACTATATCGTTCCCGAATTTAAAGCGGGGCAAAAGTTTGAGCTGAACCCCGAAAAGCTGCTGAAAGAGCTTAAGGAGGCAAAGGAGACAGGTATTCACGCCAAGCCGGTGATCATCGGGCCGGTAACCTACCTTCTTTTGGGAAAGGAGAAAGAAGCGGGCTTTCACCGCATAGAACTCCTCGGAGAGCTGTTGCCAGTATATGAACAGCTGTTGAAACTGCTGGCAGAGCAGGGGGTAGAATACGTACAGATCGATGAACCCGCCCTGGCGCTTGACCTAAACGATGCCGAAAGAGCGGCCATTTCCCGAGCCTATACCTTCTTTTCGGAAGCCGTACCTTCCCTGAAGATCATCCTGGCCAACTATTTTGAGTGCTATGGAGAAAATCTGGAAATGGCCATCCATCTGCCGGTAGATACCCTTCATCTCGACCTCGTGCGTTGTCCCCTCCAGCTAGACGACATCCTGGTGACGGATTTTCCAGGCAAAACCACCAGGCTTTCCCTCGGGCTGGTAGACGGAAGAAATATCTGGAAAAATGATTTTGAGGCCTCTATGCAGCAGATTGAAAAGGCGAAAGCAGCATTGGGGGCTAACCGGTTGCTGATTGCTCCTTCCTGCTCCTTGTTGCACGTACCTTGCGACCTGGATTTAGAGAAAAAACTGAACCCGGAGATTAAAAACTGGATGGCTTTCGCGAAGCAAAAAATAAAGGAAGTGGCTTTCCTGAAGCAGTGGTCTGAGGGGGCGCCGGAACTGGCTGAGATAGGGGCAGACAACCGCCGGGCCATGGAAAGCAAAAAGAATTCTTCCCTGATTCATGCCCCGGAAGTGCAGGAGAGGGTAAGCGGAGTCACGGAAAACGATGCACGCCGCAAAAATCCTTTCCCGGTAAGGCGAGAGCGGCAGAGGGAAACCCTGAAATTGCCTCTTTTCCCCACTACTACCATCGGGTCTTTCCCTCAGACAAAGGAAGTAAGAAGCTGGAGGGCAAGGTTGAAAAAGGGGGAGCTGACCCGGGAAGAATACGACAAGAAGATTGAAGCGGAAACCGCTGAGGCTATTCATTGGCAGGAAGAGATTGGGATAGATGTGCTCGTACACGGAGAGTTCGAGCGAAACGACATGGTGGAATATTTCGGCGAAAAGCTGGAAGGATTTGCCTTTACCCAAAACGGTTGGGTGCAAAGTTACGGCAGCCGCTGCGTGAAGCCGCCGGTGATCTTCGGCGATGTGAGCCGCCCCGAGTCTATGACCTTACGTTGGACGGAATATGCGCAGTCACTGACCTCGAAATGGGTGAAAGGCATGCTGACCGGTCCGGTAACCATTCTCCAGTGGTCATTTGTACGAAACGATCAGCCCCGGAGAGATACCTGTATGCAGATTGCCCTCGCTATCCGAGACGAAGTGGCCGACCTGGAAAAAGCGGGTATTCGGATCATCCAGATCGATGAGCCGGCCATCCGGGAGGGCCTTCCGTTAAGAAAGGAAAACCGGAGAACCTACCTCGACTGGGCGGTGCGGGCGTTTCGCGTTTCGGCAAGCAGTGTGGGAGACGGCACCCAGATCCATACCCACATGTGCTATTCCGAGTTTAACGATATTATCCAAAGCATTTCCGACATGGATGCCGATGTGATTACCATTGAATGTTCACGGTCGCAGATGGAATTGCTGGATGCATTCCATAAGTTTGCATATCCGAATGAGATAGGCCCGGGGGTGTACGATATTCACTCGCCCCGGGTGCCTTCCGAAGAAGAAATGGTGGCCCTGATGGAGAAAGCCCGCCAGGTGATTCCCGATGCACAATTGTGGGTGAACCCCGACTGCGGTCTGAAGACCCGGCACTGGGAAGAAACCCGCCAGGCGCTCGAAAAAATGGTATCCGCCGCAAAAAAGTTGAGGGCGGTATAAGTTACTGCGAGATGGGGCTGTCCGAAAAGGGCAGCCTCTTTATTTTAGCTACTGCACCTATAAGGCCCGTTATGATAGGAACAGGTATTCATCTTTTAGATTAACCGGATTGTTATTTGAGGATGAATATGGACTTACTCCCACCGGTTCTGGAAAGAGTTCACCATCCCTGTCCCATTCAGCCTTACGCCCCAAGGATCAAAGTCTGTGGCAGCTGTTTTTTGTAAAGTACTGCCATTAGCCCGGAAGCTTACGCGGGTGTTGCCCAGGTGGATCAAACTCATAGACCCAGGAGCCGCCGGAGTAGACGGCTCGACCGTCAGGCACACTCATCTGGTAAAGGCCATCGTTTTTAAAGACGAAGATATCGGCATACTCCCAGTATTCGCCCGTATTGTATTCGGCTTTGAGTAGCTCATCATTGCCGTTATAGGTGTACTTGATCCAGCGGCTGGAAGTGAGGGAGATCTCATCGGGCTGGTTTAGGTAACTGTTGTAGCTGATGTTGGTGATCTGGCTGTTATCGTCGGTTTTGAGGCTTCCGTTATTGTAATAGGTGTAGTTGCCGCTACCGTTGGGGATGAGGTCTACCTCGTAGCCGGTGGTGACGGTGTCGGCCACGTTAGTGAGGCGGTTGCCACTGTAGGTATAGCGGAGGCGGTCCATAGCACCAAAGGTAAAAAAAAGTCGCATTTTTATTTAACGGTACCAGATTCTGCCTTTTTGTGGGGCAGATGTTATCGA
>JBEBRS010000303.1:0-3619 GCA_040394705.1 Leadbetterella byssophila
CTTACTTGTACCTGTATGTAATTCTTGCTTTTGATAAGTCATAGGGCGACATCTCCAGTTTCACTTTGTCGCCCGGCAGAATACGAATATAATTCATACGCATCTTACCGGAGATATGTGCTATCACTTCATGCTTATTGTCCAGTTGAACTTTAAACATGGCGTTAGACAGCGCTTCCAGGATGATACCATCTACTTCTATGTTCGATTGTTTTGCCATACTTATAAAACTTCCAAATTTCTGTTTTTTAACACTTCCTCTATATGGGCGAAAGTGGTGAGAATTTCACATCCGCCTTCCGTTACCCATACCGTATGCTCAAAGTGCGCCGCCGGCAACCGGTCTTCCGTCCGAATGGTCCATCCGTCTGCCTCCTGAAGCACGTAGCGTTTTCCCTGCGTGATCATAGGCTCAATGGCTAAAACCATTCCTGCCTGCATTTTAGTTCCCTGTCCGCGTTTTCCATAGTTGGCCACTTCAGGAGCTTCATGGAGATTTTTTCCTACCCCATGCCCCACCAGTTCACGCACCACTCCGTATCCGCGACTTTCTGTATAATGCTGGATGGCATAGCTCAGATCCCCTATCCTGCTTCCCGCTCTCACCATCGCGATTCCTTCGAACAAAGACTGCTTGGTTTCCTTTACCATGGTTTTGGTTTCCTCTTTCACTTCTCCTACCAGGTAGGTATACGCGCTGTCGGCATGAAAACCATTTTTATACACTCCGCCGTCTACTGAAATCACATCGCCATCCTTCAACTCCCGCTCGCCCGGGAAACCGTGTACCACCACCTCATTGACGGAAATACACAAGGAATACGGGAACCCGTTATAATTCTTAAAGGAAGGTTTCGCCTTGTGGTCGAGAATAAACTCTTCCGCGATTCTGTCCAACACTTTGGTCTTTACTCCGGGGGCAATAAGCTTTGCCACTTCCGCATGTGCCATGCCCAGGATTTCGCCGTTAGACCGTATAATCTCCGCCTCTTCCCTGCTTTTCAGAATAACTGCTCTTCCTGTCATCTTATCTGGCTACGAGCTGCTCTCTTCCCAGAACCCTTCCGGATTCCATCAGCCCTTCATAACGTTTCATCAGCAGGTAACTTTCAATCTGCTGCAAGGTATCCAATACCACGCCCACGAGGATCAGCAGCGAAGTACCTCCGTAGAAGGAAGCGAAAAGCTGCGTCATACCGAACAAGCTGGCAATAGCCGGGAAAATGGCAATCAACGCCAGCAAGATCGCTCCGGGAAACGTAATGCGGTCCAGAATCTGCGCAATAAAGTCAGAAGTCGCTACCCCGGGTTTCACCCCTGGAATAAACCCTCCTCCTCTCTTCATATCGTCTGCTATCTGATTAGGGTTAATCGAAATAGCCGTATAGAAGAACGTAAAGGCAATAATCAGTACCGCGTACAGCAGGTTATACTGCCAGGAAGTAAAATCTCCGAAAGCAGTAGCAATGTACTGGGCTGTGTCGCTTTTTTCCGCGAAATATCCCGCCACGAAAGAAGGTACAAACATCAGTGCCTGACCAAAGATAATGGGCATCACACCGGA
Organism: Leadbetterella byssophila; assembly: GCA_040394705.1. Lineage (GTDB taxonomy): Bacteria > Bacteroidota > Bacteroidia > Cytophagales > Spirosomataceae > Leadbetterella > Leadbetterella byssophila_B. The sequence continues at coordinate 1,565 of JBEBRS010000303.1, forward strand.
GATATTCACCTTCAGAGGCAGATACTGCCGTTGTCCGCTTACCGTTTTATTCCCTACAATTTGCTTCGCGTATTGCACGGGTACTCTACGAACCGCCTGGGTAAGTCCCACCGCGAAAACCACTACCAGGAACAATACCACCAGTTCCAGGATGAAATAAAGCGGTTGACCGTCAGCCACACGGGCACGTCCTTCCCCGATAATCGCTCCGGGGAAACGGGATACAATCCCGATCATAATGATCATGGAAATACCGTTACCGATTCCTTTTTCTGTAATACGTTCACCAAGCCATAAACACATCATGGTGCCAGCTACCAATAAGATCACCCCGGAAACGTAAAAAAGCCCCTGAGAAATCACAATGGCGTCAGTAGGAATCGTTGATTTTAAATAAGCGAAACCTTGTGTAAGTGTTACGGCAATGGTTAGCCAACGGGTGATTTGATTCAGCTTTTTCCGCCCTGACTCCCCTTCTTTCTGCAATTTAGAGAAATACGGAAGCGCCAGTCCGAGCAACTGTACCGCGATGGAGGCCGAAATGTACGGCATAATCCCCAGCGCCATCACAGATGCATTACTGAACGCACCACCTACCAGCGTATCCAGAAGGCCCAGAAGTCCGTTTCCGCCCGTTAAATCGGTGAGTTTAGACGGATCCACACCCGGAAGGGTGATATGGGATCCAATCCGGAACACCACGATAATAAACAGAGTGGCAAGGATTCGGTTCCTCAGCTCCTCGATTGACCAGATATTCTTTAGGGTGGTTATAAATTTTTTCATAGTCTATCTAAACAATTATTCGCCACCGTTTAATTCTTTCCCGGCTGCCTCTCCGGCCACACTCGCGGAACCTCCGGCTTTTGCAATCGCTTCTTCGGCAGATTTGGAGAACGCGTGTACAGTAAGATTGACTTTGGCGGTAAACTCTCCTCTTCCCAATACCTTGATAAGATCCGATTTGGAAGCCAGCCCGTGGGTTCTCAGGAACTCCAGGTTGATATTGGCTTCGCCGGTTTTTTCAAACAGGGCCTGAATGGTATCCAGGTTGATCGCTTTGTAGGCCACCCGGTTGATATTTTTGAAACCAAATTTAGGAACACGTCTCTGGAGGGGCATCTGACCACCTTCAAATCCTCTTTTCTGGCTGTAACCTGATCTTGATTTCGCTCCTTTATGACCTCTTTTGGCTGTTCCGCCCCCACCTGAACCTTGTCCTCTACCCAGACGGGTATTATTTTTAACTGATCCCTGAGCGGGCTTTAATGATTCTAATTTCATTCTTAAAAAATTTATCGCAGTATGATTACTACTCGGTTATCCCTGTTTAAACGTTCTCAACGGTTACAAGATGGTTTACCTTCCGGATCATCCCCTCAATTGCAGCATCAGCTTCTACTTCCACAGATTTACCTATTTTAGTTAAGCCCAAAGCCTGCATAGTAAGTTTCTGATTCTTCGGTCTTTTGATCGTACTTCTAACTTGAGTAACTTTCACTTTAGCCATTTTTACAAATGTTTGAGGCCTTTATCAGCCATTAAATACTTTATTCAATTTCACTCTTCTCTGCATGGCTACTTCATGCGGCGCTCTCATTTTCGTAAGCGCATCGATAGTGGCTTTCACCACGTTATGCGGGTTAGAAGAACCTTTGGATTTCGCCAATACGTTATGCACACCGGCTGCCTCCAGAACGGCCCTCATGGCACCACCGGCAATCACCCCGGTACCGGGAGCGGCAGGCTTCACATACACAAAACCTCCTGAAAACTTCCCTTCCATATCGTGGGGAACGGTTCCGTTAATGATGGGTACGTTCACCAGGTTTTTGCGCGCATCTTCTACTGCTTTAGAAATGGCGTCAGTCACCTCATTGGCTTTCCCTAATCCTTGTCCTACAGCACCTTGTCCGTCGCCCAGCACCACAATAGCGGAAAAGCTGAAACGGCGTCCCCCTTTCACTACTTTAGCAACGCGGTTGATAGCTACAACTTTCTCTTTTAATTCTGATTCGTTTACTTTTATCGCTTTCATTTAGATAGTATTAAAAG
>JBEBRS010000304.1:0-3617 GCA_040394705.1 Leadbetterella byssophila
GCGTTGGCGTTGATCAGGTCTCTCACCTGGTCGCCGTTCAGCATATCCACTTTCTTCCCGATCACACCGGCAGAAAACTGGGTGTTAAAATTAAAGCGGGGCTGGCCGGTAGCTCCTTTTTTGGTGGTAATGATGATGACCCCGTTAGAAGCACGTGAACCGTACAATGCCGCGGCTGATGCATCTTTCAGCACCGACATACTTTCGATATCGTTCGGGTTAATGGTATTCAGCAGGTTATCAGATCCCTTGATTCCGTTGCCTTCTACGGGAATGCCGTCAATCACGATCAGGGGATCATTGGAGGCATTCAGGGAAGCGGCACCCCGGATACGGATGGTACTTCCGCCGCCCGCAGAACCGCCGCCGGGCGTCACCTGGAGACCGGCCACTTTGCCCTGGAGCAATTGCTCAGACGACTGGATATTGCCTTGCTGGAAATCTTTTGCGTTCACCGCAATCACAGATCCGGTCAGGTCGGCCCTTTTCCGGGTACCGTACGCTACTACTACCACTTCTTCCAGTAACTGGGGATCATCGGCGAGGCGTACATTAATTACAGACTGGTTTCCTACGGTGATCTCCTGGGAAAGTTTTCCCACATAGGTGAACACCAGGGATGCGTTATTTTCCGGCACACTGATACGGTAATTACCGTCTACATCGGTTACGGTAGCGGTGGTCGTACCTTTCACTACGACCGTAGCGCCTATAATTTCCGAATTGTCACCGGCGTCAGTTACTTTTCCGGTTACTGTCTTCTGTGCCCAAGCGGTGGAAACCGCCAGCAGGAACACCAGCAAAACGGCTGCATTCCGAAACGCGAAGTCCCACTTCCTCAATCGTACGTTTTTTTGCATATGAATTGTTCAATAAAATGGTTAAATACAGATTTTTCTATATTCCGGATGTATTGTATTGGAAGATACACATACAAAATATAAAATTTCTTCGGCAAAGATACGGCAAGCCTATACTACGGTTCGCCCCGCCTTGCACAATTTGAATAAAAAATTGCATTGTATTATTTTACTGAAAATCAACAGGTTATAAAAACAAAAGTGCCGCTTTTAAAAGCGGCACTATATTCTACGGTTTTTTAAAGAGTAAAATATTATCTAAAAACCACTCTCTCCGATTTAATTTCGATTTTTGGATCAATGGAGTTACCGGCTAAATATTCAAATGCAATTATTTTAGTTCCCCTTGAAAGCCTTGATATATCAATGTTGATAGTATTCTCTTTTTCTATAATACTACTAATGTCATTGATATCTAATGTTTTTTCCACTTTCCCAGAAAAGTTATCTATAATATTTATTCGCTGAGGTAGTAATTCAATTTTATCCGGTTTATCAAAAACAATTGTAAGATTATCCGTTAATTTTTGAGTACCAATCAAATAAAAGCTGGATGAAGCTGCAAATGAAATATTTCTACTATCGCTGTCACAATAGCCGTTTGATGACATATAAAAAGTAATCGACTGTCCGGAGCTAATACTAAGATCTGCATTAATTTTAAATGTTCCATAACTAGTAAACGGGATTGTACCAGAGCTAGGATTCCATGCAATATTAGAGTTCAATCGGGGGTACTCAATGTTTGTAAATATAGGATAGTATCCTGGGGATACAAAATTAACTGTACTTGCGGGAGTACCACTACCATAGGTAACATTAGTCAAGGAAACAGAAGCGCATCTGCCATAGTAGCTCTTTGGACTTCCGGGCAAATAACTAGGTGGAACATCATTTTCAGCATGAACATAAAGTCCCCACTCTCCCCATTTAGAAGCGATAGCTGTGCCTCCATTACAAAGCCCCCCAGTTACTACAATTCCTGAATGATCTCCTTGATAAGATACCCGTGTTCCCGCATTATTAGTATAACTTGTTAAAACATAACTATTATCTGACCAAAACAGATCATCCCCTGGGGAATTTAACCAATATGATGTACTTCCTGGCCAGGCGTATGCATGGCAATTATATGATCTAGTTGGTCCACTATAAATCTGACAAACATTATGATGTGTACTTACGTAATTATTTATCCAATCAATTTCGTCCGTGCTCAGTGGAGGAGTTGGATAAACAATATATGAAGTTATTGATGTACCATTTGGTGTTGTTTGAGTAAACCCAACAATGCTAATAAAAACATTAGAGATCGTAAATGCAATTTTAATAAAAGTTTTCATAATCAATATTTTTTAAAATCTCCTTTACAATTATAAATCATTTATAAATTTTTCCGAACTATCAAGAATCTTATCTAAAACGCTCGGACTAATATAAGCCATTCTTCTCGTGAAAGCATCGTACGCACCTTGCTCTTCAGCATCTAAATTCGCGATTTTGTGCCCTAATGACCCTGTATATGTATTTATTGCAAAAATAGATGTCATCTTACCTAAGTAGCCAAAACTCTCATCTTGTAACGCTTTTTCTTCTTTATACCTTTTAAAGAGTAGTTTCAAAGTACTAATTTTCACTTCACGATTTTGAGTATTCAAAACTTTACTATCAGACAAAAAAATCTCAGTTGCACAGACTAAATAATGTAGACCAATGCGCTCAATTACATCGTTCACATTATTTAATTCCAAAATTTTAAGAGATTTATAAAACTCGAAAATATTACTAAAAAAGTCTGGTCTGTTCGAAAGTTCCTCGAACCCATTAAAACCACCAATAATAATAGACAATCCTTCAACTGGGTTATTAGAGGCTGTAAAGGATAAGAGGTAAGGATAATCCATACATATTTCTACTAAGTCCTTGGTCGGAATACGTGACTTAATATCATCCGGTATTTGCAGCCTTTTTATTTTTTCAACGGTGGACAAACTCTTCCATTCAGGACTTGTTGGCTTAATTGGATAATCCCAAATCTTAGTTTGACAAAAGGAGAACTTGAATAACGAAAGAAATAGTGAGGTTAATAGTATTTTTTTCATAGCGCTAAATTTATAATGTATAGTGAAATTAAAAAAATATATGAATTTTTCAAAGAAAAATTTCACTTTTTTAACAATTCCACTATGATTCTAGTTTATCTGTAACTACCCCGTATTATACTACTTTATGCTAAATTTTGGATCTTTCTGTTATTTTTTCTAGTATTTAAGCTATCAACATTTTACAAAATCGTTTGGTCTCTATTAGCTTAAAATTCAACATATCAACATAAATAAGGCAATAATAATACAGTTAATAAAAATAGAAGCTGTCTCCTATTTATGTAAAAAATAAGAGACAGCTTCTTTCAGTTTACTGATAAATAGGACCTTAAAAAATCAGTTCGGATACCCCGGATTCTGCTTCAGGTTCGGATTATTCTTGATTTGCTCGGTCGGGATAGGGAATAACTTCGTATGCGCCGGTGATGCAGGCTTGAATCTCCATGTACCGTTAAATTTCCCAAAGCGGATCAGGTCCTGGCGGCGGTGCAGCTCCCATGACATCTCCCGGCCTCTTTCAGCCAACAGCTCGTCAAGTGTAAGCTGGGCAGCGGTGTAAGGCTTCACCCCGGCCCTTTCACGGATCATGTTGACATCAGTCAGCGCAGCGGCCGTGTTTCCTAGGCGGAGGTTAGCTTCGCCCCGCATCAGG
>JBEBRS010000305.1:0-3616 GCA_040394705.1 Leadbetterella byssophila
GGGAAGGATTTCTCGATGAATTCGAAGAGAACAAGCGTAAGGGAGCGAGGAAAAGGGAGATACCAAAGAAAAAGAAGGGAGCAACTATCGAGAAGAAGAATCCAGTCGAGATCACCTTGGATCCAAAGTGAACAACGAGTGAAGTAATTCGGAAAGAGACGAAGAGATGGGAAAATCCTGGGAATGTAGCACAGTTGGTAGTGCACTTGCTTTGCAAGCAAGGGGTCACGAGTTCGAGTCTCGTCATTTCCATAGGAGAAGAAAAAAAAAGAAAGAATGGGAAAGAAAATTCAAAAAGATCAAAAACGACGAAGAAGGGTGGAAAAAGCGTGGAAATCACGAAGAGAAAGAAAAACACAAGCAGTAGATAGACGAAGACCAAGAGAAGTTCGAGAAAAGGCGAAAGTGAGATTGGAATTGAAGGATGGAGAACGAGATCAATCGAGAACACGAGTACGAAATCGATGTGTGGAAACAGGGAATCCACGATTTATGATTCGATGGTTTCGACGATCAGGGTTGCGAGTTCGAGAAAGAGCGCTAAAGGGAGAATTGCCAGGTGTCTATAAGATTTCATGGTAATGAAGATGGGAGAAGGGAAGGGGACCATAGCTCAGTTGGATAGAGCATTCGGCTTTTAACCGAATGGCCATGGGTTCAAATCCCATTGGTCCCAAGAAAGGCGCTCCTGGTGGAACTGGTAGACACGGCGGTCTCAAGTGCCGCTGCCTCACGGTATGCCGGTTCAAGTCCGGCGGAGCGTAGAGAAAAAAGGAAAAAAAGAAGATGGTTCAACTACGAACAACAAGAAAAGTGGTCGATAACAGTGGAGTACGAGAAGTTCGATGTATTCAAGTGAAGCGATCAAAGAAATCAGAAGGGACAATTGGGAAAGAAGTAGTTGGTTCAGTAACGAAGGTTCGACCTGGATCGACATGGAAGCGAGGAGATTTGGTGAATGGAGTCAGAGTCATGGTAAAAAAGGAGATGCGACGGAAAGGAGGAAGATGGTTTCGACAGGATATGAATGGAAGAGTGCTTTTGAATAAGAAAGGAGAACCAATTGGGACTCGAGTAAGAGGGGTGGTACCGATGGAGTTGCGGCGAATGGGGTATGGAAAGATCGTATCGATGTCGGAATACATTTTGTAAGAAAGAGAGCAAAACAAAAAAGAAGCGAGAATGATCGATGTTTTTTGAAAACGTAAGGGGGTACATCAGGAAAATGAAAAATATCGTTAAAGTAGCGTAAGAGATGGTTTGGAATAAATCGATAATACGCGTAACGAAGAAAAACTGGATGAAAAAAAAGATGGAAAAAGAGGACCTCGAGACTGTTGCGAGTAGTGGGAAGGAGGAGGATGGATAGGATCAGCACAACCAAACGAAGTTGAAATCGTATACATAGGCAAAGATGTGGGTGTTTATCGAAAAAGAAAAAACAAGATAGAAGAGGGGGGTGTGCCTTGGAAAGACAAGCGTAACGAAACGGAGTTCAAATCGTTTAGGTATGCAATGGCGATGGTGTTTATCGAAAAAGGGAAAACAATATAGAAGAGGGGTAACCCTTGGAAAAGGCTAGCGTAAGGAAACGAAGTTGAAATCGTATACATATGCAATGGAGAGGGGTTTTCTCGAAAAAGAAAAAACAATATAGAAGAGGGGTGACCCTTGGAAACAAAGAAGCGTAAGGAAATGAGAGAAAAAAGAGAGAGAGCGGGTTTGGTGAAATGGTTATCACATCAGCCTTCCAAGCTGATTTTGTAGGTTCGAGTCCTATAACCCGCAATGCGTATCGATTTAGATATGCAAAGAGAATCAAGGTTTTCAGAGGAGTAATATAACACGTAAAGAAAGAAATGGCGTTTTACACTGCGATAAGCCAGTATGAGGTCGATCGAGATCCGCTAATTGAATACTGGATACCATACATGCGAAAGCATACAAAAAAGTGAGGAAAAGCTTGGGAATTGAAACATCTTAGTACCAAGAAAAGAAATCAACAGAGATACCGAAAGTAGTGGCGAGCGAAATTGGTAAAGCAAATGGAATCTGACTGGAAGAGTGTGAAGCGAAAAGGCTGAGCCTATTAAAGAGGGTGGGAAAAATCCCGTACAGAAGGAGGAAATTTGGAAAAGTCCGAGTAAATTCATACATGAAATCTGGATGGAAGAAAGTAGAACCGCCTACTTAGGACAAACGAAAGTTTACGTGATTGATAGTGAAGAGTACCGTGAGGGAACTTACAAGAAACTGGACAACCGATATCCACCTGAAGTCTCAAAAAGAGATTCCAGGGTACTTTTGGTATAATGGGTCAACGAGTTTTGACGATGGGGAGAAGTTGAAGCGGAAACGTGAAGACGAAGTGAAATCGAAACTGAGGAAAGATCAGAAGAAAAAAGACTTCCCATATCAAAGACACGAAACGTAGTGAGCTATTCATGACCAGGCTGAAATGAATGTAACAATTCATGGAGGGCCGAACCAGTGTTCGTTGTAAAGACCTTGGATGAGTTGTGAATAGGGGTGAAAGGCTAAACAAACTACGTGATAGCTTGTTTTCTACGAAAGCTGTTGAAGCAGTGCCCGTTTGGAGAGAAATCAAACTCTCAAGGAGGTAAAGCTCTGTACCAGTGAGGGCATGTCAAAGTGTACCGATCAGGTGTAAACTGTGAATGAACTTGAGAGAATACAAACGGAGTCCAACGGCAGTAGATAAGTACTGTACGTTAAGAGGGAAACAGCCCAGATCAATCGATAAGGTCTCAAATTTCATACTAAGTGCGAAAGGAAGTGAACTCCCAAGGACAACTTGGCGGTGGGCTTGGAAGCAGCCATCCGTGAAAAAACGCGTAACAACGTACAAGAGGAGGGGGTTTGCGCCAGAGATACAGGAGACTAAGTATGAAGCCGAAGCGGTGATTTTCAATCAAGAAATTGAATGGAAAGGTAGTAGAACGTTCTGTAAAGCAAAAGGGAAGTCGGTAAGATTTCGAATAGAATGGCGATCAGAAGTGAGAATGTTGACATGAGTAACGAAAAGAATGGAAAAGAAGAATCCATTCGGCCGTAAACCCAAAGGTTCCGAGATGAAGAGAAGATCGAATCGGGTAAAACGGTCCCTAATGGAAAGCTGAAAGGCGAGGCCAGATGGGGAGTTTCGAAAAGAAACAAAGCGAAGATTACGGTTCCTATGGAGAAGGAAGAACCTGGTAACAGAATCATCCGAAGAAAACTCGTGTCCAAGAATTGTGGAAAGTGGAAAGAACTGGAAATCAAAAAAGGGAAGGAACACCGGAAAGAATCTCGTGAAGAAAACCGTACAGGAAACCGACACAGGTGGGTAGGTGCGGAATGCACTCAGGCTTAAGGAGAACGAATACAAAGGAACTCGGCCAATTTGCTCCGTAACTTCGGGAGAAGGAGAACTGGTCTTGGGATAAAGAGATCAGTCGCAGAGAATAGGTCGGTGCGACTAGGTAACAACACTACAGCTTCCTGCGAAACCGTAAGGTGAGGTATAGGAGGTGAAAGCTGCCCAATGCCAAAAAGTCAAAGTGGACAGTGGAAGCTGTTCACCTAAGCTCTGGTCAATGGCGGCGGTAACACTGAC
>JBEBRS010000306.1:0-3606 GCA_040394705.1 Leadbetterella byssophila
TATGGCTTTCTATAAAGTTGTCGTCAGTTGGTCTAACTCGCAACAAAAGTCGTCCGTTATATTTCAAAATTGTCGGAATGGCAATATTTTCAAACTCGTCAAAATTTTTTTCTTGTCCGTCAATAATGTAAATTAGTTGAGTTATCAGTATCATTTATTTATCTTTTATGTTGTCCTGCGGTTCACAAAGTCCGTAAGACAATGAATTACTGTCCCCGAAACTGAACTGCAATAGATGCACAAAGTTAAAAATTATGTTCTGTTGTCAAATTGAAAAACGTCTGTGGGGACAGTCATTCAGTGTCTAATTTTACTCTCGTCAATGGTTGCACTGTCGGTTCTCACGGTTGCAGCTAATTCCCAAATATACGAACATTCCGCTACCCAAAGGCAATTTCTATTTTACTGTTTAATGTATTGTTAAACAGCGCAATGTGAAATTTTCATTTGCGCTGATGGTATTGTTTCTGATAGTTTAGGTCTGTTTCCAGCTCCACAAAACAATAAAAAATGCGAATCCACTTTTGGGCTCTACACAATACACCTGTCAATAGGGTTTCGGTCCGGGGCTTTACTCCGGAATGAAAACCATCAATTGATACTTCCGGCGCCGAGCTGTTCGATGCTTCCCGGGATGAGGGCAGCATAAGGAGTGGGGCCATTACCAAATTACGATTTTTTTCAGGAACTAATGCTATTTCATCTTCAAGGTGATGTTGCCGATGTTGTAACTGTAAACGGATGCCGGCAAAAACGAAAATGCCAGATTGCCTGCCTGTTTTACGCCGGACTGGTCAATAGAAGTGACCAATGCGTTTTCAAAATCGTTGGTTTCACAGAAATGAATTAAACTTTTGAGCTCATGGGGCTTTTCAAAATAGCGGTTACTCCATTTGATTTCTACTCCCCAAACGGGTTTGAATTTTTTGTCATCGACCAATACCAGGTCTACTTCGCCTTCTTTTCGCCCTTCTTTCCAGCGTGCATAGGTGAGATCTAGTTTTTCTCTGTGCATCCATTGCGAGAGAACGGCCGTTTCTACCATATTGCCCATTTCATGGTCGGTTTCACTTACAGGTGAAAACAGGGCGGTACGTAGCGAGGGATTGGTCAGGTACACTTTAAAGCTGGTGACACGTTTTAAGCGTTTTGCGTTTGCATCTACTTTGTTTAATACTTTGATCAGGAATGCGGCTTCTAAATATTCCAGATATTTTTTCAACGTTTCTTTTGGGATGCCGCTTTCCTTACTCATGCTTTCGTAAGAAAATTCGTTGCCGGTGTTGTACGCGATGTATGTAAAAAAACGGTTTAACTCTTGTACATCTTTGATGCCGTATAAACTGGGTAAATCGCGCAGCAACACTTTGTCTACGATGTCATTCTTGACATATCTGCCCATGTCGCTTTGTATTTTTTCGCTCAGCACCACCTCCGGGTAACCCCCGAAATTTAAATAGTGTACAAACTCTTTGTTTAATGCTTTTATGTCGTGTGTGAGACAATACGGAATTTGATGGGTGCCATAACTTATTTTTCCCTGGTAAATAAGATGCTTCATTTTTTTCAGATGAATGTATTCCTGAAAGGTGAGGGGAGGGAGCATAAAGTCGGTAAATCTCCCGGCCCCGCTTTCTGTACTGTGCCATTTTAAGGCAGCGGCTGCCGAGCCCGATACAATGAATTTGGTGTCAGGGTAAGTGTCCACAAGTACTTTGAGGTGGCGTTCCCAGTCCTTCAGATATTGAATCTCGTCAAAAAAAACATAACAGCCTTCTAAGTTGTCTTGGTGGAGCGACTCTTTGCAAAGTGTTAAAATGTCTTCTAAGCTTAAATGCACATAGATAGGATTGTCAATACCTATGAAGAAGATTTTATGCGGATTCACATTTTCAATTAACAATTGCCGAATGCTATGAAAAAGCATGACGGTTTTGCCTACGCGTCTCGGACCCATAAGTACCAGTGCTCTGCGCACCTTTTTCTCAAGTACATAAGGGTAAAATAAATCAAAGTACAAGCGTTTTGCCATCGCACTGTACACCTCGGGAATTCGTTTGTTAATCCACCAGGGGTTTTCGTAACGCAAGCGCTCTGTGATTTTTTTTGTTGGAATAAGCGTTAAACTGCTCATAAAATTTCTTATTTGTACAAATATAGTACAAATAAGCATAATATAACATATCTATTTGTGCAATTTTTGTAATAATAAGCATTATATTTTAATGAATCAGGCTTATTTTTACTCGTGCGGAAAGCGCGCACTCATTTCTACCTGCCCGTGTGGTCTTTATTTTTCAATCCATTCCCTGAAGAGGGCTGTATTGTTCTGGCTGGTTTTAAGATGATTTCCATACGTTTTCAGCTTTATAGCAAGGGTGTTTTTGGAATAGCGTTCAATTTTTTCAATATAGGTTTTGCTGATTATTTCGCTACGGTTGATACGGAAAAAGTCTTGGGGGCGGATCTGCTCTTCTATTTCCTTTAGGGTAGTCTCGGTAAGTATATGTTTTTCCCCCCTATTATCGTAAGCAAAAATAACCCCTTCGTCGGCTTCAAAAAAGACAATGTTTCCGGTTTCTAAAAAGTACATTCCACGGGAAGTATGAATCGTAAAACGCATTTTATACGATTTCTCTGAAAAATTTCGCTGTATAAGTTCCGTAAGGTTGGCCATCCATTTACTTTCATCGGATGGGGATGCGTTTAACCACAGGAATTTATTCCAGGCCTTTTGGAACCGTTCTTTCGAAAATGGTTTCAAGAGGTAAGCAATACCGTTACTGTCAAAAGCATCCATCCAGAACTGGTCATAAGCAGTAATAAAAATAATGGGACATCGCACCGGTACCTGCTGGTAGATCTCAAAGGCATTGCCGTCCAGTAATTCGATATCTGAAAAAATAAGATCGGCCTGGTGCGTATGAAGAAATTCAATGGCTTTTTTAACCGAATCAATTTCCGCGATCACTTCAAAAGGGTCGTTTAGCATTTCTAAAAACCTTTTCAGTTTTTTTCTGGCCGGAATTTCGTCTTCTATGATTACTATTTTTGTCATTTTTCTTGGGAAGGAATCAGGGGGACGGTTACTGAAAAATTCTGGTCTGAACGGTGAATCGAGATTGGTTCCCTGGTGAGCAATTTGTATTGCTCTGCCAGGTTGTTCAACGCTCGCCCTGATACGGGTTTGGTATTTCGTTTCGGGTGGGTATTGTTGGAAACACAGATATCTCCTTCAATGCTCACCTCAATATAGACGGGGCGCTCTTCCGTTCCCAAGTTGTGCTGAACGGCATTCTCTATGAGTAATTGCAAGGTTAAAGGCACGATAAATCCGTTTTTGTTTTTACTGTCAATGCGCAGTTGGTAAGCATTTCCGTATTTGAACCGTATGAGTCCGAAGTATTGTTCCGCAAAAGCAAGTTCCTCCGAAACAGGAACCTGTTCGCGGTCTGAAGTTTTCAATACGTAGCGGTAAATCTCGGAAAACTCGTTCAGGAAATCAGAAGCTTTTTCTTTGTCTTCTTCGATCAATTGATCTAAAACATTGAGATTATTGAACAAAAAATGGGGATTGAGTTGTGCTTTAAGTTGATTGATTTTACT
>JBEBRS010000307.1:0-3605 GCA_040394705.1 Leadbetterella byssophila
GTGGTCGGGCAGCCGACACGATTCCCATAAGGTGCCGCTGTTTACCGTCGGCGGCCTGGGCGGGACGCTGCAAACCGGCCGCGTCCTCGATTACACCGGCCGCGACGATTCCCAGCGGCGGCTCTGCTCGATGTACCTCTCGGTTGCCCAGCGGATGGGTGTGGAACTGGAGCAATTCGGTGACGCCGACGCACCGCTGCTCGATTTCTAACGGCGGGCGGCTGGGGCCCAACTCCTATCGCTCACGCTCGTCGCTGAAATGCTGAGCGTGCCGCCCAACGTGGAGCGGCCCGCCTCAGTCAGGCGGCCACTCCACTTACCGAAAGACCGTATTGAGCAGGACGCTGCCAGTGGAGCCTCGAGACACGCGTGAGACCTTCCGTAACCTCACGCTGTTGTGCGCCAGCAGCTTGACGGTCATGGCTGGCACTCCGGTCGCGCCGGCGCTGCCGACGATGGCGACGGTGTTTGCGGCGCATCCGTCGTCCGACCTGCTGGTGCGGTTGATGCTCACGATGCCGGGCCTTTTCATCGGCCTGCTGGCGCCGGCATCGGGTTGGCTGGTGGATCGTTTTGGTAGAAAGCCGCTGCTGCTATGGGGCACAGTGCTGTACACCGCGGCGGGCAGCAGCGGGTTGTATCTCGATTCGTTGTGGGCGATTCTCGTCGGCCGCGCCCTGTTGGGGGTCGCGGTGGCTGCCATCATGACCGCTGCAGTCACACTCATCGGCGACTACTTCGCGGGCGCGGAGCGCCAGCGGTTCCTCGGCCTGCAGGCGGCCTTTATGTCGTTCGGCGGGATGATCTTTCTGCTCGCTGGCGGCCTGCTGTCGGATCTGAGTTGGCGCGGGCCGTTCGGGATTTATCTGGCGGCATTGGCGGTGGTCCCGATGGTCATCTGGACGATTCGCGAACCGCTTCAGGCGACGGAACATGAAAGCCGCAGCGCCCGCCTGGTCGCAGGGCAGACGCCGTGGGGCGTGATTGCGTTGATCTACGCCATCGCCTTTCTCGGCATGACAGCATTCTTTGCCATTCCGGTTCAACTTCCGTTTCATTTGAAGCGGTTCTTCAACGCCGACGGGACCTATGTGGGTCTTGCGATCGCCTGCATGACATTTTTCGCAACCCTGTCGTCAATGTTGTTTTATCGGATCAAGTCCCGCCTGAGTTTTCCGAGTGTCATCGCTGTGATGCTGCTGGGTTTGGGAATCGGCTACCTGATCATCGCAGCGGCGCGCAGTTATAGCGTCATCCTCGTCGGCATGATGATCGCTGGATTCGGACTGGGACTGCTGATGCCCAAACTGAACGTGTGGCTGATGAGCCATGCACCGGAAGCGATCCGCGGACGGCTGGTGGGCGGATTGACGATGTCGCTGTTTCTCGGCCAATTCGTTTCTCCGCTTGTGCTTCGCCCGCTACTCGCGGCATGGGGCACCACCGGCGTCTTCGCTGGGTTGGCCGGCATCCTGTTGCTGGCGGCAAGCGGATTTGGTGGCTACGCGGCTAACAAATAACCTGCCGTTGTGAGCGGCGAAATCGGGCGATTGAAAATCATCAACCGGACCAGCCCATCCCATTTGGTCAGCCGCTCCGGGATGGGAGCCGGTGATCGGCGGCCGCAGCGGTCGGGCTGCCGAGCTGTGGCCCAGCGCCACATGCCTCCCCAACCGCGCCTGCCACCATAACCGCGCCTGCCACCACAACCGTCACCGGCATTGCCTACCTTTTCAAGACAGGCAAAACCACTTCACCGGACGATGGCACGCTGATCTCCAACCCCGAAGTTTCAAACTTTTGGTACCGTGTGGCCACGGCGTTTGCCGCCCGCTTTCTCGACGCTTGGTCTTCGTCGTTCAAGATGATTCTGGCTTTGTACACGCCATCCAACACCCCTTGCTTGACTTCCCCGGCCTGCAGCGATTCTACAACGAATTGCCCATCCGGCTGAATCAGCGCGAATCCCCGATTGGCATCGTTGGCGGTGTCGACGATCTCGATGGAGCAGCCCGCCAAATCCGCGACTTCTTGGTCGGCCGGCACAACTTTGCCAACCACCGGATGCAGTTGTGGTCCACTCGGACCGCAACCGACAACTCCCACAAACGCGAACCCGAGGACTACCCTGCTAATGTTGAGTTGAGACATAAACATTTCTATCTAAATCGTTTGTTCAAAGGATGCGTTGTGCCGTGATTTCATTTAGTCGAGTTGGACGATTTCGTTGCCCGCCCGCGTGGCGATCGCCGTGAGGATGAGAATATCGGTGGTATTCGAAACCCCATGGACACTGCCGTCGACAAAGACAAAGTTGGTGATCCCGGGGTGCGGACCACCGAAGCTGTTGTTGGCGAACGGAATGCTTTGGTTGTTCGGCGGCAGCAGCGGGCGACGGTCGCCATTGCGGAAACTGATCCCCATCATCCGCCGTTGCGTGTTTCGCAGTTGGCTGTAGATGCTACGGTCCTCGTTCTTGCCGCGGAGCGAGTTGGGACGGATCGACTTCTCCCCGAACATGACGGTGTTGCTGGTGCCGTCGATGATGTCCGCGAAGCGCGTCGCCCCGCCAAACTCTTCCAGCAACGGGCCGATGGAATCGATCGTAATCTTCATCTGACGGGCGGGAATGATCGCGCCGTCAGAGTCAGTGAACGCCGCATGGGTACCGAAGTTCGCGGCATAATCGCTCAGCGCGCCACCGGGCTTCGTACCATCGGCGATCTGAAAGTCATTGATCGACAGCACCGGGGCGGGGCGCGACGGGCAGATGTAGGTGGAAACCTGCGTCTGATATGCGGCGGCGGGCTGGTTCCCGATCAACCGTTTCTGGTCCCACAAATCTAATACATTCGCCTGCTCGATAAACGGCAGCAATTTTGCCCCCCAGGTTGGCCAACTATTCAAAGTCTCGCTTTCGCTGTTATCACCAATGAAAGCCGGAACGAGGTGGCGATAGGTATCGCTAAAATTGTGGGTTGCTAATCCAATCTGTTTGAGATTATTGGAGCACTGCATTCTCCGAGCTGCTTCCCTGGCGGCTTGTACGGCGGGCAGCAAGAGGCCGACCATGACACCGATGATGGCGATCACCACCAGGAGTTCTACCAGTGTAAAACCGCGAGCTTGCTTCCGTTGAATCTGCTTGGTCATGCTTGTAATCCTGCTATCTCGAAGAGCCCTATTCTCACAGCACCGCTACGGTCAGGTTGGCCGTTCGCTCCTGCTGCGATCTCCTTCCATCCCTGCGAAGCTCTGCATTCGCGACTACCGTGCCAGCCGCTGAAAGAAGTTTGAAACGCTGTGTTTTTGGCGGTTTTGACTCAAATCGATGGCAAAATCGCGGGCGTCCGTGAAATATCACAGCGGGATATCACGGTTCCAGCTTTTATCACGGGAGAGCGCCTGCTGGCCGGAGGGGGCAGGTTGCCTCGATTGCGGTAGGTGCGGGACTGCAGAACAGGGGCAGCCAGGCAATGATGAGTGAGGCCGGCGCGGGAGACCACAGCCCTTCGAGGTGCAGGCGGAACTGAACCTGCGATGCTGGCTGCGGGAGAAATTTCTAAACCTGCCCACTGAGCAGAAGTTCCGCTGGTTTGATGCGA
>JBEBRS010000308.1:0-3562 GCA_040394705.1 Leadbetterella byssophila
ACTACTCGATAAACAATGAATAATCTCAAAAACAAAATCGGGATACGGGCCATCAACATCCTCTCTGTAGCCGTTGTACTGCTGGTGATGGTCATGCTGGGCATCCGGGAGAAACCTTATATCGGGGAATGGACGAAACAACTCACTTTTGTGAATGCCATCATTAATTCCATGACCGCGGCAGCTCTCCTTCTCGGTTTGTTTTTTATCCGGCAGAAGAATATCCGCGCGCATAAAGCCTGTATGACTACCGGATTCCTTTTAGGCGGGCTATTCCTGATATTTTATGTGCTGTATCACATCAGCAATGAAGAAACCCGGTTCGGCGGAGAGGGAGCTGTGCGTTATTTTTATTTCTTTATCCTGATTACGCACGTTCTTGCCTCCTTTGTTGTTTTACCTTTAGTGTTGCGCGCGTATTATTACGGATGGAAAAGGATAGACGACCGGCACCGGAAAATAGTGCGGTACGCGTACCCGATCTGGTTATATGTTTCGGTGACAGGTGTGATCGCTTACCTGATGATCCGACCTTATTACATTTTCTGAAAGGCATGAAAAAAGTACTCTTCCTCACCCTATTTTTTTTATTCATTTCTCTCGGCGATACCTTTGCCCAATGCGCCATGTGCCGGGCTACGGTAGGCTCCAGCTTAAGCGACGGAAGAACCACCATTGGAACCGGCCTTAACCTGGGTATTCTGTATCTGCTGGTGATGCCCTATCTGATTGTAGCTACAGGTATATTTTTCTATATCCGTGCGGCAAAACAGAGGTTAAGAGAGCAGGGGGTAGCATAATCCCTTATGATTCAGCATGCAAGATATGGGGTAGCCCCTTCCGATTTCCCATAATTGGCTTTCCAACAGCTCAAATTTCTCCAAAGTGTACCGTTAAATAAGTTTTATGTCAATTTAAGGGTGAAAATTTTGGCAGGCTTCATACTTATTTCTATTATTGGCCTGCCATGAAAAAATAACCCGGATCTCCTGTACACAAACAGGCAGTTCTCCTATGTACGTAGTTCTGAGGAATATAAAACCATGGCGCAATCATCGTCAATTTTATAACCTTTAAACACGTATGAACTATGGATGAATTCATCGGAATTATCAAAATTTTCGGCGGGAACTTTGCCCCGCAAGGTTGGGCCATGTGTCAGGGTCAGCTCCTTAGTATTTCCCAAAATCAGGCCTTATTTTCTATTCTGGGAACCATTTACGGCGGAGACGGCATAACCAACTTCGCCCTTCCTGATTTACGGGGAAGGATAGCACTGGGTATGGGTAACGGCCCCGGTCTGAGTCCTTATACACAGGGACAAAAGGCAGGTAATGAAAATACCTCCCTCAACCTGGGTAATCTACCCTCGCACAATCATACGCTACTACAAACAGCAATAGCCGGACAGGCCAACATCCGGATCAGTGACAACGTAGCAAATGCACCTAACGGGAAAAACAATGCCTTGGCGCAAGTGACCAACCTTCTTCCTGGCAGCACGTCTGACCGGCCGCAAATCTATGAATCATCGCCCGGCTTTACGGAAAACAATATGCTAAATGCCAGCTCCGTAGATACCAGCCAACTGAACCTGCCTGCTACCCCTACTACTCCTGTAGGAAACAATATCCCTTTTTCTAATTTACAGCCGTACATCGCGGTCAATTTTATCATTTGTTTGCAAGGCATTTACCCCCCGCGGAATTAATCCCTTTCTTATTAACCTTTAAACTGTAACAAACATGGAAGAATACATCGGAATGATTAAAATATTTGGCGGGAATTTTGCCCCCCGTGGCTGGGCATTGTGCGACGGAAGTTTGTTGAACATCAACCAATATCCCCCCCTTTTTGCCCTAATTGGCACCACCTATGGAGGGAATGGGACCAGCACTTTTGCCTTACCGGATCTGCGCGGCAGAAGTCCGCTGGGTTGGATGCAAGGCCCAAGTCTGAGTAATTATTCCCTCGGAGAAGCCGGCGGAAATGAAAGCGTAAGCCTGACAACAAGCAATCTGCCAGCTCATAACCATATCGTACCCCAAACCGCAGTAGCCGGACAGGCCAATATCCGGATTAGCGACAATGTAGCAAATGCCCCTAATGGGAAAAACAATGCCCTGGCTCAAGTGACCAATCTTCTTCCTGGCAGCACGTCTAACCGGCCGCAAATCTATGAATCTTCACCCGGCTTTACCGAAAACAATATGCTAAATAACAACTCGGTAGATACCAGTCAGCTCCACGTGCCCCAGACCACTACATCTCTATCTGGTTCAAATATTCCGTTTTCTAATTTACAACCGTACATCGCAGTGAATTATATCATTTGCCTCGAAGGAATTTTCCCGGGCAGAGGCTAAAAAAAAGGGCTACTTTCATAAAAGTAGCCCTTTTACACCATAAATCAAATCAGCTGGCTTCCAAACTACTATCACCACCGGGTCCGATTCCAAAACCAATGGTAATGTCACTACAGCTGGGGGTCACCCACCTTTTTTTGGTGCTTTCACTTTTTTCTGTTTTCATAGACTTGAATTTTTGAATCCAAATGTAATAATATTTTCATAAATTTCAACCCTTAATCTCCTTAATGTCAGTATGAGTGCCATTTACGGAACGTGTCACCCCCACCCTGCTATTGTACAGGAAAGAATGGCTGCCATAGGCGCAAGTCTGAAAACACTTCCCCATGACCGCCACCTGCACATAGTACAGGAAACCATGGGATTGGGGTGCCTCTTACGCTACAACACCCCGGAGTCTCTAGCTGAGCATTTTCCGCAAAACCTTCCCCATGAAAAAATACTCATGAGCGTTACGGGCCGCCTTGATAACCGGGAAGAGTTGCTTTCTGACCTGGATTTACGAGGACACCTACCCGACGGCGAATTGATGAAACAGGGATACCTGCGCTGGGGTAAAGAGGTGGTGAAGCGCTTGCGGGGCGACTGGGCCTTCGCTGTTTTCCATACCGATAGCGGTGAACTCTTCCTTGCGCGGGACAAACACGGGTATACCTCTCTTTGCTATGCTCTGACTCCGGAGGGAATTACATTTTCATCTTCTCCCCTTGGAATTTTCGCAATCCCGGGCTTTCAGAAGCAGGTCAATCGTGAGGCGTTTGTGGCTCGTCTGTTACTGATCAGGTCGCCGGAAGCCGCCCTTTCCCTTTACGAAGACCTGCACATTTTACCGCCTGCTCATACCCTCACCTGGAAAGCAGGAAAATGGAAGACCGAACGCTACTGGTTTCCGGAAAATGTTCCGGAAAAAAAGTACACGCATCATGGAGATTATGCCGAAGAACTCAGGCATCTGCTCACTGAGGCCGTTCGTGTCCGGCTGAGAAGTCATCAACCGGTCGCCTGTACGCTCAGCGGAGGATTGGACTCCGGTACGGTAGCCATGCTTGCGGCTGATCTTCTCGGAAGCCAGGGGATCCCACTTCACACATTCAGCCATGTTCCCCATTTCAAAGCAGCACTGGCCCTGGAAAAAGCGGACCGGTATTTGAAAGATGAATCTCCTCACATTGAGGCTATCGTACAAGCCAGCG
>JBEBRS010000309.1:0-3557 GCA_040394705.1 Leadbetterella byssophila
AAATAGTATGCAAGCATACTATTTTAATAGTTCCAACCTGTTTAATACATCAAGTAATGACGTCGCTAAAAGGAGGAGAATTCCTGATCAAAGAAACCGCTGCGGGGCAGATTTTTATTCCTGAAGAATTTTCGGAAGAACAGCAAATGATTGCCGAGACTTGCCGGGACTTTCTTAAAACTGAAATTCATCCTATACTGGAAGAGATTGACAGCGCGAAGACGCCGGAGCTTATTTCTTCATTAATGGATAAGGCCGGAGAATTGGGTTTATTAGGAACGGCCGTACCGGAAGAATACGGTGGATTCGGCATGAACTTCAATACCTCTATGCTGGTGGCCGAGGTGTTAGGTGCGGGGCATTCTTTCTCTGTGGCACAGTCGGCCCACACGGGCATTGGCACCTTGCCCATTGTGTATTACGGAAACGAGGAGCAAAAACAAAAATACCTGCCCAAGCTCGGAACAGGCGAATGGAAAGCGGCCTATTGTCTCACGGAACCTGATTCCGGCTCGGACGCGAACAGCGGGAAAACCCGGGCGGAACTCAGCGCTGACGGCGGGCATTACCTGCTCAACGGCCAGAAAATGTGGATCACCAACGGGGGATTCGCCGATATATTTATTGTCTTCGCTAAAATTGACGACGACAAAAACCTGACGGCTTTCATTGTAGAAAAATCGTTCGGCGGCATTACCATGAATGAGCCGGAACACAAAATGGGAATTAAAGGCTCGGACACCCGCCAGATATTCTTTAACGACTGCAAGGTACCGGCCGAAAACATGCTTTCCACCCGCGGTAACGGGTTTAAGATTGCGGTGAATATTCTGAATGTTGGGCGTATTAAGTTGGCCGTAGCCGCCGTAGGCGGATCAAAAGCCGTACTCAGCCATGCCGTCAACTACGCCAACGAAAGAAAACAATTCGGCATATCCATTGGCCGCTTCGGGGCCATCAAACACAAACTGGCCGAAATGGCCATCCGGATCTGGACCAGCGAAACCGCCTGCTACCGGGCCGGACAAAACATCGACGACCTGATCGATTCCCTTACGGCTTCCGGGATGAACGACGTAGAGGCTAAACTTAAAGCCCTCGAACAATATGCCATAGAATGCGCCATCCTCAAAGTAAACGGCTCCGAGACCCTGGACTATGTGGCCGACGAGGGCGTACAGGTATACGGAGGCATGGGGTATTCCGCAGACGCGCCTATGGACCGCGCCTACCGCGACTCCCGCATCAACCGAATCTTTGAAGGAACCAACGAAATCAACCGCATGCTGGTACTTGACATGTACCTGAAACGCGCCATGAAAGGGGAACTCGACCTCCTCGGTCCGGCTACTGCCGTCGGAAAAGAGATTTTGTCTATCCCTGAATTCGGGGGAAATGAAGAGGAAGAAATGTTTGGAGCGGAGAAAAAAGTGATCCGTAACCTGAAAAAGGTGGCCCTGATGATCGCCGGTTCTGCGGTTCAGAAATTCATGATGAAGCTCTCCCACGAGCAGGAAATACTGATGAACGTAGCCGACATTATTACCGAAGTGTACATTGCCGAATCCGCTCTTCTGCGGGTAGAAAAACTCATGGCACAGAAGGGAGAAGAGGCCGTAATTTTACAGAAAGATATGGCGCTGGTATACCTGCAAAACGCAGTGGCCAAGGTAACTGCAAGCGGCCGCGAAGCCATCACCGCCTTTGCGGAAAGCGATGAACTGCGCGTAATGCTCATGGGCCTTAAACGCTTCACCAAAATCGAGTCCATAAATACCAAAGATGCCCGGAGAAGAATAGCAGACGCTCTCCTGGCCGAGGGAAGATATATTTTTTAGAGAATAGGGGATAGTTCCGAGTGCTTAGTTCCGAGTTCCGGGTACGGTCACTCGGAACTCAGAACTCGGCACTAAGAACTATCCCCTCACCCCTTTCTTATACGGTAGCGCTCCCACCAGGTCACTCACCGCCCGCCGGGCCAGATCCTGAGGAGAGTCAAAGCGGCTGCGAATATATTCTCGGTCTGAGATACCCCATACTTTCTGCCCCGCGTAGGCGTCAAAAAGATCCATCTCGGTGCGAATACCGTTACTTCCTGTAAAACCCCGTGACACGCTGAACTCTACGGTACTGTGACCAAAAATCACCGCATCAACCCCTAACAGGGAAGCAATCCGCGATTTTTCCATTACCATCAACTGGGAAAAAGGAATACCCGACTGTTCCAGCGTACGGTTGGTGGTCAGATAGTCTTGTACGGTAATACCCAAACCTTTCTTATTGGCCCGTCTGGCCAGACTTTCAAAAGCAGTCTTCTGCAAATCAATTCCTGCCCTTCTTTCCTGCTCTTCCCAGGTCACCTTCCCTTCCCGCATCATCTTCCGGTATTCCTCACTAAACTTGACATCAAAAGGCAATACCGCTAAACGCTGGTGTTTACCGATCAACGCCTCACTCTCAGGCAGGGTGTAGGGCTTTGCGCTGCGGCAGGCGTAGAAAGCTACCGCTAAAATGAAAAAACAAACTATCTTTTTCATACGTATAATTTTTACCTCCGAATATCAGAATCGGTACCCCTTAGACAGGAATTGCCTCTACAAAGTTTACTTTCGCCACCACTCTTTTACTATAAATACGCAGATTCCCTTAGTTTTGTACAGAACAATTAAAATATTCAATCAAAGGTTTTTAAATCAGTATTTTTATATTATCTTTGCAGCCCGATTAAGACAGAAATAATTTATTAATAGAATGGCAAAGAAAGGAAACAGGGTTCAGGTGATACTGGAATGTACTGAGCATAAGGCCACAGGAGTACCTGGCATGTCGCGGTATATCACCACCAAGAACCGTAAGAACACTACTGCAAGACTGGAACTCAAGAAGTACAATCCTATCCTGAGAAAAGTGACTGTTCATAAAGAAATTAAGTAATCTCTAATAGTAGAAAGACATGGCAAAGAAAGTAGTTGCGACCCTAAGGGACAAATCCGCTTTGAAGAGCTTCGCTAAAGTGATCAAAGCCGTAAAATCTGACAAAACAGGAGCTTATACCTTCAAAGAAGAAATGGTTGCCGCGGATAACATCGCCGAGGCCATCAAATAATTAGCTCCTTGTGGATATGCTATAGCCTTGCCGGAAACGGTTAAGGCTTTTTGTTTTACACGATATGCAACCTCCCGTTTTCACTCAAACCCGGATCATCACCGAGGCCAACCTCGATGACATGCAGCATGTCAACAATGTGGTGTACCTGCAATTTTTGCAAGACGTGGCCACCGCACATTGGGCGGTGCTGGCCCCTGCGGAAATCGCAGATGCCGTGAAATGGGTGGTGAGAAAGCATGAGATAGAATACTTTCATCCCGCGAGGCTCGGCGATGAAATTGAACTCCTCACCTGGGTATCGTCGGCCTCCGGGGTAAGCAGTGAACGCAGTTACGAGATCCATCTGAACGGGAAGGTCCTGGTAAAGGCCCGCACCCTTTGGATCGCCGTAGACCCCGTCACCCAGAAACCCCTCCGCATCTCCGAAGAAATCAAACGACTGTTTCAT
>JBEBRS010000310.1:0-3534 GCA_040394705.1 Leadbetterella byssophila
GTACAAGTAAGAACAGGCACCCCTGAAGAAGTGCCTGTTCCTAAAAAAGTAATACCGATCACAGCTTTTTACTTATCGGTGAGCTCTTTTACGACCATCACCAGCTTATCAAAATTGAGGGGCTTCATCAACACTTCATTGAATCCGGCCTCTTTAAATTCTTCTTCGGAATAGTTCCGTGCGTTTCCTGTAATGGCTACCACGGGTACGCCCGCTTTCTCTTTATCGGCAAGGGCCCGTATCGCTTTCACACTTTCCATCCCGTCCATTACCGGCATGTTTATATCCAGTAAAATAATATCAAAGTGGTCTTTCTGCAGCATTTGCAACACCTGTTCCCCATTTTTTACGGCCGTTATTTCAAAATTCTGAAATTCCAGAATCTTCTTTACCAGGTTTTGAATCACGGAACTGTCTTCGGCTATAAGGACCCTGTTTGGAGTAGGCATATCTTCAAAGTTTATTTTTCTCAAATATAGGCCAAATATAGATTTTACAAAAATACGAAAAGCGTGATTTCCATTATTTTTTACTTTTCCACCAGGATTATAATTAATTTTGAGCAAAAAATACCATTTGGAACCAATCCATCTCCAACCGGACAAAAAAATTTATTTTGCGTCCGACTTTCATTTGGGCGCCCCGAATGCGGAAAAGAGCAGGCAAAGGGAGAAAATGATCTGCCAGTGGCTGGAGGAGATCAAAGCAGACGCCCAGGTAGTTTTCCTGGCCGGCGATCTCTTTGATTTCTGGTTTGAGCATAAACGGGTAGCTCCCAAAGGTTACGTACGCTTCTTGGGCAAGCTGGCCGAACTGGCGGATTCCGGCATACGCCTGATTATTTTCCAGGGCAACCACGACATGTGGATGCGCGATTATTTCACCCGGGAGTTTGGGGCGGAAGTATACCGGGAACCCCGGGAATATCAGGTGGGAAACAAACGGATGCTGGTTGGACACGGAGACGGCTTAGGCCCGGGCGATCGCACCTATAAATTCATGAAAGCGGTTTTTGAAAACAGGCTCTGCCGCTGGCTTTTCCGAAAACTGCTTCATCCCGATTTTAGTCTGTGGCTGGGATATACCTGGGCCGCCAATTCCTGGAAAAACCACGACAAAGAGCAGGATTACGACAGTTTTATAGCGAAAGAAAAAGAACTGCTCTATCTCTACTGCCTGGAAGAAGAGCAAAAAGAACATCACGATTATTATATCTTCGGCCACCGCCACCAGAAACTGGATATCGTATTAAACCAGCATAGCCGCTATATTAATCTGGGCGACTGGATCCGATTCTACTCCTACGCGGTTTTTGACGGAAAGGAATTACAACTCAGGGATTTTAGTGCGTAATGATCGTCATTGGTTAGCCCGGTTCAGCTTCGCTTTCGGTTCTCGACTTCGCTTCGGTTCCCGACTACGCTCGAACGGACAGGAGTCGTCGCCATTTGTCAGTTCGAGCGTAGTCGGGAACCTCGTAGCTTCAAAATTACATCCCTCTGTTTTTACATTTCCCAGCCTTTCCTGTACTTCCGGGTGACAAACTGGTTAGCCTCTTCCATGTTGGTAATGCGTGTATTCTCACCGTCCCACAGGAGCTTTCTCCGGGCGAAGAATTCCCAAGCGCCCTTATCATTCTGCTTGCGCAGCATATAACTGCGGATGGCGAGGTTACCCATCAGCACGGTTTCCGTCATGGGGCCGGCGTAATCAAAAGAAGAAGTTAGCCCTTTATGTTCCTTGCTGTTGAAACCGGCCTTGCAGGCATCTACCCACAGGCGCTGGTGGCCATACTCCGGCTCCCTCTCTCCACCGGGTTCTGCCGGGGCCTCCACGGTGCCGTCGTTCAGGTACAGTTTGGGCGTAAGTGGGGAGCTGTCGTTGATATTGGTTGAAATGATGCCTTTTTCTCCAATCATCAATACCCCGTTATTGCTACCCGGGCCGCCAATATCGTGATCGGCCGGAATAATCTCCGGATGCGGTGGACGCAGTCCTCCGTCCATCCAGGTCATCTCTATCTTCGAGTCGTTTTTCTTGGTGGCATTAAAATGGAGGGTAATGATGGAGGAAGGAGGCGCACCTTCCGGGTTATAATCGGCGTTCCACATTTTGGAATATACCGATCCTACGCTGCATTCCGCGTCCGTGGGATACATCAACCCCAGGGTACGGAAAGGAATATCGATCAGGTGACAGCCGACATCGCCGAGGGCGCCGGTACCGTAATCCCACCAACCCCGCCAGTTGAACGGATGTATATTGGGGATATAAGGCTTTTCTTCCGCGGGTCCTAACCACAAATCCCAATGCAGGTCATCGGGCTTCTGGGCGGCATCGGGCAGGGGCATGGGGTTCCCCTGGGGCCATACCGGGCGGTTGGTCCAGATCTGCACTTTAGACACCTTACCGATCTTGCCGGAGTCTACCCAGGCCTGTACATTTTTCAGAAGAGGGTTAGAGGCTCCCTGGTTTCCCATTTGGGTGACCACCTTATATTGCCTGGCCATTTTTGTCAGCATGCGCGCTTCGCTGATGTTATGGGTCATGGGTTTCTGCACATACACATGCTTGCCCCGCTGCATCGCAAAGGAAGCAGCCGGACCGTGTACATGGTCAGGTGTGGAAATGGTAACGGCATCTATTTCCTTCATTTCCTCCAGCATAACGCGGTAATCGGCATACAGTTTCGCCTTAGGAAACTCCTTGACAGAGGCCGATGCACTTCCGGAAAAATGTACGTCACAAAGGGCGGCTACCCTTTCTCTTCCGTTCACAGAAGCGTTCTTGATATCGCTGCGACCCTTACCGCCCGCGCCGATGGCCGCCAGCACCAGCTGATCACTGGGAGCCGTAAAACCGGGTCCGCCCAGCACATTCCGCGGCACAATATAAAAGCCCGCGGCGGCCAGAGTCCCCTTACGTAGAAAATCTCTTCTTGAATTGCTTGTTTTTTTCATAAGGTCAGGAATAGTTTTTTTTTCAAAAGTAGAGAAAAGTCCCGACTTCTGAAAGACCACAGAGATTTCATTTGATCCGGGCTTCCACTAAGGTATTCTCCCACCCTATCCGCAAGATCCCATCCCCTGCTTCCCCTTCGCTCAGCCCTATGCTCAGGCTTTCCCTCCGCTCCGTAAGCGTTTCAGGAACGACCTTTACCCGCAGGTAATCGCGGTCAGAATTATAAAGGGTCCCATACTGCCCGGTTTCGGTATTCAGAATCAGGGTCCACTCCTTCTCTCCCGGCACAGACCACAGGCTGTACGTCCCTGCTTTTACTTTCCGCCCCTCTAAAAGACCGTCTTCGGAAAAATGAATCTCCGTGGCGTCGCCCGAACCTGTACGCCACACAATACCGTAAGGCACCCGGTAACCAAAAATCTTGTCGTGGCCCGCTTCGGCCGTGTGGTAGCGTACCGTAACCGTCTGCGAACCCCGGGTATAGACAGACTCCTCCCCGGTATACAGGCCGTCTAGCACGATACGGAGCAAAACGGCCATAACCGCCAGCAAAATCAGGACCCAAAAAAAAGT
>JBEBRS010000311.1:0-3527 GCA_040394705.1 Leadbetterella byssophila
TTGGCCCACATTTCCCCGTGAATCAGCGGGAGGATGTCCCGCCCTTCACGTAAAGGCGTCAGCAGGTCCGTTTCCCGGGAAGAGAAAAGACAGTTTTTCAGTTTCCCGTCGGCGGTCAGGCGCATCCGGTTGCAGCCTTCGCAGAAAGGGGCGGTCATGGTGCTGATCACGGAGAAAGTACCGGTATGTCCGGGAATGGCGTAGGGCTTTCCTGTGTCGTTCGGACCGGCCGCAAGTGCCTGCACCGGGTAAAGCGCCTGCACCCTTTCCAGTATTTCGTGGTAAGTAAACACCTGGTTGCTGGTCCACCGGTTTCCGCTAAAGGGCATAAATTCAATAAAGCGCACCTCCACCGGTGTATCGCGTGTGAGGGCTATAAAATCGGGAATCTCATCGTCGTTCCAATCTTTCATCACCACCACATTGATTTTGGTTCGGATCTGATTTTCAAGCAGGAGATCGATGTTTCTGCGCACCCGTTCAAAATAATTGCGCCGGGTCATCTCCTGAAATTTTGGGGGCTTAAGCGTATCCAGACTGATGTTGATGCTGCTGAATCCGGCTTCCAGAATCTCCGGAAGCAGGTCATCTACCCGGATGCCGTTGGTGGTCATGGTCAGCTCCACGGGCAATTCGGAAAGTGCCCGGATAATGGCCCCCGTATCTTTCCGGATGAGCGGTTCACCGCCGGTGAGCCGGATTTTGTTCACCCCGTTCTCCACCATGATTCCTGCGATCTGACGAATCTCCTCCGCCTGCATCAGTTGATGATGGGGCGTAAAGTGATAATCCTCTTCCGGCATGCAGTAAAAGCACCGCAGGTTGCAATTATCGGTGAGTGATATCCGCAGATAAGTATGAATCCGACCGAATTTGTCTTTTATCATGTTATCTGGGGAATTTCGTGGTGTATTTTATGCGTCAACAAGCTCAGCGATCCCCCGGCTTTTCCACTCAGCACCGCCTTTATTTCGGCCACGATAGAAATGGCGATTTCTTCGGAGGTTTCCGCGCCGATATGTAGCCCCACCGGACCGTACATTTTCTCCCGCTGTTTGTGGCCCGGGTGTACTCCTTTTTCAGCCAGATCATCCAGCATTCTTTCCCGTTTGGTTTTGGGGCCCAGCATGCCGATGTAGGGAGTTTCTGTTTCCAGCAAAGCTTCCAGCAGGGCCAGATCATAGCGGTAATTATGGGTCATCAGTACACAGACGGTTCGGGCGTCTACCTTCACCTGAGCGGTCACCTGCTCGGGTTGGGTCACCAAAACCTGTTGTGCCTGGGGGAATCGGTGAGGCAAGGCATGGGTGGCCCGTCCGTCAACCACCGTGATATCCCAGCCCAGCAGGTGGGCGGCTTCGGCCAGGGGGCGGGCGTCATTTCCGGCCCCTGCCATCAGCAGATGAACCGCGGGAGGCAGGTACTGAATCAGTGCCTGGTGGTGATCCAGGTTTTTGAGTACACTTTGTTGGTTTTGCCGTGCCCATGCAGCACCGGCCTTCACATTTTCAGACCAGGTATCCGGCATCACTGTGCCGGGGTGTGGCGCGCGGGGTGTAGCGGCAAAAAGGGTCACCAGTACCGCTTCCTTTCTTTCCTTCAGCACCTTTTTCAGTTGGATCAGGGCATTCTCCGGATCAGCCGGGTCAATGTATTCAAACAGAATATGCACGATTCCGTTGCAACCTAACTGCACACCGAAATCGGTATTTTCTTCCAGGGTGGTATCGTAGGTAATCAGTTTCTTTTCCTGTTTGTGAATTACAAGCAACGCCTTTTTCAGGGCATCGCCTTCCAGGCAGCCGCCGGAGATGGCGCCGGTGAGTTGTCCGTCTTCAGTGACCAGCATCCGGGCGCCGGGTTGACGGTACGATGAGCCTTCTACTTTCACTACCGTGGCCAGGGCGGTGGCCAAACCGCCCGCCTCTGCCTTTTGAAAGGCTTTCACAATATCCCTGATCTCCTTCATAACCCCCTTGTCTCTTTCAAATCAACACGTAACTTTCCAGTATTGCAAGACAAACCGTAATTTTGGTAGGTCAACCCGTAATTCATATACAAAAACTTATGTCTAAAGAAACGATCTTTGACCCTTTAATTAATTCAAATTTATCTAAATTAAATCAAATTTCAACAAAATTTCAGGATATTGCCTTATCTTTAGGAATTGGAGCTTCGGCAGGGCTTCGACAACTTGGGGCCGCCCGGGCAACCTGACTACTGTAGCCTGATAATGAATCTTCCCTGATGAATACTTAACAGTTTATATATGGCAGTTTATAATTTAAAAGTGAACGGAGAAAATCGGCAGGTAGATGTAGACCCTACCACGCCGGTGCTGTGGGTTCTGCGCGATCACCTGAAGCTGACCGGCACCAAATACGGCTGTGGCATAGCCATGTGCGGTGCCTGCACCATCCATTTGAATGGCATGGCGGTTCGGTCTTGTATGCTTCCGGTCTCTGCCGTGGGCCGTCAGGAGCTCACCACCATTGAAGGCCTTTCGGCAGATGCCAGCCATCCTGTACAGGAGGCCTGGCTGGAACACGACGTGGCCCAGTGCGGGTATTGCCAGTCGGGACAAATCATGACGGCGGCGGCCCTGCTGCGCGACAACCCCAACCCGTCTGACGAAGACATTGAAGCTACGATGAGCGGCAATATTTGTCGCTGCGGAACTTATCTGCGGATTAAAGAGGCCATTAAATCGGCGGCAAAATCATAAAACCTTGGATGGCAATGGAGAAACAAATCAATACTTCCAGCAGGCGTTCCTTCTTAAGAACTTCTGCTTTAGCGGGCGGCGGTCTTCTGCTTAGTTTCAACTGGCTGCGGGCCAATGAAAAAGCGACTGCGCTCAATATGTCAGCGCAATGGTCCGAACTCACCGGTTATATCCAAATCACTCCTGATAATGTCATTAAGATCTTTTGTCCGAACCCTGAATTCGGTCAGAATGTGATGACCTCCCTGCCCATGATTGCGGCAGAAGAGCTGGATGTGGACTGGAAAGATGTAGTGGTGGAGATGGGCCCGCACGATAGCGTCAAACTGGGCGCCCAGTTTACCGGCGGCAGTAACTCGGTCAGGATGTACTGGAAACCGCTGCGCGAAGCCGGCGCGGCGGCACGCCAAATGCTGGTGCAGGCAGCGGCAGAAACCTGGGGCGTACCTGAGGGCGAGATCACGGCAAAAGCGGGTGTACTCACCCACAAAAGCGGAAAAGCGGCCACCTACGGCGCCATGGCCGCCAAAGCGACCACTTTGCCCGTTCCGAAAGAAGTAAAACTAAAAGACGTTAAAAATTTCAATATCGTCCGGAACTCCAAAAGAAATGCGGAGGGCGTTAAAATCGTCACCGGACAACCCCTTTTCGGATCGGATTACCATACCGAGGGCATGCTGATTGCCATGATTCAGCACCCGCCCGCTTTCGGTATGAAACTGAAATCATTTGATGCCACGCAAGCATTAAAAATGCCGGGCATCAAAGATGTATTTACCTTAAAGTTATATCCGGATGATTA
>JBEBRS010000312.1:0-3472 GCA_040394705.1 Leadbetterella byssophila
GGCATAGCCCTTCCAGGGGATGAATCGGGCCACCGTCCCGATGACCAAGTGCTCCGGGCCGATGCCGAACCGTTCCTTCAGTTGAGCAATGGTAGCCGGATTCTTCCTAGTGAAGCGTTCCGGCGGTATGCCGTTATGCACCAGATGAAGCTTATGCGCAGGTGCCCTTTCCTTTTCCAGCAGGTATTGCCGACTTTCATTGGAGATGGTGATGATGTCAGTGGCCAGGCGGTTCACCACGCGATCCACCCACATCCATTTGCGCGCGAAATGCCAATGGTAGCCTGTGGACTGCTTGCTCACCACCCGCACCCTTACCCCTGCAAGCCATGCGGCCAGCAGACCGACTACGGCATCGTCGAACATGTGGCAATGAACGATGTCTGGTCGCTTGTGCAGCATACGCCACCAGAGCCATGGCAGCGCTTTCAACATGCCGCGTTTGCGGTGCTGCTCGTTGTAGCGTGTCCAATGTGCATGGAAACCGCGCCTGGCCATCTCATCGATCATGGCCGGGCGCTCCTTGGTCATAAGCAAGAAGGAGTACTTGATGTTCCCTTCTTCAATGGCCCGTTCGGTGAACCAGGTGAGGTAGGGTACGCTGGAATTGTTGGCGAAGGTGTGGAGCACGTGCATGGATTGGCGTTCAATGATGCAGTGGTGTGTGCCGAGAGTACTACGGGGATGGCTGTGGTTCCGAACCTATGTCAAATTCTCGTATCGCAACTCCTCTAATGAGAGGATTCCGGATGTTCCAGTGCATCAAGGATGCGATGGGCGAGCTTATCGTAGGTGATCCCGTCCAGGTAGGCATCGATCGCGCCAGGGTTCGCATGGATCCGGCCTGCCAGTGCATCCTTGGCGAGCGAAATGAAGGCAAGCGGGTCATCGGCCTTGAAGATGCACTTCCCCTCCAGCTCTGGAACATGGCAATTGATCGAGGAGATGACGGGAATATGCTGTGCGGCATAGGCAATAGCCTTAAGGGGGGTTCGTCCCGGTTCGTCCGTCCGGCTTGGCCCGGGCTCGAAGTCGTATGCGATCAGGCCTGCCTGTGCACCGCGAATCAAGTTCCGCAGCTCATCGGGATGCAACAGGCCCACATGATGCACGTTGGGGAGTTCTAGCAGGGCCTTGCATTGTGGCACCCCATTTAGCTGCAGCTTGCCTGCAAGCAGCAGCCGGACTTGTGGCAATTCGCTGGCCAGATTCCATAGCAGCGAGTAGTTCAAATATTTATTAAGTCCTCCTGCTAGTAAGACGTAGGGTTCCCATTGTTTGCGAAAGCCCGCCGTACGCTTCGGGTCAAAGCTGCGGTCTTCTTTCCGTACGCCGTGGGGCACTACCAGAACGCGCGAGTTTATGCGTGCATAGTGGGCATGGAAACCTTTGTTTATCGCTACTACGAGGTCGGCTGATCGGGCACAAGGCTCGTCCCAATTAAGAATTCCATAGGGGTCCACTACATGGTAGATCAATTGCACGGAGCGTGTTCGAAGCGGTGGTTGCAATGCGATGGGTTCGGGATAAAAGCACCAGCAGATATTGCCGCCCGGTGCCAGCAAACGGGACAGCTTCCGGGCTGCGGACCGGTGGACCTTCCGGGCCAGTATCGCTGGGAGCGCACGCAGGGGAAGGTTGTTCCGGTAATCCACTAACGTTACGCCTTCTGGGGTCGAGCGCAGGCGCAGCCGTCGTGTGAACAGGTCACCGAAACGCCATTTGTCCGGCGGACTAATGAAATAGACCTTATGGTGCTTGGCCAGCTCCGCCGCATAATGCTGCTTCGAATACCACATGTTCCCCCACGGTTCCAGGGAGAAAACGAATATGGTCCGGCGGTCGTGATGCATGTGTGCGGGAATTGCCCTTGGCGGACTGGCCAAGTATAGCACCGCGCTGGGGTTCAGTCGGCAGGACTGCCCCCGGTTGCGCGGTGGTCGCGGGCCAATCGATTCAGCCGATGGATGATCCATGCAGCCAAGGCCATTCGGCCCAAGGCTTCGGCTACAGCGTACATCAGCAGGGCTGAAATGAGGGGCAGCCCCAACAGGACGGCGGTCACTGCCGCGCCCACCCGCAGCACGAGCAGCACAGCATTGAACCAGACGTAGGCCCGCTGGTCATTGATCACGCGCAGCACGGACATTACTGGTTCCACCATGAGCCTTGCGAGATACATGATCGTGAGCGCCTGAGTGATCTGGCCAGCAAGGCCCCAGTCCGGGCCGAAGAAGAAGAGGAAGATCGTTTCGGAGAAAATGGCAACCAGCAACATGGGCAGCAGGCTGACGGCACTGACGAAGCCCATGGTGCGGAAGGTGATGCTGCGCAGGCGCCGGGGACCTTCGGCATGGTAGACCTGCGCGGCTTTTTGGTAGAAGGTCTGGGACATCGAGTGGCTGAGCAGGCTCAGAGGCGCCTCCAGCAAGGCCATGCTGAGGCTGAACTGGCCGAACACTGCAATGCCGTATGTGGAAGGCAGCCACCAAAGGGGGATCCGTGCGCCCAACTGGGCCAAGCCCGTGGCAGGCAGCTCGTACCGAGGGAAGCTGATGTATTTGCGCATCACGGCCCGCATCCCCGCCGGGCCCGTGCGTAACAGGCTTTGCAACGGATTGTCGCGCAGCACCAGCTTCGCATTGAAGATCCACTGGCTGAGATGCAGGAAGAGCTCGGCGATCAGCAGCCCGATGGCCCCGCCGCCCAGCAGCACGCCGTGCGCAACGGCCACCAGTTTGTTGCCCACCGCCGAGATGCTGCCATACACGAAGATCGCCTTGTAGCGCATGCGCACGGCCACCATCATCCAGCTGTTCCGGGCCCAAGCGCTCAGCACCACCAGCACGGGGACCAGGAGTGCCAGGCGGCCCATGGCGGGAAGCCCGATGGCCGTGAGCAGGCCGTCCCCACCGATCAGGAGCACCACGAAGAGGATCGTTGAGAACAGCGCGGGAAGAACGTTCACCACCGCCCGCAGCCCTTGAATGTCCTCCTCCTCGCGCGCCAACAGCATCGCGCGCTCGTACATGAGGGTGAAGACCGGAAAGAGCAGCCCCGCCAAGGAGATCACGGCATTGGTGAGCCCATAGGCTTCCGGTGCGTAGAGCCGCGTAATGATCGGGGTGAAGATGAGCTGGGCAAGCAAGGCCACCGACCGCTGCGATGCAGTGAGCAGCTGATTGTGGCCGAATGAACCCTTCTTGATCGAGGGTAGCCTTATGCCCAGCACCGAACGCCCACCTTCTAGCCACCTCGTGCCCATCGTGCCGCGAATTTGGGACAGGAACCTCGATCCCGGACGAAACTACCGGCGCCAGTGGCCGAGGTCCGTGCCCAGCATTGCTTCCAGTGCCAACGTCTCTGGCTCCAGCCGGGCGAGCAATGCTTGCCTCAGCGGTGCTGGCAGCAAGGGGCGCTCATGGAACACGCGCTCGTCCTTGCTCGCATACTGGCGCCACAGCTTCGGGGC
>JBEBRS010000313.1:0-3457 GCA_040394705.1 Leadbetterella byssophila
AGATCGACATGAGTCATATTTTACCGGGAACCTATGTTCTTCGGGTCTCCAGCGGCGGGCACACCAGTACCCTGAGAGTGATAAAAGAATGAAGGGTGTAAACGTAATTCTGAAAACGAACTTCTCCTCTATTTACCTAGTTTTTCCAGGAGAGTCCGTTTGAAATTCTGAGCTACGGGCAGTTCGATTTCGCCCAACCGTACGGTAGCATTTCCTACCGAGGAGATGTGCGGAACGTTCACCCAATACGACCGGTGTATCTTGAAGAATTTTTCCGGGTTAAGCTCCCCTGAAATATACTTCAAGGTCTTGGGAACCAGGTATTGCGCTGTTTCCGTGAAAACATAGCAGTAGTTATCAAAGGCTTTCAGGTAAAGTATCTGTTCCTGGTTTAAGCGGTGCCTGATTCCTTCGGAGGTAAACACGAGGTATTCGGGTGTGCTTCTGCTGTAGCTGTTCCACCCTACTTCGATGCTGCTGCGCAGACCGGCTTCGGTAAAGGGTTTTACGATGTACCCCAGGGGATTGGTCTTTTTCACTTTCAGCAAGGTGGAGGGATCTGTCTGGGAGGTCAGGTAAAAATAGGGTGTCCGTAATTTATCCAGCTCGCGCGCTACTTCAATACCGCTTTCTTCGCTCTCCAGGTGGATGTCGATCAACACCAGGTCAGGGCAAAAGAGCGGAATTTCCCGGATGGCGTCGGCCGCATTGTCGCTGTCGCCCACAATAGTATACCCACCCTTTTTGAGCGCCACTTCGATAGTGGCCACAATGAGGGGTTCATCTTCTACGATGTAAATACGAACAGACATGTTTCCAAGTTACGAAAAAATATTGAATTTTTGCACGGTAAGAATGGCCTCCGTCCCCCCGTCCACCACAGACGCATACCGAAGATCTCCCCGTATCTTCCTGGCCAGCGCGGTCATCAGCTTAATGCCGAACGAGGCATCTCCGGTTTCCTTCGTAAAACCTTCACCGTTGTCTCTGACTTTCAAAACCAACGTATCTTTCTCTTTACGGAAGGTAACATGGAGTAACCCGCCCGCTTTTCTTTTTGCAAAAGCATGCTTCAAAGAATTTATTATCAACTCATTAAGTATAAGACCCAGAGGCGTAACGGTATCCACATCCAAAACCAGGGGCTGGATATCCAGGCGGCTGGAAACAGGAGCCGTATGGCTTTCAAATATATCCCTGACCAGGTCTTCAAAGTATTCCGCCACACTGATGCCCACCACGTCTTCTTTGTTGTAGAGCTTTTGATGAATCAGCACCATAGACCGTACGCGGTTCTCGGCTTCTTTGATCGCTCGCTTGGCATCGGAGTTATCTATATTCTCCGATTGCAGATACAGTAAAGAAGAGACAATCTGGAAGCTGTTTTTCACCCGGTGGTGCACCTCCCGGAGAAGGATATTTTTTTCATCCAGGGTGGTTTCGAGAATCTGTTTCTGGCGGTTCAGAAGGATGTTCTTTTTCCTGTTTTTATAAAGGAAAAAACCGATAGCGGAGGCAAGGATCAGGCCAGTTACAGCGAGAATAAGATAGAGGAGGCTTTGCTGCTCTTTTTTTTCTTTTTCAAATTGGAGGAGGCGTAGCTGGTCGTCTTTCCGCTCCAGGTCAAAACGGGCCTGCACTTCATACACGATGTCGTCGCGTTGTTTTTCTTTTATTTCTTCATAGATTCCAAGGTATTTGTCTTTGTACTCCAGGGCCTCCACGTAGAAACCGAATTGACGATAATACTCTGAGATAGCCATGGCCATAAGGCTCTTTTCACGAAGATATCCCTCTGTTTTAAAAGACTCAATGGCTCTTGGCAGGATTTTATACATGTCTGTAGAATCGTTCAGCGCTACTTTCGCATCCAGTAAAAAGCGGAGGTTTCTTTCTGACTCGTCGTTATCCGGGTGTATTTCGGTGGCTTTCCTGAAGTATTCCACCGCCTCGCTGTACTGTTTTCTTCGCATACTGAGGTTTCCCAGGTTAGCGTAGGTATTATAGTCGTCGTGGGGGTTTTCTTTGATGGCCAGGCTTCGGGCAAACAGTTCCCGGGCTTTGTCAAAGTTCTTAAGTGAGGAATAGGCGGCTCCTGAATTGATGAGGATTTTCTTCTCCAGTCCCGCGTTTTTGTGCTGTACTGCCGACTTGTAGGCCAGTTCATAGTATTCCACTCCTTTCTGATAATTGTCCGTGGTATGGTACATTACCCCAAGGGTATGATAAATATTGGCCAGGTAAGGCAGATTCTCCGACTCGCAGATTTTAAGTGCCTGAAGGTATTCATTCCCGGCTTTATCGTAACGGCTCTCCACAAGTTCATAATACAGGCCTCTGTATTCTGCCGCAACGGCCATTCCCAAAGGGTAGTTTGCTTCTTCAGAATACGTCCAGATCTCATTGGCCACCAGCAATGTACTGTCGCTTTCCCGTTCCAGATAGTCATCCAGCCGGCTCTGATATTCCTTCAGAATTTCCCCAACGGCGGGTTCCTCCTGGGGAAGGTAGGAAAGTATGGATAAAAACAGGATTAAACAGTTCTGCATATCCAAAGTTAGAGATTTTATTTGATGTGTATAAAATTTTTGCTGTTAGCTAACGGCTCATCGCTATTTCATCACTTTTCAGCGCTCCGTTGGCGTAATAGCTATAGGTTCCGCTACCCCGCTTCACAAAATCTACTTCATAACTGCCGCTGACGGCATCGTTTACCGCCGTCAGCCGGTTGCCGGAGTAGGTGTAGGTGTAGCCGAGTCCCCTGCGGGAGACTCGGCGAGGATAAAAAGGGGACAATGACTTCCGGAATAGGTATTGATAGGAACTAATCAAGAGTTGGTGGTAGGTGAAATAAAAAAAGGGTAGCCGACCAATCAGTCGACACCCTTTCCCACGACAATAATTTTGCTTGTGTATATGTAAGTTTTTGTAAGCTGGTTATATTAAAATTCAAATAGCTTATATCCAAGCGAAAGAGAAAAAACTCTGTTAGCTAATTTGGATCCGGAGGAGCTACCATATGTTAAAATATTTGCTACCCCAATATTAGGCACCATCCAGTAAACTGTGTAAGTTAGAAAAGTAGCATACGTTCGTAAACGAGCTAACCATAAAGGACGTGCAAAACTCCCGGCCTGCTCGGCCATGAGGTCACTTTTATCCCACCTCCCAATCGTCGGATTATATCCCCTGGCTCCAAAATCAACCCTATTGAGATTAAAGGTCATCTCCTTTTCCTTCCCTTGTAGCTCAAACCGGTTCTGGAAAGAGTTCACCATCCCCGTCCCATTCAGCCTCACCCCCCACGGATCAAAGTCCATTTTGGCCGTGAGTTCCGCACCCGTAGCCCCTTCCCTGAAGCTAGCCCGGGTATTGCCCAGGTGATCTTTGTAATCAAATTCCTTCACCCAGTTTCCCGACTGATAGGTGGCTCTTCCGTCAGCAATTGCCACCTGGT
>JBEBRS010000314.1:0-3454 GCA_040394705.1 Leadbetterella byssophila
GAGTAGTGAGTATCGAGTAGTGAGTTCTCAGTGCCGAGTGCCGAGTTGTCCATTGTCCGAGGTGCGTTTGGGCGACACTCGGAACTCTCTACTCACTACTCACTACTTATATATGTATATTTGCACAAAAATAATCATTTATGGACATATCGGTACTGGTAGCGGTGGCCCAAAACGGGGTGATCGGAAAAGACAACCAACTCTTATGGAAACTAAGCGATGACCTGAAATTATTTAAGAAACGTACTTTGGGTCATGCGGTGATCATGGGCCGGAAGACCTTTGATTCCATTGGAAAACCCTTGCCTGGCCGCCTTAACCTCATCATCTCGCGGGATCCCCACCTGCAGATTGAAGGCGCTACCGTCACTTCCTCCCTCGAAGAGGCTATCCGACTGGCCTCCGCCCTCACCGATAAAAACGAAATTTTTATTATAGGGGGTCAGCAAATCTATGAACTAGCTGCGCCTGTCGCTACCCGGATTTACCTGACCCGGGTACATGCCGCTCCGGAAGGCGATGCGTTCTTCGACCTCTCTCCATATAAAAACTGGGAAATCACCGATTCGGTTCATTTTGAAGCCTCCGAAAAAAACGAATACGACTTTGAGATCGTGACGTTAAACCGGGCCCATTAACCGGATTATCCCCTGACCCGGGATGAAATCCTGTAACCGCGCATCGAAATCCAGGAGCCCGATGGGATATCCCTGCCACACCAGACGGAACCCCATATTTTTGAAATATTTTAAATAGCCGAAAATTATTTTGAAAAATGACCATTGATACTCATTTTTTAATAATTTTAACCTCAATCAGAAAATAGTCTTCTACAAAACCACCCAAATACAGGTGATTTAAAAAGACGATTTTTTTTAAACTTAACCATATCAATAACCCAAACTTCTGTTGTTATGATGAAACATCTATTCTTTATTTTATTCACCCTTACCGGCTTAACGGCAGTAGCACAGACCATTACCGGGACGGTCACCTCCGAAACGGATGGGTCCAGCTTACCGGGGGCTACCGTGATGGTAAAAGGAGCCACTTCAGGTACGGCTACCGATGCTAACGGGACCTACACCATCAATGCCGGACCCAATGCCGTTCTGATATTCTCTTCCCTGGGCTACAGAACAGTAGAAATTCCCGTAGGAAACCGCTCCATAGTGAACGCGGTTCTGGAAGAAGACAACACACAATTAAGCGAAGTAACCGTTACGGCTTTCGGTGTGCAGCGGGCCGCCCGCTCATTGGGTTATACGGCTCAGGCATTGGATTCTGAAAAACTGACCGTAAATAAACAAAACAACCTCGTCAATGCTTTGCAGGGCAAAATGGCCGGTGTGCAGATTGTCAATACGGGTGGCGCCCCGGGAGCGGGAGCCAGAATCCAGATCAGGGGGATCAACTCCATTGACCCTAACCGAGACAACTCTCCGCTATTTGTAATCGACGGGGTGATTATGGACAACAGCACCTCTACACAAGGTTCCGATTTTCGCGCACAGAGTAACCGTGCCATAGACATCAACGCAGATGACATTGAAAACATCAACATCCTGAGAGGAGGGGCCGCTACGGCACTCTACGGACTCAGGGGCTCAAACGGCGTGGTCATCATCACGACCAAATCCGGGAAAACCGGAAAATTGCAGGTGACTTACACGGGTTCTTTCGGGGTAGACGAAGTCAACAGGCTTCCTAAAGTACAGAATACGTATACACAGGGTTGGGCGGGTGTTTATGATACAGGCTCATTCTGGCCCTCTACCGGACCTACCGTAGAAGAAGCCCGGAAAATAGACCCTACACACCCTGCGCAACTGTTTGATACCTTTAAAGATGCGTGGGACACGGGACACCAGATGAAAAATAACCTTGCGTTCAGCGGAGGCACAGATAAAATCTCCTATATGTCTTCTCTCTCCCATTTCACCCAAAAAGGCCTTATGCCCTTTACTAACTTTGAAAACCTGCAGGCCAGATTGAATACCACGATTCGTCCAAGCTCCAAGTTTTCGGTCAATACCAATATGAGCGTCAACAATAGCGGCGGTAACCGGGGAAATGTATACAGATACAATGAGCAGATAGCTTACTGGGCGCCGCGTTATGATATCAGGAACTACGAAAAACCGGACGGAACCATGTTAATGGAATACCCGGGACTATCTCAGAACCCCATCTATATCGCCAAAACCAATAAGTTTGAGGATGATGTACTGAGGTTCATCGGAAATGTAAAATTAAATTACAACCCCCTGGAATGGCTTGGGTTCTCCTATACGTTCGGGGTAGACACCTATCGGGATACCCGTCTGGCTACCGCACCCGGTTTTCAGGGCCTTGAAGGAGAGATCCTGGTGGATGACAACGGCGGTACGGGAGCTGCGGGACGTGGATTTATTTTCGTGTATGAAAACAAACAAAAATCGTTCAACAGTACTTTCCTGGTGAACCTCTCGCATAAAATTAACGATCAGCTGAGCGGTACACTTACCCTTGGAAACGAACTCTACAGCCGCAACATCTATCGTTCGGCCACCGAAGGCTGGGACCTGGCCATCTGGAACTGGTTTAGTCTCTCTAATGCCAACCGGCTTTCTGCCGGAACGTATCAGCAAGATTACCGCCTGATGGGTAACTTCGCTGACCTGACCTTCAATTTCAAAGATTATCTCTACCTGAACCTTACAGGAAGAAATGACATCACGTCTTCACTGCTATCGCCCTATAACTCATTCTACTACCCTTCTGTAAACCTGAGTTATATCCTTTCAGACCATCTGAAACTACCTGAGGCCATAGATTATGCCAAACTGAGGTTATCGTATGCCAAAGTAGGTAAAGATGCCAACCCGTATGCCACCAGCCAGGGCTTTGGATCGTATACTGGACTTCCCACCGGGTTTACCGGATTTACCAGAGCGGCTCTCTTAGGAAACCCTTTGCTCCGGCCTGAGTTTACCGATACCTATGAGATAGGTACAGAATTAAACTTCTTTAAACGGAGACTGCGTGTGGATGCCAACTTCTACAATTCGGTTTCGAGTGACCAGATTCTGGCGGTTCCTGTGTCTACCACTACCGGATACGCTACCGCCTCCACTAACGTGGGAAGTATCCGGAACCGGGGTATTGAACTTACTATAGGTGGAACGCCACTAAAAACCGCTGACTTTAGCTGGGAAAGTGATTTCAACATCTCGGCTAACCGCAACAAGGTGCTTTCCATCAACAGTGGGGCAGATGAAATTGTGGTGTTTGAAGAAAGTGGATACCTAAGCTCGAACGTGACCATGCGCTTGATTCCCGGTGAATCATACGGCGTACTTTACGGCCGTGGCTATAAGCGGTACTACACTCCGGACGAAATAGCCCAGGGTCTGGACAAAGATCTGAAATTAGACAAAGACCGGCCAATTGTTATCGGAGCCGACGGCTTCCC
>JBEBRS010000315.1:0-3410 GCA_040394705.1 Leadbetterella byssophila
AAGAGGGAAGTGAGGAAAAGGTCGTTGATATTCAATTTGAGTTTGGCCTTTTTGTCAAGAAAGGTTTTCTGAATGCCCGGGTTAAAGGCCTGCTGTGCTTTGGTCTGTCGGAATACCCCGTAAACTCCCGGTGAGTAATACCAGTAGTTGATTTCGGCTGACCAGTCTTTGGGCAGGGTGAAGGTGTGCGTGGTATTTATACCGGCCATGACCCCCTTGTTGTTCAGGGGATTCCCCGACAGGTTTTGGTCGGTATAATGATTGTAAAAAAGGTTGAAGTTGTTCTGGCTGCTCCACCAGTTGTTGATTTTTACCGGAACAGAAAACGTGGCAGAATAGCTTCTCAGCCGCGCGATATTCTGGTTTTGGGAAATATTCACTCCGCTTTCGGCATCCTGCATGATGACTTCGTTGATCATCTGGCGGGTATCTGCGTACGCCAAGGTGCCGGTATATTCTCCTTTGTAACTGTAGGTCATTTCATTGGAGTTGGTGAATTGCGGGCGCAGATCAGGATTCCCCAGTACATAGAAATAGGGGTCGAGGTAGAAAATAAACGGATTGAGGTTTCCGTAATTGGGCCGGTCGATCCGCCGGCTGTAGGCATATTTCAGCGTATGGTTTTCTGACAGGTTATAACTCAGGAAACCGGTAGGGAAAATATTCAGATAGGTTCTTTTATTGCGGAGGTCGAGGGTCACAGAATTTCCGTCTGACATAGTGTGTTCGGCGCGTAATCCAGCCTGAAATGCCCATTTGTCTTTCTGGTAACCCAAGCTCGTATACACGGCATTGATGTTTTCTTTGTACTGGAAATGATTGGAGCGCAGGGGGTTGTTTTGCCAGCCACCTTCCTGGAAGTCTTTGTATGTAAAGTTATTATCGGCAGTTACAAGGGTGGTTTTTCCCCCGAAATCCAGTTTTATTTTGTTTTCAAATGGCAGGCTAAAGTCGAGTTTGGCCGAATAGATATTGATATCGGTAGGTTGGATGACCCACTGACGGGTAACCGAGTCGGGTAGAGCGGTTGTGCTGTAATAATTATTGGTAAATACCTGGTCTGAGTTTTGGCGGTATCCGCTATAATCCATGTCAAAGGAAATTTCTTTTTGGTCTTTTCGGTGCCGTATGCTGAAGTTGCCTGAAAAATTTTGGTTGTTCATTTCCCGGTCGCTGCCCGGAATCAGGGTCACCGGCACCATCTCATCGCCCGTTACGCGGTTGATCAGGGTATTCCCTTCGCTGATCATGGTGCCTTTCCATAAGTTATAGTCGGCTTGAAGTCCAATGGTGGTATTTTCGGTGAGGAAATAATCAGCACCGCCCTTGGCATAATAAAATGTGCCACCCCCTATGCGTTCGGTATACTGGTCAAAATCGGTTTGGGTATTGTTAAAATAAACGGTTCTCCAGAAATGATTGTCGTTATACCAGCGGTTACGCCCTGTGCCGGCATTGCCAAAAAGGTTCCATTTGGCGTTTCGGCGATTCAGGGTAAGGTTGAGGTTGCCGCGGTAAAGATCCGGAGTGGAGTTTTCGAGTATACCGCTGCCGGTGGAGGCGCTGAGGGTACCGTTGGTGCCGTAGATCTGATTTTTCTTCAGGCGGATGTTAATAATTCCTGAATTTCCGGCCGCATCGTATTTGGAGGAAGGGTTGGTGATAATCTCGATAGAAGCGATCTGGTCGGAAGGCAGGTTTCCCAGGTATTGGGCCAGGGCCTCCGATGACATGTAGTTGATTTTCCCGTCTATCATCACCACAACGCCAGATTTATTCCGGATCCTGATCTGATCATTCTGGCGATCTACGATTACCCCCGGGGCTTTTTCCAGGATTTCCAGGGCTGTACTTCCACTGGCCGAGATGCTGTTCTCCACGTTCAGCACCATCTTGTCAAGATGTTGCTCTATAAAAGGTTTTTTGGCCGTGACCTGCACGCCCTGGAGTTGTGTGGCCGATTCTTTCAGTCGGATGTCTGAAAAATGGGTAGCAGGATTCTCTGTTCCGATCACGAAAGCGGGGGTAAAGAAATCTTCGTAACCTACAGAGGAAACCTTGAGGTAATAGCCGCTGCTTTCCACTTCTGTAATCAAAAAACTTCCGTCTTCACCGGTGGCTGCCGCCTTATAAAAGGTGCTGTCGGCTGACCGGTACAGGAATACATTGGCGAAGGAGAGCGTCTCATCTTTCGTGTTTTTAACGTTCCCGGAGACTTGGAACGTATTGCGGGCCATAGCCAGGCCGGATACCAGCCATAAGGCGGTCATAAAAATTAATCTGATCATTTTAAGTAATAGTTTTTTCGCTTCTTTTTAAAGAGTGTAAAATGCCGGCTTACGTTGCATGCGGTAAGCCGGCCAGGCTTTTTCATATTTTGTGTTGCAAAGTTATTGCTACAGGATTTCCTTGTTTCCTAAATTAAGTTAACGTGTTCTTCATTTAAGGATTTTTAACGGGTACGGAAGTCGTCTTCTATGTTGAAATACCTGAGAATAGTCAAAAAGTTACAGTTTGCTTTTTGAAAACCCCTTCCATACCAGGCTGGGGACTTCGTTACGGTAGTTTCACCAGTCCGTTATTTTGATTTCCGGATGTAGATGCTGCCGTTAACAGTTTTCATCATTACTTCCGGTCCGCCCCCGTTCAGGGTTCCGGTTACCCAGCGG
The DNA here is from genome assembly GCA_040394705.1 of Leadbetterella byssophila. GTDB lineage: Bacteria > Bacteroidota > Bacteroidia > Cytophagales > Spirosomataceae > Leadbetterella > Leadbetterella byssophila_B. The sequence continues at coordinate 2,670 of JBEBRS010000315.1, forward strand.
GTGGCTTCTATCCGGGAATATCCTTTTTCATTGGTGCGCACCACTTTCGGCTCGTCTTTCAGGAAGCCGATATCAAAGTCGCTGTAAACATCGCCCTGGTCACTCTTTGCTCTGATATTGGCTTTAAAGGAAGGGGGGAAGCTGATGTCAATTTTACCATTTAAGGTGGAGAACGCCATGGGGGTGGCAGGGCTTACCCTTGTAAAGATGGCGGTAATTCCGCCATTGGTGGTGTTGGCTACGGCCGATCCGCTTACCTGGTTCAGGATGATGCCACCATTCACATTGGAAAGTTCAAACTCACCGCTGACCTGGTCTACTTTGATATCACCGTTGTTGACTGTTCTTAGTTTGAAACTCCCGTTTTCTGGTACTTTTAGGGTGATATTCAGACTGTTAACTGGGAGTCCGGCACTGATCTGCACTTTGTTTGCTGCTTCTTTTACGGTGATATCAAATCTATTGCCCGAAGATATTTTGCGCATACCGTCTTTCGAAACAACAGCCGGATTTGCTTTACCTGAGTTTGCTTCGATAATCAGCTCCTTTCCGGCATTTTTTACGACATTGATAGAGCCGTGAACGAGGCCGAGTTCTACCGTATAGGGTTTGCCAGGTTCGGAGAGTTCCACTACGATTTGTTCATTCTGTGCCTGCGCTGCGGTAAATGTTACCCATAAAAGCAGGGCGATGGTGATATTGTTTTTCATCTGTATAAAATTTTGCTTTCAGCCTTCAGCT
>JBEBRS010000316.1:0-3408 GCA_040394705.1 Leadbetterella byssophila
GCCGGAATGTCTTCGGTGTAACCGGAAGCGGTTACATAGTTGGGCACAATGGTTCTTTTGGCGTCACGCGCGGGCTCAGACAGGCGGTAAAAAACATAACTCAGGTCAGGACTGGCCACGGCGCCCTGCAGCATTTTTCCGCCCAGGCTGATTTTTTTCGGACCTTTTACTTCCGTCAGTTTATTGTACTTTTCGCGGGCTTCCTTCTCGGCTTTCGCTTCACGAAGCACTTCAAAGAGGTCGAGCTGATCTTTTTCCAGGGCTTTGTCGGCTTCCGACTGGCGGGATGCAGGTCCGCCCTGGGGGCCCATGGTTCTTGCGCTGGAGAAGTCGGTGAGCTGGGTAATTTTTCCGTCGGAAAGGTCAAGAGCGAAAATGTCGTTTCCGGAGGAGTAGATCACCCGGGTTTCGTCCTGGTTGAAAGTAGGGCTTCCTTTCCGGTCCAGGGTGCTGGTCAGCTGCCTTTCACTACCTGTACGCGTGTTCAGGAGGAAGATGTTGCCGTTCTTCAGGTAGAGCTTCTGGCTGAAATCGCGGGAGTAGGTAGGGCCGGAAAAGCCCCGAAACCCGCCGAAACCGCCCAAGGCCAGGGCTTGCTTTTCTGCGAGGCTCACTTTTTGCGGCGTGCGGTCGGTAAGTGTGACTTTGTAGAGGGAGTCGGCCCGGTTTTGTTCCGGGTTCCAGTTGAAATAAATGGTTTTGGAATCTTCCGACCAGGAAATGCCGGAAGGGGAAGTGCCGATCCATCGGGCGGGATCTTCCATGATTTTTTCTACGGTGAGCTGAGCGGAAGCCGCTGCTGCAAAGAAAATCAGTAAGGTGACAGTAAATAGTTTACGCATAGAGTTGAATACATTTTTATTAAGTAAATGTATTCAATATCCGGCATATCTTACCAAATAAAGCGATAAAAAAGCAGAATGCGTGGATCAGACGGTCAGGCGGGTACGGAATCCGCGTGCGCCATAGTAAGAATCGGCCCCGTTGTGGTAAATAAATACCCGCCCGAAGCGACGGTCTCCGAAAATGGCTCCGCCGAGTTTCCGCACTTCGTCAGGGGTCTGCAGCCAACTGGAGGTTTTAACGTCAAAATTGCCCAGGGACTGTAGGTGGAAATATTGCTCTTCGGTGAGGAGTTCGACTCCCATATCCGCCGCCATTTCCTGAGCACTGCCCTTGGGTTTGTGCTCTTTTCTTGCCTCCAAAGCCGCCGCATCATAGCAGAGACTTCTGCGGCCCTTGGGCGACTCCGGCGAGCAGTCAGAAAACACATATTGCCCGTTTTCGTAGCCGGTCACATCGGGTTCTCCTTCTGATTCTTCCATTTCGTTTAAGGCCCACAGTTTGCCCGGATTTTTTAGCAGCCGGTCTTCTATTTCGGCCCATTCCAGGTCTTTGTGGCGCTCCTGATGTTTGGTGAACCGGGTTCTTAAAATATGAAGGAGCTCGGTGAGGCGTTCGGGTGGAAGTGTTTTCATAACAATCTTACAAGCTTTTTTAATTGGATATCAACGTGTACACGTTAATGGTATTCCCGGTTTTGGGGCTTACTTTGGTGGCGGTAAGCACCAGGCTCTTGCCGTCATCAGAGATAGAAGTAATCTGAAAAGTAAGTGTACCGCCTGAACCCGTAGGCTGAGGGGTGAGGCCGGTGAGCGTGAGAGAATTGTCTGTGGCGGTGTAAGAACCGCTGAAAGTTTCGCCGGTGATGTCGCGCAGGGAAACCTGGCCCGTTTTGCTCAGGTCAAGGCGGTAGGAACTATATTCAGCAAAGATATTGCCGGCGGCGCCGGAAGTATACACGGTGATGCCGTCATGGGTTACGGACTGCACGGTATATAATTTTTGGATCCTTTCTGCCACCGAGGGAACGGTTTCTTCACATCCGCTGAGGGAAAGAAGCACGATAAGGCAAAATTGTAATACTTTTGTATTCATAATGATTAACAGCCGGATTATTTTGCGAATATAAGACCATATACGTAAAATGCCGCTTTTCCGTTAAAAAACTTTGACAGATAAGATCATCACCAAAAGGCAATTGAGTTTGCGGAACGGTACCGATAAGCCGGAGATCTGGGTGGCCTTCCGGGGGCGTGTGTATGACGTGAGCGCATCCCGGCTGTGGCGGGGTGGAAAGCACTATGAGCATTGGGCGGGCCAGGACCTGACCCATGAACTGGCCGATGCCCCGCATACGGAAGGCGTTTTTGAGAAATTTGAAATGATAGGACGATATGAAGAAGATTAAATTGGCAGATGCCATCCTGCTCTTTGTGAGTTTCGGTTTGCTGGCCATGTTTGTGGACCAGTTTTTATACAAAGGCAATCCTTTTGCCGACAGTTACTTTTTTCTCATGTTCGGTTTAGCCGGCTTTTTGGTGTATGTGTACCGGCGGGGCAACCGGATCTTAAAGGATAAGGAGGGGAAGAAATAAGAGGGTGTCCATGATCCAGCGGTAGCGGGCGGAAAACCGTTTTTCGTTACTGATGATGAAGGAATAGAAAACCGAAATCAGGGTGAAAATCAGCGCGAGTTTTGTCGGAAATTCCCGGCTTCCGGAAAAGAAAAGAATGAAAAGGAAGAGGTTGATGGCCCCCAGCCAGGTGACGGTTTTACGCTTCAGGGGTTTTTCCTGTTCGAAGTAGGCAAAAGAGGTCAGGTTCTGGAATACCAGAAGGGCAAACATCAATGCGATGATCCAGGCGCTCAGGGTAATGGCCGGCGCCGCCACAAAGGGCACGCCCACCACGGCAGACAAGTAAATAAGGGGCATTACATAGTCTTTGGCCGCGGGAAAGCGGGGAACCACCCAGATCAGGTACAACAGCACCGCCGCACCGGTAATGCTCCCATAAATGAGGATTTCTTTGCTTTGGAAGAACAGGAAAAATACAGCCAGTGCACCCAGGGCCACCGCGGCAATCTGCAGATTATATTGGTGTTGGTGGTGAAAACGGTGGCGCTCTGTGCTCACATTGCCCCGGATCACATCCAGGAGACGATCGAGGATATAGATCATCCAGCAGATCACCACAATCTGGGAAAGGGAGATCCACTGCCTGCCGGGGGTACTTCCGGTAAGTTCAAAAAAAGCGGCAGCGCAAACCCCGGTGGCCAGGGCCACGTGCAGGCTGCTGAGGTAGAGGATACGGAGTAGTTTCATGCGTATATTTTTTTGCTATCAGCCTTTAGCTATCAGCTTTCAGCAGCAAGTAGTGGCGGCGGATCGTTTTATTCATCGGTGGTCCACCACCCGGCTGATAGCTGAATGCTGATAGCTGAAAGCTCCTCATGGCTATTTCGACAAGGGTGATAAATGCGTCCATACTTGCTATTCTTTTATCGCCAGTATTTTCGTGAAAAATTCATCCAAAAACGTTCTCACGGCCTGGCTCTCGTCCTGG
>JBEBRS010000317.1:0-3395 GCA_040394705.1 Leadbetterella byssophila
CGAACGTTTCATGATCGATCACTGGAACCGCCGCGGTTCCTAAGAGGCGAGTCTCGATTGCCTGGTCCTTGAGGGCCAAGCCCTGGCGAGTCAATAGCAGTGGCGGTGGGCAGTTCTGTTTCTGTGAGACCTTGCCGGTCCACTTCAGTGAGTCGCAGACGGATCCAATCGAATCCCCATCGAGCCGAATCTCCGGCAACCCGCCCGGCAGTCCCTCACCGGCTACGTCGACAATCAGATCGCCACTGATGATGGGGACGAAGAAGTTGATGGCGACCAACTGCAGGATGTTGCTGGCTCGGAGGGCATCGGTAACGTACGGCACGACGACCGAGAGGCCAGGTTCGTCGCGGCGGGTCAACGACCATTCTGCGACAAATCGATCCAGTTCTTCAGGACAGTCGATCGGACGGGGGACACCATCATCGTCACAACCATTGCACCAGAACCCTTCCGGAGTGTACTCCTGGCCGCGGTAGCGATGCAGCCTCAGGACGGCTTGGCCCATCAAAACTCGCTTGCCATCGCCCTGGCGGATCGTCAGGCCGAGCATGCAGCCGACCCGGCTGGCGGCCCTATAGACAGTTTTTCCCAGTCCCCATCGGCCCAGGTCGTCACCAGTTTTTCCACTGCGGCCGATGTTTCGCCAAAACCAGTAAAAATCTTCGCGCTCGCCATGGCCTTCAGGTGGGTCAGCCGCTCGCATCGGGTCGCCGCCGAGACCACGCGTCCCAAAGTCCTCACACACCAAATAGCCGAGGTCCAGGGCGGGGTGTCCAGCGGGGTCGAAGCCGACTTCACGGTGCTCCAGCGCCGGTTGCAGCCGTCCAAAGTAACTGGCCATCCGCTCCGGGGGAGGCGACTGGGCCGCCGAATGCAGGGCGAATCGGACCCGCACCGGCCCTTCACCACTGCCGGCATCCATCGAGTTCTGGATCACCTCGCGGACTAGCGCGTCGGTACCAGCGTACTCGTTCTCTCCCGCGTCGGAGGTCTTGAACAGTTCGGTTTCATTGGGGTCGCGCCGAACGGCGGCACCCGTCAATGTCGCAAAAATCCAATCTGGCATCAGCTCTGTCGGTCCTCGTCATCCGTTGAAAATCTCAGCGGTCACCAAGCTGCCCTGCGGTAATTCCGCCCGGCCTCTCGCGGGCAGAGGAAATACCGTCCCCCCCGAGCCGAGCGTCTAGGATAACTAACTCCGATCGCCAGGTGGTCCCGCAACCCCGAATTACAAACGGCCAGCGAACGCAAATGAACCTGCCCATGCGGCAGCGTTGTGCCACGGCGGCAACAGCGGCCATTCGCAGGCCGCGCAGCCACAACCGATTTACCGACGCCATCCCGCACGACCATCCGCCGCGCAGCAGTCGTCAAGGTCGTTAATCGGCCTCTTCGTCATCGCTGCCGCTGGGGGCTTCGATGAACAGCAGGCTTTCTCGGGATTCGTCGTCGGCAAAGTGGAAGTCCCACCGCTTCTCCATGAACCGGAGTAGCCGCAGGCCGCGGTCGTGGATTTCTGCAGGTCCCCAGTCGCTGCACTGGGCGACTTCGATCTCCGAGTGGGAGCCATCGGAGTAGCCGTTGCGGAGCTTCTGCCCGTCACGGCCAGTCTTCGGCTGCTTCTTTTCGGCGAAGCTGTCGTTCTGCAGCGATGAGTTGATGGCCGAGGAAAGCAAAAGCAGGTTGCCGAGGCTGTTGCGGTAGTTCTCCCGCATCTTCTTCTTGATGCCCTTGAAGGCTGGCTTCCAGGCGGCGGGATCGCTTTGCGGGTAGATGTGCTCGATCGAGATCTTGTCCTTGGGCGTTGTCAGTAGATCGGACCAATCGACCTTCTTATGCCGTGTTTCGGACAGCAGGCTCAGCTCATACTCGTAGAGAAAATACCGCAGCGCCGACCAACTGTAGTAGCCGGTTCCCTCGTCGAACTTCTTGCTCAGCAGGTTGTAGAAATCGTCAATCCACAGGCTTCCATCTTCGTTGGTTGCCCATTTTGACTCTTCACGCAGATGGTCGGCCACCTCGCTGAGCGTCGTCTCGTTCCGGTCAACCTGCCTGACCATGTTGTTGAACACGCTGCTCAGATAGTTCGACCGGAGCTTGGTCAGGCGAAACAGGATGAAGATCAGCCGCTCCATCTCACGCAGCACTCGGACGCGTTGTGCGGGATCTTCTTTGCTTTTTAAAACCGCCATCACGAGTGGGCGGAAGTAGGCCATCCCGAGTCGGTTCAGACGCTGCAGCCACTCGCATTCCTGCCGTGTTAGCTCGCCTGCCAACTCGGGGTAGAACGACGAAAACCAATGCACCGACGAAGCTTTCAGGCTCAGCACGTAGTCACGGATTTGGTTCGGCTGCAGGGCGGCAGATTTGACTGGTTCCGCAACAGTCGACTCCTCCAGTTCCAGATCTTCGGCTTCCTGCTCAACCTGATCAACGTCGTCTTGCTGTTGTACCGATTGCTCCTCCGCTTTCTCCAGTTCGACCGGTTGAGCCACCTTCTTGTGGACCCGCTTGGGTGTGAACACCTCATCCAGTAGGTTGCGGATGTAGTCATTGCCCTTCTTGCGTGAGTACTTGAAGTACATGATCCAGTGAGCACGCAGGAAGTCGTCATCGTTGAGCGGCTTTGCCTTGTTGCGACCGAGTTGGTGGTAAACCTCCTTCCAGGCGTCATTGATGAGGTTACGCAAGTTGGCACGCCCAGCCCGGTCGAGTTCATCGTCCGTGTAGAGCGTGGTCAGATAGATGAGGCGATTCTTGAGCAGTTCGAGGGATGAGAGCTTCTTGCCCCGGTTGTTCATTGTCTCGAAGGCGACAAAGACATCGAACTCATCTTTGATGATGTATTCGTTGAACAGGAACTGCTTGGTCAGCGTTCGGTAGAGGGTTTGCAGTCCAATGAGCCCCTCCTGCTGATACCACTTTTGCAGCTGCTCCGTAAAGAAACGCTTGGCGTTGCTGAGGTTCAGTGTGTAGAACGTCTCCTGAATAGTCCCGGCACCGGTCTCACCCAGGACTCGGTATCGCATGAAGTCGTAGCTCGGGTTATCGTCGGTGTAGCCGAAGATGTAGGTGCGGAACTGCTCCTCGGGCGGCTTCAGCTCGAAAAGGTACTTCTTTTGGACTGCGGCTGCGCTGAGCGTGCCTGCGACATAGATCTCGGAGTCCGGCTTGCCGTGATTTTCAGGCAGCGAGCGAACGAAATCAACGTATGCTTGCAGGAAGATGACGAAGGTCGTCAGTCGCTGCTGGCCGTCGACGATGTGGTACAGCTTGTAGGCATGGTCCTGGACCAGCCAGTACTCCTTGGCGTCCTCGCAGACTGACTCGGACGGTACCTGCTTGAGCGTCAGCACACCGGTGTAGTGCGATCGCGACGGCGGCACATTGAT
>JBEBRS010000318.1:0-3392 GCA_040394705.1 Leadbetterella byssophila
CCGTCACCTTTGAAGGTATGACGGTATTTCAGCATCCTGAGAAAAACATTCTGAACCATGTCTTCACTGCTTTCCTTATCGGCCGTCATCCGGTAAAGGAAACCGAACAGCGGTTTGTAATGCCTTTCAAACAGCAAGCCCATCCGGTCCAGGTCGCCGGATTTTACTTTCAGCATCAGGGCATTGTCAGTTAACGAGTTCAATAGCTTTTCTGTGAGTTTTGTAGAGTTAACTGCAACAGGAGGGTTTTGTTACAGATATTTTTGATTTTTTTTATGATACAAATTTACAACAGGCCTGCCCCGCATCTCTTATCATTTTTAGAAAGGAGGCCGGTACGATTTTCGGGGATAGATTTTATATTATTGAATTTTTTACTTACGTTTGACGTTAGTAACGTAAAAGGGTATGATTGTCTCCTTCGGAACTAAAGAAACACAGAAAATTTGGAATGGAGAAGTATCTAAGAAGCTCCTCCGGGAAATTCAGGATTATCATTAAATAATTATGGAGAAGTTAAAAAATATTAGCCCCGGCGAAGTGCTTTTGCAAGAGTTTCTGATTCCTTTGAATATCTCTCAGTACCGGCTTTCAAAAGAATTGGGCATCCCGCAAACCCGCGTTTCTGAAATTATAAAAGGTAACCGAAGAATTTCTGCTGACACGGCCATAAGACTTAGTGTTTTCTTTGGGAATTCTGCGAAATTCTGGCTTGGTCTTCAGGATGATCATGATATTGAGGAAGAAATGGCCGGAAAATCGGCCATATTTCAACAAATTCATCCGCTGAGGCTTGAAAGTGCCTAATATTAGCTTTACCTTGTGATATTCTTATAAGTAAGCCTTGATGCTGAAAATACAAAATTTCACCAAGAGTTATTCGGGGAAAAAAATCCTGGCGGTAGAGGAACTGTTGATACCGCCCGGAATTCACTGGGTTAAGGGAACGAACGGGTCCGGGAAGTCTACTTTTTTTCGGTCGGTGGCAGGTATTGTGCCTTTTGAAGGACAAATATCGTGGAAAGACATTGACCAGAAAGAGCAGCCTGTGGCATACCGCTTACGTGTGAATATGAGTGAAGCCGAGCCGCTTTATCCGGAATTCCTGAGCGGATACGATATCCTGAGCTTTATAGCCCGGGCTAAACGGGGGTCGGCGGAAGAATTGCTAAGCCTGGCGGAACGACTGGATGTACCCGCCTACTGGAAGAACCCTTGCGGTACATATTCCAGCGGCATGTTAAAAAAGGTGGCGGTTATTTCCGCGTTTGTCGGTACACCCGGCCTGATCATCCTGGATGAACCTCTGATCACTTTAGACCGGGAGAGTATAGACCTGATCTACGGGATGATCCGTGAATTTCATGAAAAAAACGGCGTTTCGTTTCTTCTTTCTTCCCACCAGGACTTTGTTCCGGAGCAATTGCCTCTGGCGCATACCTACCAGGTAGAAAACCAAACTATTTTCAGGGTATGATCCGGATTCTGTACCTGACCATTGTAAAGGAATATTACCGTCAGAATGCTATTTTTATTTTTGCCGTGATGATGTTTGCTTTCGGTTTTCTGAGGGCTACGGAACACCTCGCGCTCATGAACCAGGCCTTGGGAAGCCTCTCTGTACTTTTGGCCTTCTGCCTGGTATGGGTGTTGCATGGGGCAAAAGTGATTTCCTTTGCTGTGCGCGCCCTGACGCTTCGTCAAAACGAATTCCTGTATCATCTGCTTGCGTTTCCTGCCTATCCGCGTTTCCGGGCTTTCCTGGTGATGATTTTTGCGCTGATACAGCTCACATTTCTGTATGCTCTGCCCATGATGGCCCTGGCTTTTGAGTACCGGGAGTGGCTTTCCCTGGGGGTTATCGTGGGGGTTAATGGCTTGCTCGTGTTGACTGGAGCGTTGATTCTTGAATGGAAGATACGAAGGTTCAACAGCAGCCAGAACGTCGCCCGAAAATACTTCGGTTTGCGTTTTCGTACCCCCCGGGTATTGTTCTATCCCCGTTATCTGCTTGTGCGCCAGACCGTACTTTTTCTGATCACCAAAGGCTTTACAGCCCTGGTACTCATGGGGGTGTGCTTCCTGTTTCCTACCGATGAGTATGATGCTCGCCTGATCTCTCTCGGGTGCCTGCTGGCCGGTTTTGGACAAAGTGTGATCTTACAGCACCTGCACTTTTTCGAAAGAATTTATTTTGATACTTACCGGAATATGCCGCTTTCGGTCCTGGAGTGGTTTGGGGGCTATGTACTGACCCTGGGGGTTATCATACTTCCAGAAGCCGTGGTACTGGCCCGGAACTTCCCGATGGCCCTGGGGGTGGGAGAAGGGTTGGTGCAGTTTTTCTTCCTGTGGTCAGTTACCGTATTCCTCTTTCATTACCAGGCGTTTATAGCAGGGGATAAAGAGGCAGGTTTCCAGGTGTTGTTCTTTTCAGGGCTGGGCCTTGCTATCCTGATTATGTTTAAAATTCCGGCCTGGGTGTTTTCAGGAGTGGGGCTGATCCTGTCTTACCTGATTTTGAAGAAGCGATTTTACGCAGTAGAGTAAGATAATATTGCGCCCTTCGCACTTCGGCAGGCTCAGGGTGCCCTTCGACAAGCTCAGGGTGACAGGGGAAGGGCACTTATGATAGTGGCCTTAACCTGAAATCCCCCCTTTATACGATCTCTACAATATGATTCTTCTTGCCCTTCCCAATGAGGATATACCGGCCATGCAGCAGCGCGATATCCGAAACCGGAAGCTTATCGTTTTGGGTCTTCTCCTTATTGACACTCACGGCATTGGCCTGAATGGCTTTCCGGGCTTCTCCTTTAGACGGATAAATCTCGTTATTGGAAAGTACTGAAATAAGCTCCAGTAAATTGCTTTCCGCAGTGAGGTCAGACTGCTTCACCACCGTCTGAGGCACCCCGGCAAACACTTCCCGGAAGGTCTTTTCGTCCAGGCTTTTCAAGGTCTCGAGGGTAGCTTTTCCAAACAAAACTTCCGATGCTTTTACGGCTGTTTCGTAGGCTTCTTGTCCGTGCACCATCACAGTGACTTCTTTCGCCAGCGCTTTTTGGGCTACGCGGAGGTGGGGGGCCTGGGCGTGTTCTGCTTCAAGGGCTTCAATCTCTTCGCGGGTGAGGTAGCAACAATACACCCGCAGCAGCCGGGGCAGGTCGGCATCGTTCTGGTTGATCCAGAACTGATAAAATTCGTAAGGACTGGTCAGGTCGGCATCCAGCCACACGTTTCCGCCTTCCGATTTGCCGAATTTGGTGCCGTCAGCTTTGGTCAGGAGAGGAGTGGTGAGGGCAAACGCCGAATAGTTCGCATTTTCGTCGTTTTCATTTTCTTTCCGGCGGATAAGTTCAGTACCGGTGGTGATATTGCCCCACTGGTCG
>JBEBRS010000319.1:0-3344 GCA_040394705.1 Leadbetterella byssophila
GCGTTCATCATCACGGTTTACAACCCCGTGGCGGCAACTCTTGCGATGCGCTATGGCCAGCTTGAAGCCAAATACCTCGAACAGCAGACCAGCTTCGTTGCCGTCTCAACTAATGGATTGTGGCTCCGCCAGGCGGATTCCAACGGCCAGTCGGTCGTGCATGCTCTGAAAACGGATGGTGCGGGCCTCAATCTTGAGGGCGTCACGATCTATCTCTATGGCGCCTCGGACCGGTTTCTCGGACGGATTGATGCGGCAGAAGCCTCGCTCCGGCCCGGCCATTGGGAGCTTTCGGACGTATGGCTGCTGATGGAAGGCGATCAACCGCGCCACTACGACACCTATGAACAGGAAACCAGCCTGACGGAGAAGCAGGTCGAGGAGAGCTTTGCGCGGGAAGAGACCATCTCTTTCTGGGAGCTGCCGCAATTCATAGCGACGGCCGAAGCGGCTGGGTTCTCGGCCCGGCGGTACAACATTTATTTCCACCAGCTTCTTGCGACCCCTGCCATGCTGGCGACCATGGTTGTGGTGGCGGCCATCTTTTCCATGCGGGTAACCCGGATGGGCGGTACACTAACCATGATACTCGGGGGCGTGGCTGCCGGGTTTCTGGTCTATTTTCTGGGGAATCTCTCCATTGCGCTTGGCCTATCGGGTATTCTGCCCGCCGCGCTCGCCGCTTGGGCGCCTTCCATTGTGGTGACACTTTTGGGCCTTGCGGTTCTCTTTCACCTGGAAGACGGTTAAAACTCGGGCTTGCGCCTGCCTTGTTGGGCGATTCTCACTCGCGATCAGGGGGCGGGGCAAAAAGGTGATCGAAGGAGTTTCGATGGATTTCGGGGGCCTGCGCCGCGCATTGCTGCTGGCCGCTTTGGGGGCGGGGGCGATGGCTGCAATGGACGCCTCTCCTGCAAGCGCGCAGATCTCCCAAATACGCCCGGCGGCAGCGTCTGATGCCACTTTTCCGGATTCCGGCGAAGTTCTCATGCAGGCGGACGAGCTTACCTATGATCGTGAGTCCGGCATTGTTACTGCCTCTGGCAATGTGGAACTTGCCTATGGCGAGCGTGTGCTGCTTGCCGATCGCGTGACCTATAATGAGAAGAGCGGTGTTGTTACCGCCGATGGCAATGTCTCCCTCCTCGACCCGCAGGGGGACGTGGCCTTTGCCGATCACATAGTGCTTCGCAATGAGATGCGCGATGGCGTGATCGACACGCTGCGCGTACTGCTCTCCGACAATTCGCGGCTTGCCGGTGCCAATGTCACGCGAAGCGGCGGCAACATGACAACGCTGCATCGTGGCGTTTACAGCCCGTGCGATATTTGTGAGGAAAAGGGTCAGACAAAACCGCTCTGGCAGATCAAGGCGTTTCGCGTCATCCACAACAAGGAAGAGAAGCGGATTATCTATGAAGACGCCTTCATGGAAATTTACGGCGTCCCGGTTCTTTACGTGCCTTACTTCTCCCAGCCTGATCCGACCGTGAAGCGGCAGTCCGGCTTTCTGCCGCCAAGCTTCTCAAGCTCGACCGATCTCGGGCAGCAGGCAGAAATCCCCTATTTTTGGGCGATTGCTCCTGACAAAGATGCGACCCTTATTCCCCGCTTCACGACAAAAGAAGGTATTGTCTATCAGGGGGAATACCGCCAGCGTTTCGAGAGCGGCCGGATGAAGATGTTCGGTACCGCAACCTGGCCGGAAACACAGACACCTGGCACGCCGGGCGATGACAATTTTCGCGGAAGCCGGTTTGGCGATGGCCGTTTCGATATAGACAAGAACTGGAGCTGGGGCTTCCGTTCCGAACTGGCGACCGACGACACCTATCTCCGAAAATATGACCTGTCGCATCAGACCGATCTCGTGAACAATCTGAACGCCACCTATGTCGACGGGCGTAACAGCTTCACGGCGGATGCCTATTATTTCCGCGGCCTGCTTGCGACGGACAATCCGGATACGACACCCTGGGTCGCGCCCATCCTGCAATATAATTATTCGCATCCGACGCTCTATTTCGGCGGCCGGATTGGCTTCTCCGCCAATGCAATGGTCCTGGAGAGGGAGATCGGCGCAAAATCCCGGCGCATTACCAGCCAGATCAACTGGAACAGGCGCGAAACCACCTCTGGCGGCTTCGTCTATCGCCTCTTCGGCAGCCTGCGCGGCGATCTCTATTCTGTGGAAGATGTTCCAAACCCTGCCCTGCCCGCAACCAATCTCGAAGACGCGACAATCGCCCGCGGCCTGCCGACAATTGGCACGGAGTGGAGCTACCCGCTTGTCCGCACGGATGGCGGCATCCGGCAGGTTGTTGAGCCTATTGCGCAGGTCGTCTATTCTCCCAATGTGGGCAACACGATCGAAATCCCCGATGAAGACTCGCTGAGTTTCGAGTTTGACGACACCAATCTCTTCTCAGAAGACCGGTTCGCTGGCTATGACCGCTGGGAGACAGGGTTCCGCGCAAATGTGGGCGTGCGCTACTCGATCTTCATGCCGGATGGTGGCCAGGCGAACGCCATTTTCGGCCAGAGCTTCCGGGTGGGCGATAATGACAGCTTGCCCGCCGCTTCCGGCCTGCGGGACGAATCCTCCGACTATGTGGGACGTGTCATGGTCTCGCCAAACAAGGACCTCGTTGCTGTCTATCGCTTCCGCCTCGACGATGACCGCTACAAAATCCGGCGCAATGAAGTGACGCTGATGGCGCGCGAAGGCCCTGTTCTGGCCGAATTCGGCTATGCCTATTTCGCAGCCGATCAGACAATCAACTTCCGGTCGCGTGAGGAAATCTACGCGGGTAGCGTGGTGAAGCTGAATGATTACTGGCGGGTCTATGGCCAGACAAGGCGCGACCTCTCCAACAACCGCACCGTCTCGAATCGCCTTGGCATCGGTTATGAGGATGAGTGTATCGACATATCGCTCGGCTTCGACCAGTCCTTCTATCGTGACCGCGACTATGAACCGGACAATTCCATCATTTTCCGGGTCACCCTCAAGACGCTGGGGCCTACCGGTAACTCCGGCGCTCTTGCTCCGTAGGAATGAAGTATCCTGAAAATCCGCAGATTTTGGGGGTTTTGCCCGGTTGATCGAGGCCTTGTTTCAAGTATTCTGTCGATCTGTATGAGCGGTTACCGGAGGGCTAGTCGCCCCCACAAGAAAGACGCAATGACTCCAACACATATCCATGCGGGCACGGCCACGCAGCCCACTTCCCGGCTCTTTCGCCTGATCGCCGGAATTGCCGCCGCCCTTCTCTTTTTCTGCGTCTTTTCCGCCAAGGCCGTGATCGCTCAGGAAGCGGGCGGTTCTTCTTCGGCGCTTTCCG
>JBEBRS010000320.1:0-3340 GCA_040394705.1 Leadbetterella byssophila
CCCGTGTAATTAAACGGGGTAATCTGTTTCAGTTCGTATTTGGTTTTTTCGGAAACTTTGAGGTCTTCGATGAAGGCCTTGATGGAAGTTTCGGTGATCTTCTCGTTTTTACGGGTAAGGTCTTTCAGGGCTTCGTAGGGTTTGGGGTAACCTTCGCGCCGCAGAATGGTTTGAATGGCTTCGGCTACTACCGCCCAGTTTTCTTCCAGGTCGTGGTGGATCGCCGCCGGATTTAGTTCCAGTTTGTTCATTCCCTTGAGCAAAGATTTCAGTGCGATGAGGGTATGGGCCAGGGGTACACCTACATTTCTCAGTACGGTAGAGTCGGTGAGGTCGCGTTGCAAACGGGAAACGGGCAATTTGGCCGCGAAGTGCTCAAAGAGAGCGTTGGCAATGCCCAGGTTGCCTTCTGCATTTTCAAAGTCGATGGGGTTTACCTTGTGGGGCATAGCGGAAGAACCCACTTCTCCGGCTTTGATCTTTTGTTTGAAGTAGTTCATCGACACGTACTGCCACACATCCCTTGCGAAGTCGAGCAGCACGGTATTGATCCGTTTCAGGTTATCGAAATAGGCGGCCAGGTAGTCGTAATGTTCGATTTGGGTGGTGGTCTGGCTACGGCTCAGTCCGAGAATATCGTTCACAAAGTGATTGCCGAATTCCACCCAGTCGGTTTTGGGGTAGGCCACGTGGTGGGCGTTGAAATTACCGGTGGCTCCGCCGAATTTGGCGGCATAAACCACCTGGTTCAGCATGCCCAGTTGTTTCTCCAGCCGCTCTGCAAACACCTTCATCTCCTTGCCCAGGCGGGTGGGGGAGGCGGGTTGCCCGTGGGTTTTGGCCAGCATCGGTACATCGGCCCACTCGGTAGCGAAGCGGTTGAGGTGGTCGAGTATCGCAGTGTACGCAATCGATTGCACATTCTCGTGCGCTTCCTTCATCGAAAGCGGAATAGCCGTGTTGTTGATATCCTGGGAGGTGAGTCCGAAGTGAATAAATTCGGAAAATTCAGCGATATCCAATGCTTCAAAGCGCGCCTTAATGAAATATTCCACCGCTTTCACGTCGTGGTTGGTGGTTTTTTCGATCTCCTTAATTGAGGCAGCGTCTTCTTCCGTAAAGTCGGTGTACAGTTTTCTCAGGGCCGGAAATACCTTTTTATCAAAGCCTTTCAGCTGCTCCAGGGGCAGTTCGCAGAGGGCGATAAAGTACTCGATCTCTACTCTGACACGGTATTTGATCAGCCCGAATTCTGAAAAATAATCCGCGAGTTCGGCCGATTGGCTGCTGTACCTTCCGTCTACAGGGGAAACGGCTTTTAACGATTTTGAAGACATAAATTGGATATTAAGTTGCAAAATTACTAAATTGCTCCACAATCCCAAATCAGGCATTTGAACCTTTATGGATGTCTGGCGGGGATACTTCAACCTTAAAATTACATTTATGCAGCCTTCTCCTTTCCTGGGTGAGCTTATCGGTACTTTTTTTTTAATTTTTCTGGGGGAATCGGTGGTGGCCAATGTGCTGCTCAAAGGAACCAAAGGCCATAACTCGGGGCTGATCGTGATCACCACGGCCTGGGGACTGGCGGTGATGACCGGTGTTTTTGTAGCCCAGAAATTCGGTAGTCCTGCACCGCATCTGAATCCGGCACTTACCCTAGGTTTTGCGGTGCAGTCGGGCGACTGGTCTTCGGTGCCGTCGTTTATCCTGGCCCAGATGATCGGGGCTTTTTTGGGCGCCGTCGCCACCTATCTTTTCTACTATCCGCATTGGGTGGTGACGGAAGACCAGGGCGACAAGCTGGCGGTATTCGCTACCGGACCGGCCATTAAGCATACGCCTTCCAACTTTTTTGCTGAAATGAGCGGCACGTTTGTACTCATGGTGGGGGTGTCGTCTATTTATGCTACCGAGGGTTCGGGCCTGGGGCCTTTCCTGGTGGGGATGCTGGTCTTTGTGATCGGTAACGCCCTGGGCGGCACCACGGGCTATGCCATTAATCCCGCGCGGGATCTTGCCCCCCGCTTGGCACATTTCTTGCTTCCTATAAAGGGAAAAGGCGACAGCCAGTGGGGGTACGCCTGGATACCGGTGCTGGCGCCGGTGGTGGGGGCAGTGCTGGGGGTGTGGTTGTTTTGAGGGCTTGGTGGGAGCTTTTCGTGTTGTTTGAGTTTAATAATGTGCTGAAAATTGCTTCAGGTTTGCCAACACCTAGACCACCCGGCAGTTTTGTTTCAGGATATGCAGAATCTTTTCTTCACTTTCGCCGGTAATAACCCGGATAGTGGGTAAATCAATACCGGCATCAAAAGCATTCAGGATGGTTTGTGCCACAGAACGCTCATGCCCTTTGCTTATGCCTTCAACTATTCCTTCTTTTTTGCCAACTTCTCTCCCTTTAGAAAATAATTGCTCCCGTAATGTGATCACTCGTGCGCTCATGTCGTTAGGTAAGTTTTTAACGGCCTCTTCTAATACGGAATCTTCCAGGCCGGTTTCTCCTAAATAAACAAAGATAGATTCAATATGGTTCGAGTGCAAATAGGGGCGGAGTTTTTCAAGAATACTCAGAATATGTGAACTGAGATGTTGTGGATAATGGAAATATTTCTGGATCATCAGCGCACTACTGATTAATCCGTTGCGGAACTTCAGGATCTCTTCTGCTGATAAATCGTGGAGATTAACATATTCGGTGAGAAAGGTAGGCAGGTAGGCCTTGAGAGAATCTGGGTAATCTTGAAAAAAGGACTCCAAAGGCTTGAATTTCCAGTTGTGTTTCCCGTGATAATACAATATGGGTACAATCGGTTCGGGTTTTCTCTTTTCACGACGTTGTTTCAGATAGCCACAAGCCAGGTATTCCAACAGTTGGAAGGCGGTGTTGGGGTCGGCATAGCTTTTATGCTCCAGTAGTATACTGATTTTCAGATTACGCCGGTCATTCATTTGAACACTCCATATCAGATCGGAATAATAGGCTTCCAGTTTTTGGCTGATAAATGAAGTATCCAACGGAGTCAGTGTTTCAAATTTGATATGACTAACCAAAGATTGAGGCAGGGCTTCTTTAAAGAAGTCTATAGCCAGCTCTTTCTGCGATAGGAGCTGTTTGACCAATTTATCGTGCGGGTTAACAATTTCTTTTGACATATATTAAAGTGTAGATTTATCCACAATATAGAATTCTGTTCTAAAAGCGGCAACTGATTGACCGGAATCTTCATTATTTATTATCCGGAGTTCATAAACCACGCCTGTTGAGGGGTCATTTTATTTTTCCAGGCTGAGTCTCATTGCAAAAGGACTCAACCGTACCAAATAAAAAAGTCGA
>JBEBRS010000321.1:0-3297 GCA_040394705.1 Leadbetterella byssophila
AGCAGTTCATACATCACGATGCCCATCGCATACAGGTCGGAAGCCACCGACGGGGTACTGCCACTCAACAGCTCGGGCGCCATATACTCCAGGGTACCGATAATACTGCCCACCCGGGTCAGTGAAGTAGAGCCTTTCAGCTTGGCAATACCGAAGTCCATCAATTTGACCTCGCCCTTTTCCGAGATCATGATGTTCGAAGGCTTGATGTCGCGATGAAAAATGCCCTTGTCGTGGGCATGCTGTAAGCCTTTGGCTGCCGCGCTGATGATCCGCACCACGGCCTCGGCCGACAATACCTTTTCTTTTTTGAGCAGTTGTTCCAGCGTCACCCCCTCCACGTATTCCATCACCATGAAGCTCTGCTCCCGCTCTGTGGAAAAATTATACAGGGTGGTCACATTGGGGTGATTCAGGCGGGCCAGAAGAATAGCCTCGTTCCGGAAACGCTCATAGAAAACAGGGTCTCTAACCAGGTGGTTATGAAGAATTTTAATGGCTACCGTTCTTTCCAGGGTTTGGTCAGTAGCCTTATACACCACCCCCATGCCGCCTTCGCCAATCAGGTTTTCTATGTGATAATTGCGGATCATGGCAAATAGGTTTCCCGTGTCGGTGTTAAAGGCTCTGCGAGTTCAGAAGGAACTTTTTCGATCAGTACCAGGGTGATATTATCGTACCCCCCTCTTCGGTTAGCGGCGTCCACCAGGTTTTGAGCCGCCACAGAAAGCAGAGGTTCGGCCAGGAATTCGGCCAGTTCTTCCCGGGAGAAATAATCATAGAGACCGTCACTGCAAAGCAGCAGACGGTCTCCTTTTTCAAAAGTTTGCGGAATTTCGAGGATGTCCGCGCGCATGGAATAGTGAGTACCCATTACCCGGGTAAGTACGTTGCGGTCGCGGTGAACCTGTGCTTCTTCTGGCGTAATAACTCCCTGTTTGAGCAGGTCCTGAACGTAAGTGTGGTCGGTAGAGAGCTGAGTAAGCATACCCTCTTTGAAGAGGTATAGCCGGCTGTCGCCAATGTGGGCGAGATACACCCTGCGATTAAAGATCACCACCGCCGTACATGTGGTACCCATACCCTGAAATGCGGGAGAGGTCTTGGCCTTGTGCCAGATCTGGCGGTTAGCTTTCGAAAACGCGATGTACAGTCCGGTTTCAGGGTCTGCACCCTTCTTGTAATACTCTTCCGCGATGGTTTCCACCGCCAGGGAAGAAGCCACCTCCCCGGCATGATGCCCGCCCATGCCGTCGGCCAGGATACCCAGGTAGCCCAGATGCCCCAGCCTGCGCGAAGGCTTGATGAACTTGGCACTGTCTTCGTTATTGGAGCGTACCTGTCCCGTATCGGTGAGTATCACTACCTTTAATTCATCCTGAAGACTTTCTTTCGTGCCTGAAAACCACTTTCTCCAAAACATACACGCTTGATTTGATCACAGTACTTTCTTATTCCCCATCAGTTCCAAGCCGTATTTTATAGGAACGGCAAACGTAATCTGGGTACCTGCCTGATCCGTACTTCGGGAATAAAATATCCCGATTACACGCCCTTTGTTGTCGAATAGCGGGCCTCCACTGTTGCCCATGCCCGTAGCGTTAATCGTCAGCTGGTAGCAGTCGCCGAACGTACTGTACAGGTTCATGCTTTCCGGTGACCACCGGATCAGCCGCCCCACGTTACCGGGGGTCACCGTAGGCACCGGCACCGTGTTAAATTCTGCCGTGGGCTTTAGGCCGTCGCTCGACCGCCTCACTACATACATTTCAGGTGCCACCGAGGGGAAGCCCATTACCGTAACCGTCTGGCCCGATTTAATTTCATCGTAATTGTCCAGGAGTTCCACAAAAGGAAGTTTTTGAGGCACCGCCACTTTGATCATCGCCGCGTCATGCTTATCCGATACCGCTTCTACGGTGGCGTTCCTGCGCAGGGAGGTATTGGTGAAGGTTACTTTCAGGTTCGTATTCCGGCCTTCCAACTTATGATTTAAAGCGCGGCCTCCCAGCATAGTCGCTTCCGATGGCACCCAGCTTGCTACGTCCTGGAAGTACACCGAATGCCCCGTAGATTTGCCTTCCGAATTAAGAAGTATTCCCGGGAAAGAATAATTGGTGAACGAATACCTGGAATTCCACACCGTGGCCACGTGCCGGTTGGTCAGGATAAAACCGTCTTCAGAAATCACAAACCCCGAGCCGGCCAGACCCGCCATGCCGATAGGGATACCCATCTCCACATTGCGTTTCACGTCAATATAAGGCTCAATTTTCCCCTGGGCGTTTTGCACGTACGCCGCGGTATATTGCACGCTGCCGTCGCTTGCTTTTACAGGAAGATACACA
Organism: Leadbetterella byssophila; assembly: GCA_040394705.1. Taxonomy (GTDB): domain Bacteria; phylum Bacteroidota; class Bacteroidia; order Cytophagales; family Spirosomataceae; genus Leadbetterella; species Leadbetterella byssophila_B. The sequence continues at coordinate 2,349 of JBEBRS010000321.1, forward strand.
TGCCAGATTTCATCGCTGGTTTCCGGGTCGAAAAGCTGCCAGCTCGTCTCTATTTTCACCACACGGTCTTCGTTCAGCGCCACAATTTCTTCGGGAGAAAGGCTTTCTCCTGCGTTTTGCTTCTGATGTACCAGAGCCCTCAGGGAATCCAGTTGCTGGGTCATTTCCCGGTCTGAGTCCCGCCCGGTCTTTTCGTTATTCTTCCACACCACAAACCCTATCGCTCCTGCAATCATCAGCGCCGCGGCCAGTCCCACCAGCATTTTCCGGTTCGATTTCTGCTGCTCAGATTTCAACGCCCGCTCCAGGGTCTGTTTTCCGATACCGCCCCCAGACACCGCCGCTTCGTGTTCGCGGGTAGCCGCGGGTATATCCACCACCCGCGTCTCCGCCATAGCGCTTTTCGGACGGGGATGAACATCAAATACCACCACCGGACCGCCCTTTCCAAGCTCTATTTCATCGCCCGGAACCAGCGCCGCGGAACCCTCTACCTTACTCCCCCGGATATAGACGCCGTTCTTGCTGTTATTGTCTACAATAATAAACCGCAGCGGACTCTCCGACTCCCGTACAATACGCGCGTGCTCCCGGCTCACCAGGGTGTCCAGGTCAGAGTCAAAACGGATATCGTTCGTTGCCGCACGACCAATCGTAAGCATAGAATGCCTGGTAAAGTCGAACTCCTCCACCTGGTTGGCTTTGGTTCCGAGCTTATGCGTAATCACATAATTTTGAATAGTTTCTTTCATTGTTTTTCTTATTTAATAGAATTAGAGGTCTGCCATTTAATGCATGTAAAATTACAGGGAAAGAAAGGGCGGGAAAATCTACGAAACCCTACATTTTGCCTATAGGGAAACCTACATTTGACGGCCAATCTTATCTTATATGCAGCTGATATCCTTTAAATTACCGTACTTTACGTAACTGCGGTCCGCCGTGCGCC
>JBEBRS010000322.1:0-3287 GCA_040394705.1 Leadbetterella byssophila
GACGATAAACGAAGGCAACTGGTAGAACAGGTAAAAAATGTCATTATCCTGTCGGTGCATCACCACCCGGATGCGCTTCACAAACGAAACCTGTCCGACCTGATCAGCGAAGAACTGAACCAGGACTACAAACATATCAGTACGGTATTCAGCGAAGTGACCGGTACCACCATCGAAAAATTTCATATCCGCCACAAGATAGAGCGGGTCAAGGAACTGATTGCTTACGGGGAACTTTCTCTCAAGGAAATCGCCTTTCAGATGGGCTACAGCAGTGAGGCCTACCTCAGCAACCAGTTCAAAAAAGTAACCGGATTTACGCCTTCTTATTTCAAAAAGGTGCAGGAGAATAAAAGGGTTTCCATTGATCAACTGTAAGCAGGTTTGAAATAAATATCCCTGCCTGTTTTGTAACTTTGTGGTACTGTTTACACTTTACTTAAAAAAAACCATACCTAAACATCTTATATATGTAATTTATAATTATATTTGCGCATGAATTCATCCTATCTGCTAAAAGGGAGCCTTCAGGTGATCATTCTTCGCCTCCTTGAGATTCATGGTCGTATGTATGGCTATGAAATAAGCCGAACCGTCAAAGAAATGAGCCACGGCGAGTTTCAAATTACAGAAGGTGCGCTGTATCCGGCCCTTCATAAACTGGAGGCCGGGGGCTTACTGGAGACCAGTACCGAACTTGTGGACGGCAGGGCAAGGAAATACTATTCTCTTTCTCGAAGCGGGAAAAACGAGGCCAGCTCCAGGGTTTCCGATGTCCGGATTTTCCTCGACAGTTTGCAGCAAATACTTAATCTAAAACCGGTATGAAACTAACGCATGATCAACTTGTGAATATCAAAGCATTTATCCGCAAAAGAGGGCTTTCCTCTGTAGATCTTCAGCTGGAGATTCTCGATCATATGGCCTGCCGGATGGAAGAGAAATTAGCCGAAGATCCGGAGAAAGGTTTTGATAAAAATTTTACAGAAATGCAGTCTGAATTTGAGTACTGGCGTTTCAATGAGCTGGAGAACTCTTTCCGCAACTCTCTCCGCTCCCGGTATTCGTCGTTAAGAAAGCAGACCAGGTTGTCCTGGTTCAGATTCCCTAAAGTGGCATATACCCTACTAGCCGGTGCATTTTTTTACTTGGTATTTGACGCTTTTGACGCATTCACGGCAGGAGTATTCATGACGATGGTGTCGCTGTTATTCTCGCTGATCATCATTTCCCGGTTTTGGGTAGCCAATAAAAAGTACAGAAATACTCTTACCATGCGGAGCGCAAGCTATATTTTCCTCCCTATATTGGTGGTCCAGTTCTGGATATTATCGCATCAACACATCGGAAGCAATCTACTCTGGGCTACCGCCTATGTAACCTTAGCCCTGTTTACACTTTGTGAACTTCACTGTTTTTATATTACGCAGGAATACGCCAGACAAAGCTGCGAGGATCTTGAAAAAATATACGGCCCACTGGTATAACCTCACGGTACGGGTCAAAACCCAGGCTGTATTTGTGTAAACACAAAATGAATTCGTAATTTCACCCCGATTAAACCGGTAATGATGTTCCGACTGCTTCTGTTTCTTTTCATCTCCTCACAGGCTTTTGGCCAGGGAAACTTTCCGAAATTACAAAATAACTCCCGCTTTTCAGAAGCGGAAAAGGCCCTGATCACGAGCGGAGATACGGACCGGATGCTGAGGGTGACCCAGACCACCGACCCCGAAGATTTCAAAATACTGACTGCCGTGTCGGAAGACATCGCTTTTGATGACCCTCTGCTGCCCCTGCTGGCCCGGCGGATGTACCTTTCCGTCACCGATACCAGCACCAACGGCGTGGGAATTGCCGCGCCCCAGGTAGGCATCAACCGGAACCTGATCTGGGTAAAGCGGTTCGACAAAGCAGGTGAACCTTTTGAATTCTATGTAAACCCGAAGATCTCCTGGAAATCAGACCTGCTTCAGCTGGGGACCGAAGGGTGCCTTTCCATTCCGGATATGCGCGACGATGTGATCCGGAGTTATGCCATACAGATCACTTACAACACCCTGGAGGGCGGTTATTTCACGGAGGTCATCGAAGGCTTTACCGCGGTCATTTTCCAGCACGAAATCGACCACCTCTACGGTATTCTTTTCCCCCAGCGGGTAGACGATCAGGATACCCGGGAATTTCGCAAATCCGAAGAGAAAGGAAAGAAGCTGCTTTATGACAAGGGAAATACTAAACGCATGTAGAACTTAATGGTTAATTTTTAATGGTTAATGGTTAATGAAGGAATACACAAACCTTTAACTTTAACCATTAACCATTAACCATTAACCATTAATCATTGACCATTAATCATTGACCATTAATCATTGATCATTATTTTCCGTGGCGACGACTCCCGCACCACCATCTCCGACCTCAGTACAATGGCGCTTCCCTGGTTCACGTTCAGGTTGCCTTCCAGGTGGCTGATAATGGTTTGCACGGCTATTTCTCCCATTTCCATGGCGGGGTAATGCACCGTGGTGAGATTAGGTTCTACCACTTTTGAAATGGGGTCGTCGTTAAACCCAACTACCGCAATATCTTCCGGAACGCGGTATCCGGCTTTTTTCAACAATATAATGGTAGAAGCGGCGCAGGCGTCGTTCGTGAAAAATATGCCGTCGGGCGGCGTGGACATGGACGCTACTCTTTCAATCACGGCGTTCGGCGCGTCGGCATCGAACTGGGTAATCAGAAGGGAGCTTTCCGTATAGGGCAGTCCGAATTCCCTTACCGCGGTTTCAAAGCCCCTGAGGCGATCGCGGTACACGTTCCGCTTCAGGCTTCCGGTAACATGCAGGAGATTGCGGCACCCCTGCTCCACCAGGTGGCGGGTCGCCTCGTACCCGTCCCTGAAATTATCGATCACCACGCTCGTGCAGGAGGGGTGATCCAGCACCCGGTCAAAAAACACCACCGGGATCTTCTTCTTGATAAAAGGGGCAATATGATCAAAGGTATCGGTATCGAATGCCAGGGAAATCAGCAGGGCATCTACCCGGCTGTTGAACATGGTGCGCGCGTTCTCTATTTCTTTCTTTTCCAGTTCCAGAGACTGGCTGATAATGAGATTGTACCCGGCTTCATTGGCCACCCGCTCCATACCGGACAAGATGGAAGACATCACAAAGGAGTTCAGACGGGGTACTATCACCCCGAGTGTCTGGGTTCTCTGCTTCCGGAGATTGCTGGCAAAGCGGTTTGACTGGTAGCCCAGGGCCTGCGCCGCCTTGTTGACT
>JBEBRS010000323.1:0-3256 GCA_040394705.1 Leadbetterella byssophila
ATTTCGAAGAGAAAGGATTCCCGAACTCGAATGGAAAAGGTCTTAGTTTCTCATAGGCATCGGACTTTAGAGATCCGACAAATATGAGTATATCTAAAAGCCCAAAGGATGACAAGTCCCCAGGATAGGACTAAACATTTGAGCATGCAGCACTTAACTCTGGTCGGGATCTCAGTATTTGCGGGATTTTTGGGTTCTTTATTGGGCTTAGGAGGCGGCATCATCGTGGTCGCCACGTTGACCCTGCTTCTTGGCGTGGACATTCGTTTCGCTGTAGCTGCCAGCCTTATATCCGTCGTGGCGACATCTTCAGGAGCCGCGGCCAGTTATCTGAAAGATCATATTACCAATTTGAGACTCGCCGTCGTCCTTGAAGTGGGCACAGTCACTGGTGCGCTCGTCGGATTTCTGATTTCAAAAGAGATCAGCTCTTCCGGACTCTTTCTGCTTTTTGGCGCCGTACTTATGTTTTCCACCGTGATGATGCTCCGAAAGCGAACGGATCATCTTGCGGTCGTCAATCATCCTTGGGCAGAGTATCTTCAGCTCGATGGAAAATTCAAAGACCATCGATTGGGTTCGATCGTTTATAAAGTCGCCCGTGTTCCCGCCGGTCTTGCGATTATGTTTATCGCAGGTGTTTTGTCCGCTCTACTTGGCATTGGAAGCGGAGTTTTCAAAGTCCTCGCTATGGATGGATTGATGAAGGTTCCCATGAAGGTCTCTTCGGCCACGTCCAACTTTATGATCGGGGTGACCGCGGCAGGAAGCGCGGGAGCCTATTTACTTAGCGGCGATATTCGTCCCGAAATCGCCTGTCCTGTGGCTTTAGGGATTATCGCAGGCTCGTGGATTGGCGCGGCCTTGATGCCCAAACTTCCCGCTGACGTGATTCGCAAGATCTTCGTGGTGGTTCTCTTCGTAATGTCGATTCAAATGATCGCCAAAGGACTTCAGCTATGAGTACAAAAACCGAGATTCTTGAGATTCGCATTTCGCTATTTCTTCGTTATGGAGTTTTGGTCGCAGGCGCCTTGATGCTGGTTGGCTGGCTTGCTAATTTGGATCTCGGAAACAATCCCTTTGCGCAATTCTCGCAGTATCATGAGCTCCCCCTATTTCAGGTCATTGCCACAGCCATAGAAAAAAGGGACTTCACTGTCCTTCTTTCGTATGCAGGACTGTTCTGTTTGATCTCTCTTCCGATCATTCGGGTCCTTTTGACCGCGGTTCTCTTTCTTAAAGAGCGGCAATTTGTCATGGCGGCCTTAGCCAGCTTTGTTTTTGGTGCTCTCATACTCAGTTTTGCTTTGGGATTCCATATCGGCTAGTCTCTCCAGCATGAGAGCAAAAAACACACACGGAAATAAAGATTTGATCTCGCCACGGCTTCGCGAGCTGGTTCATCAAAGCGTCACAATTTTAGGGCAGGTCTTAAAACGTGAACTGGGACAAAAAACCTATCTTCGAATAGAAGGCCTTCGCGCTGAAATGGCGGATCTACGGCGCTCTTCGGCTGGACAGACTCAAAAAGAACTCGCCAAATCTTTCCGCGCACTTGAAAAACTCTCATCCAAAGAGCGACATCAAATCGCCCGTGCATTCACATTGATGATAGAACTTATGAACGCCTGCGAAAATGCATACCGCAGTCAAGCGATCCGTCAACGTCAGATGCCTGGAATAAAAACACCACCGGATTCTATCCACTATGTTCTGACGGCTCATCCCACCGAAGCTCGCTCCCCGCAGAATATCTGGATCTTTCACCGCATTTTGAATCAACTGACTCGTATCCTGGAAAAACCTGTTATTCATTTCACGCAGGCGGAAAGCTCGAATCTTCTGCATGACCTCGAAGTCGCCTGGCGACTTCCTGTCGTCAGAGGAAAAAAACCTCGTGTCCGTGACGAAGCCGAGCATATCTACTCGACACTTTTACGCGACGAAACTCTACGCTGTTTACTGGCTTGTGGACGGGACCTCGCGCCCATTTATATCCGCAGCTGGGTTGGCGGAGACAAAGACGGCCATCCCGGTGTCGACGAAAATACCTTTCTTGAAAGCCTAAATCTCTCCAGACAGGGTCTTGTCCGTTTCATCGATCAAAGTTTGAGAGAGGTACGGGACAGTCTGCACATCTCAGGATCAAAAGAGCTTGAACGAAAACTCGAGCAACTGCGCGCAGGCCTACGCACCCTGAAGTGCATCAAAGCCGGAGACGGAAAAAGACTGCAGACCTTTCGTCAAGATGCCCGTCGCTTTCTCGGTGAATACGATAGAACCTTTGGCGCTCTTCATGGCATGCTTTTGGACCTGAAAAGCACCTTACATGTTTTCCCGGCTTTGGTCGTTCCACTCGAATTTCGCGAGTCCTCTGAAGTGCTTGTATCCAGTCCGCAAGGGAAAGGTCTGGCGATCCAACGCATGCTGGATCGTCTTGCCCAGATTTCCCGTGGCGGACATCCACGCTGGTATGTTCGCGGTTTTATCGTCAGCATGACAGAAGAGCTCTTACATCTTCAGATTGCGGGACGTTTGCTGCGAAACAGCCTTGGTGCGATCAAAATCCCGGTTATACCTCTCTTCGAACAGTCCGAGGCTCTTGAAAACTCGGTCAAAATAGTGACCGGAATGATCCGGGACCCCATTTTATCAACGGCATTAAAAAAACAATGGAACTCGCGCCTTGAAATCATGTTGGGCTACTCGGATAGCGCGAAAGAAAGTGGTGTTCTGCAGAGCCGCCTTGAGATCGCCGAAAATATGCATAAATTGGATCGACTTTGCACCCGCCGGGGCATCACTCCTATTTTCTTCCAGGGCTCCGGAGGCAGCATTGCCCGGGGCGGAGGATCGATCCCTGAGCAAACGGCTTGGTGGTCAAGTTCCGCTCTGAAGAACTATAAGGTCACAATACAGGGCGAGATGGTCGAACGTTCTTTGGCAAATCCCGAGATCACCAAAGGACAGCTGGAAAGAATCACACAATCGGCTTCGAGATGGCCTGAAGCCAAAAAACGCAAGTTCGCGGTTCGACCGGAAATCGATGTTTTCGCGAAGAAGGCTGCGGCCAATTATAAATCCAAAATCAGTGATCCCGACTTTCTACGGATCGTCGAATTCGCTACACCCTATTCATTTTTGAATCTGATCAAATTTGGGTCCCGGCCAAACAAAAGATCAAAAACTTTGTCAGTCGCGGGCCTGCGGGCCATACCCTGGATTCTATGCTGGACGCAAACCAGGATTTTGC
>JBEBRS010000324.1:0-3243 GCA_040394705.1 Leadbetterella byssophila
CAGTAAAACTTGATCAGATTGATCGGAAGTTATTGGAGATTCTCCAGAGTAACGGCAAGATCACTAACGCGCAACTTTCCAAGGAAATCGGTTTATCGCCCGCCCCTACTTTAGAACGGGTGAAAAAGCTTGAAAATGCCGGAATCATTGAAAGCTACCACGCGCAACTGGATCGTCAGAAAGTAGGTTTAGGCGTCATGACCTTTGTACAGGTGACCCTTTCCGGGCATAAGAAATCCATCACAGAAACCTTTGTCAAAATCATCGAAAAAGTTCCGGAAATTATTGAATGTCATCATGTTACGGGATCATGTGATTTCCTTCTGAAGGTGATTGCCAAAGATATCGCTTCCTACCAGACCCTCATCATGGAAACCATCAACGAGATTGAGGTGGTGGCCGGCACACAGACCATGGTGATCCTGTCTACGTTTAAAAGCAGTAAGGTTTTACCGGTTCCCTGATTTCTTTTTCGCCGCTTTCAGCATTTTGGTCATGTTTTCCAACTCCGTCTTGGCTTCGGTGTAGGTAGAAGACTTTTTGTCTGAATTTTTCAGGGCCTCACCAAGGTATTTTACTGCGCCCGGATAGTCTTTTTCCGCCAGGGCGATCTTTCCCAGCGAGAGGGCGGCGCTGGCGTAGTAGCCGGTTTCCTTGGAATCATTTTCCAGGGCGAATTCCATGCTGCGCGCATAATAATGCTTCGCCTCGGCGCTGTTCCGGTATTTGTTCTGGTAGATGTATCCCAGGATGTAGGCGCCGTAACGCCCGTCATTGGCACCGTACCCGTACTTTTTCCCGTCTACGTTGTGGAGGAGCTCTTTCGCGTAGACTTCCGCGTCATTCAGCCGGCCCAGGGCAAAAGAATTCCGGGCTACAAAACGGTGAAAAAAGGAATTGTCGGGATACATGTGGTGCATCTGGGCCGACATCTGGAGTGATTTCCCCGGTTGTTTTTCCATGGCATAAATCTGTACCAGGAAATAACGGGCTTCCATACGGGAATAAAAGGCGTTATTGGCCACATTCTCCAGTTGTTTTATACCCAGTTCTTTATTACCCTTCCTGAAAAAGGTAAGCAAAGGCCGGAGCGATTTATAGTTTTCGTGGATCCATTTCGAGTAGTAATTGTATACGCCGTCCCCAAACAGCAGTTCGGGATTGATGTTTTCTTCCCCCCGGCTGTCGTCCAGGTATTTAATGGCTTTCTTGCCGGCCCAGGCCGACTTCACCCACTTTTCACGCTCGGCATACAGTCGCCCTTTGATGGCGTAGGAAGCACAAAGGAAAAACAGGGCCTCTTTGTGGTTTTTATTCTTTTTAAGGAGCTTTTCGGCCTTCTGTATCGCTTCGTCCATGTACAGGTGGCAACCGTCGTCAAACCGGGTTTGTTTGGTATCGGGTACAATCCGCCACCATTCGTTCAGGCCCAGGAGAAAATCACCAATGGGATGGTCAGGAAACTCCACTTTCAGCCATTTGAATTCGCGCGCGGCCTCGTCAAACCGAAAATTATACATGAGATTGAAAGCCTCCGTGGTGCTGATCTGTATCCCCCGATCCATCAGAATCCGGTTGATGTCCGGCCCGCCGTCGCCCCGCACATACGGTACCGACTGTGCATGACCGGCGTGATACGCGATACTAAGAAGGAGGAAGAGAATTTGCTTTTTCAAAGGATGCTTGGGGTTCATTAAGACAGCACAAAGTTATATAACGAATACCAACTTGTAAAATTTAGGAGACAGATGACTTTTTCGAAAGTAAGTAGTACTTTTGTATAAAATTCCCTCCCCCTTATGATTGAAGTTCTGGACCTCCAATTTGAAGAGTACATTAGCGAAGATAAAATACAGGAAAGAGTAAGGGCTATTGCCGAAGAACTGAACCTGAAATATGCCGGCAAAGATCCCCTGTTCCTGGGCATATTGAACGGTTCTTTTATGTTTATCGCGGATATGTTTAAGCACGTGCATATTCCATGCGAGGTGAGTTTCATCAAAATCAATTCTTATCACAACACTTCTTCTACTGAAAAAATAAGCGAGCTGATCGGCCTCAACCACTCCCTGGAAGGCAGGCACGTGGTGATCCTGGAGGATATTGTAGACACCGGGCGCACGCTCGACTATATTCTGAAAACCATTAGCGCCCGCAACCCCGCTTCTGTGGAAGTAGCCACCCTACTGCACAAACCGGCCGCCATGGTGGTTCCGGTGCAGATCGATTACGTAGGTTTCGAAATTGAGAATCAGTTTGTGCTGGGCTACGGACTGGACTACAACGGGTACGGGCGTAACCACAATTCGATATTAATTAAAGTCGATAAATGACCGGATGCGAAAACGGTGCATTTTCCCCGGTTCCAGTCGATGGGCTGAGCGGGCGGTGACGGTGCCGTGGGCGGTATCGAGAAGGATATCGTAGTGACTGCCCTGGAAAACGGCTGCTTGTACGGTACCTTCCCATAGACCGTCTTCCGCGAACTCTAGATTTTCCGGCCTGAAAAGGCGGCCCTCACTCCAGATATTTACTTCTCCGGTGAGCTCGGCTACATAAACGGTACGGGGCGTGTAATAAATCTGCTCCGAGGTGCCGGTCTGCAGGATTTTTCCCTTCGCCATGATCACCAGGTGGTCTGCCATTCCGAAAGCGTCAAAAATATCGTGGGTCACCATCGCACAGGCGATCTTCTCCTGACGAATCACATCGAAAAGACTCCGCATGACCTGCTTCTTATGCAGCCGGTCGAGGTTGGCCATGGGTTCGTCAAGCAGCAGCACGAGCGGTTCATCGGCCAGCGCACGAGCGATCATAACCCTTTGAATCTCTCCACCGGAAAGTTCCCTCGGCTTCTTCTCCAGGAGGTGGCGGATACTGAGGGCACGGGAGAGTGTATTTACTCTCGTCTTCTGGTACGATTTTTCATAAAACCGGAGTTCATAAGCAATATTTTCGGCAATATTGATATTGGGAAAAAGCGTGTTCTGTTGCGTCACAAGTTTAATTTTCTCATGTCCCGGCACCAGCTTCCGGGAAGGCGTGAGGATAGGCTCCCCTTGCAATAGAATCCGGCCGGAAGCAGGCTCTTTCAGTCCGGCCATTAAGTGCAATAATGTAGATTTTCCGGAACCGCTATGCCCGATGATGCCCGTGATTTCTCCCGGCTTCAACCGAAGGGAAACCGGTTTTAAGGAAAAGGTATCGCCGTAGGAGTAGGTGAGTTTTTGGGTACGGAGCATG
>JBEBRS010000325.1:0-3235 GCA_040394705.1 Leadbetterella byssophila
ACCTGAGATCTCGTCTACGCTCGATCTGACAGGGCCGTTCGCTATGTGTCCGTTCGAGCGTAGACGAGAACCAAACAGCGGCGAAAACTCAGTAAACTTGCAAATTATCCGCTTCTCCGCATTTCACCTTCTCCACTTCCTCCGTTTCCGTCATGCTACCGTCACCCCAGCGTTCGTTCAGGAAGGTAATGATCTGGGCGATGTCCAGGGCGTAAAGCTGGGGGTTAGCCGGCATATTAGTTTCTTTCCCGCTGGTACCGTACCGGATCAGGCAGGTGAGGTAGGCGGTTTCTCCCAGTCGCGCCGAGCCGTCAAGTCCGGGGTAGAGGTTCCGAAGGCCTTCTCCGTTTTTGCCGTGGCAATTGGCGCAATGGGTCTCATACAGGTTCTTTCCGGCTATCACATATTGTTCATAGCGGATCTGTTCTTCTGAGCGGCAGGCATTAATGATCAGACAAAAGCTGATCAATAGCCCCCATAAGTTTATCCACTTCTTTCTCTTTTGTACCGTCATAAATAGCTCGGATATGTCTGTCTTTGTCGATAAGCACAAAGGCGCCGCTGTGAATAAATCCACCGTCTTCTACCGCCGAAGAATCTTCGAGGGCGGAGGTGAGGTAACTGTTCTGGGCCAGTTGGTAAATATCGGTCTGTGTGCCTGTCAGAAACTGCCATTGGGCCGAGGTTACGCCCAGCTTCTCCTTGTACCGTTTCAGCACTTCGGGGGTGTCGTAACGGGGGTTAATGGAGTGGGAGAGGATCAGAAGGGAATCATTTCCTTTGTATTTCTCGTGAATCCGTAACATCTGCGTTTTCATGATGGGGCAGATGGTAGGACAGGTGGAAAAAAAGAAGTCTGCTACATACACTTTCCCGGCCACGTTTTCCTGGGTAAGGGTGTCGCCGTCCTGGTTGACAAAACTGAAATCCGGGATACGATGATAGACCGAATCCCCCGCCGCATTTACTTCGTGGTGGCCCAGGTAGGGGAGTGCCTTCTGCCGCCCTCCGCAAGACAGGAGGAAGGCGGAAAGGAGAAAAAGGAATATTTTTTTCATTGAAATTCTGAGGTTAAACTTTTAGCATCTGCGATAGAAGCGTCGGTTTCTTCTTTGAGGCGGACAATATCTTCCTGGAGTTTTCTGTAGGTTTCCAGGCGGGTTTCGTCATCCATTTCCGAATTGATTGCCTCTCCGAATTCCACCATCCATTCATTCATTTCCTCTTCGGCTTTTTGAAGTCGGGTGGAAATTTCCAGGGCCTGGTTTTTACTTTCTTCCGAAGCATTTTCCACCGCTTTTTGCATTTTTTCCAACACAGAAGGGATGGCCATAGACTTGGGCATGACTTCATCGTGGCCTGTAACAAGGGTGTCGTACAGCTCATCCAGCTCCGCTTTATTGGAGTTGGCGCATGAGAAAATAAACAGTGCAGGAAGGATAAATTTGAAAAACTTCATCATGATTTTAATTTGATACTATAAGGTTAACAGTTCCCGGGCGCTATTCATTGCACTGGCCGAAGGATTTTGTCCGCCGATCATCACCGCTATCTCGTTTATCCTTTCTTCATCGGTGAGTTTTTTCATGCGGCTGACCGTTTTTTCTTCCGCGTCGTCTTTGTAAACATAGAAATGGGTGCTGCCCTTGCCCGCGATCTGGGGGAGGTGGGTGATGGCCACCACCTGTAGTGACCGGCCCATTTCCCGGAGGAGATTGCCTACTTTGACGGCTACTTCTCCGGATATGCCGGTGTCTATCTCGTCAAAAATAATGGTGGGAAGTTTCGCTTTCCGGGCCAGGATATACTTTAAGGCCAGCATGACCCGGGAGAATTCACCGCCTGAAGCCACTTCTTTCAGAGGTTTTGGAATTCCACCTTTATTGGCCGAGAACCGGAATGCAACCGTATCGGCCCCGTCGGCAGAAAGGGCTTTTTCGGTGAGGGTAATTTCAAAAAAGGCGTTGGGAATACCCAATTCTGTCAGTAACACGGTGATTTCTTCCTGTAAACGTGAACCGTGCAGTTTCCGGGTGGCGGATAATCGGCCCGCCGACTCCCGGGCTTTCTCTTCTGCCGCTTTCCGCTGTTTATCTAGTTTGTCCAGTTCTTCCGATAGGTTCAGTACCGTGTCTACCTTGGTGGTGAGTCCGTTTTTCAGCGCAATCAGTTCTGCGGTGGTTTCCACATTGTGCTTTTTCTGGAGTTTATAGAGTTGGCTGAGGATGTCCTGCACGGCCTCCAGGCGGGCATCGTCGGTTTCTACCCGGGTATTTTCCACTTCCAGTTCCTGGGAAAGATCCTGTAGCTCTATAAGCGCGCTGTTGAAGCGGTCGCGCAAAGTCTGGTAGTGTACGGAAAGCTCCGCGATGGAATTCAGGGCCTGTACCCCGTCTTTCAGAAGCTGCAAAGCCGGCATTTCCGGATAATTGAGGCTGTCGTAGGCCGTAGCCAGTTTTCGCTTGATTTCTTCTGCGTTTTCCAGTAGTTGCTGTTCGTTTTCCAGCCCGGCCTGGTCTATATTTTCCGGCGCCAGGGCCGTCAGTTCCGCTAGGAGAAAAGAATTGTAATCGAATTCTTTTCGGAGCTGTTCCGCCTTTTCTACCAAGGCATTGTATTCTTTTTCTACGGTGCGAAAGTCCGCGTAATGCTCCGAAAATTCCCGAAACTCAGTCTGGCTTTGGGCATAAAGATCCAGGAGGCTTAACTGGTAGGCAGGAGACGCCAGAAGGAGGGTGTCGTGCTGGGAATGAATGTCCATGAGCCGGTCGCCCAGCTCTTTCAGAATATCCAGCGTAACGGGCACATCGTTCACAAAGGCCCGGGATTTTCCGGAGGGTGCTACTTCCCGACGGATAAGCGTGGGGGTGTCATAATCCAGGTCATTGGTTTCGAAAAAAGGCTCCAGATTCCTTCCTGAAAGATCAAAAGCCCCTTCGACCACGCATTTTTCTTCTTCACTGAACAACGCTTTCACGTCGGCCCGGTTGCCCATCAGCAGGCCCAAAGCCCCCAGCATAATGGATTTCCCCGCTCCGGTTTCCCCCGTAATGATGTTGAGGCCCGGATCAGGACGAATCTCCAGCGCTTTGATCAAGGCGTAATTTTTAATGGTCAGATTCTTCAGCATCCCTAAAAGTAAAATACAAAAATAGGGGATAAGGGCAAAAGAGCAACAGCCGGGAGACGTAAATTGGGTAATGTGTGAATTTTATGCGTGGAGATAATTTTTTAA
>JBEBRS010000326.1:0-3212 GCA_040394705.1 Leadbetterella byssophila
CTGTACATGAACGAGCGCCCCAGGAAAGCGAACTCCGCTCCGGCCGCCAGGGTACGGGCAATGTCCGGGCCGGTACGCAGGCCGCTGTCGAGCATAATTTTGATCTGTCCTTTGTACTGTTCCACAATGGGGTAAAGCGTATGGATAGACGACTCTCCGGCATCGAGCTGGCGCCCGCCGTGGTTGGACACAATCACACCGTCAAGCCCAAATTTTATAGCCTGTCCCACATCTTCGGCGGTGGCCACCCCTTTCATCACCAGGTTTCCCTTCCACTTGTCGCGGATAGTCTGCAGACGCTCCTGGCTGATCCGCCCGGAGAACGTCTGGTTCATGTAGAGGCCCAATTGTTTCATGTTTAAACCTTTGGGCATATATTTTTTCATGGTGGCAAAATTGGGTTGCCCGTAGTAGAGGGTACTCAAAGCCCAGGTAGGATGCAATAAGATCTCCACTATATTCTTAAAAGTCATCTGGGGCGGCATGGCCAGTCCGTTGCGGATATCGCGCGGACGAAATCCGAAAGTGGGTACGTCAGTTAAAACGACCAGCGTTTTGCAGCCGGCTGCCTCCAGGCGCCTGAACATGTCGTCACGCAATTCTTCTTTGGCCGGATGATAAAGCTGGTACCAAAACCGCCCCCCGGTGATTTCGCCGATCCGCTCAATACTGGAAGTGGTGACGGTGCTCAGAATAAACGGAATATTCTGTTCTACCGCGGCTTTGGCCAGAATCTCGGGTGAATTCGGCCACATCAACCCCTGTAAACCTACTGGAGAAATACCGAAGGGCGCATCGTACAGATGGCCGAAAAGTTCCGTTTTCAGGTCGGGTTCCTTATAGTCGCGCAGATAGTAAGGCACCAGTTCAATGTCCCGGATTTCCTTGGTATTTTTGTACAGGTTGACGTCTTCGTTGCATCCCCCGTCCAGGTATTCAAAAGCGAATTTGGGCATGCGTTTCCTGGCCTTCCGGATGAGATCGTCAATGCCGGGGTATTTCGGGTTATATTCCATAAAAATCAGTAAATCTCTTCAGTTTTATCAAATCTACAGGCACAGGCCGACTATTCCAGCTGTCGTGCAGCGCCAGGGCCGCCCCCAGGGCCGAAGCCTGGGGTACCTCGCTGGTGTGTACTTCCGCATCGGGAAAGGCCCGGGCCAGCATATTCATAAAAAGGCTGCTCTTACCGAACCCTCCGTCTACAAATAACTTCCTGACCCCTTTTAAAACGAGGCTGGAAGAGTACTTTTGCAAAGCCACCAGGTCGGCCATCAGCTGATGATACGCCTGCTCCGCCGTCCCGTACTTTTCCCAGTCGCGCTCCAGCCCCGTAACGGGGTTCTGTATCCGGTAATTTTCCAAAGATACGGCCTCTGTCTGAATTTCCGGATTGTATTTCATTTCCATTAAAGAAACCGGCGACACCCCGAAGTATTCTCCTATCTTTCGCACTTCCTGCTCGTGGTATAACCCGCCCAACAGCCTCGATGCCTTGATAGGCTTCCCGTCGGTACGAAGGTAACAAAGGCAGTCGTTTTCCAGCTCCTCCCGGCTCAGAACCTCCTCATTAAACGGGTTGATGGTGATGTTCCAGGTACCGGTAGAGATCAGGGCAAAAGGCTCACTAAAATGTTTCAGGTAAGGAATGAGCGCCGCGGACGAATCGTGTAGCCCTGTACCTACCGCCAGGCCGTCAGTACCGGTAAAAGGCTGAGCGGGATCGTGTAGCGGCGGCAGTAAGCGTTCCACCCCTTCGGCCTGCACCCAGGCATGGTACCGGCCCTGGGGAAAATCCCAGAGATTGGTGTGACATCCCACGCTGGTGATGTCGGTGACTTTCTTTCCGGAAAATAAAAAACTCAGGTAATTGGGCAGGTGAAGCACCCGTTTCACGTAGGAAAAGATTTCCGGCCTTTCCTGTTTCAGGCGGTAGATCAGCATGCCGCTGTTCAGGCTACCGAGTACGGGCGACGCTGCCGTCTTGGAAAAGGTCTCTTCGCCTCCGTACGTTTCGTAAAACTTCCTTTTTAATGCTTCGGGGTAGGCTTTGAGATAATTATACAGGGGCGTAAGTACCCGCCCGTTACCGTCCAGAAACACCAGCGTAGCACCGTAGCTGCTGACGTTGACCGCCTTTACCCCGAAGTTTTCCTTCACTTCCCTGTAGATGTCTTTCATCCAGGAAATGAGGGCGGGAAGGTCTTCGCAAGGATCCCCGTCTTCGTCGGCAATCTCTTGCAGCAGCACACTCTTTTCCCAAAGAATGGTGTAGGATTCATCAAAGACGAACGCCTTCTTATTGGTCTTTCCTATATCGAAAATCAGTATACGACTCATAATCCCGAAGCCACCTGAAATCCTCTTTCGCCGATCAGTTTTTTTCTTACCTCCAGGGTTCTGAACAGCTTTACCGGGTTCAGTGCTCCGGACATCTGCAAGCGGGCCTCGGCCACCAGCGCCCGCACATCGGTACGGAAGGCGTGCTGAAGAATCTCCTGGGCCTGCACTACATCGTTTTCGGCCTGGGCGGCTTTTAAGGCAGGTGTGTCTACCGACAAGGCCTGGGCGTAGGCAATCATCAGGGCTTCTACCGACTGCAGCAGATCTTCCAGGGGGTCTTTGATGTTATGAGAAGCGTCAATCATCCATCCCAAATCGGTGGCGTGATTCATACCCCGGGCATCCATGCCTTCTACCAGTTCATTGAAAATAAGGAAGAGCTGATACGGTTTTATGGCACCGGTGGTGAGGTCATCGTCCCCGTACTTGGAATCATTAAAATGGAATCCGCCCAACTTCTCTTCCATGAGCAGGATGGCCACAATTTGCTCAATGTTGGCGTTGGGCAAATGGTGACCCAGATCTACAAGCGTATAGGCTTTTTCTCCCAGTTTGTTGACATAAGAGTACGACTGCCCCCAGTCGGCCACCGTGGTGCTGTAAAAATTGGGTTCAAAGGCTTTGTACTCCAAAAACAGCTTCCAGTCGGCTGGCAGTGCGGCATAAATTTCGCTCAGACTTTCCAGGGTATTTTCGTAGGCCTGCCTGAAATTCAACTGCCCCGGGAAACTCGATCCGTCGGCCAGCCATACGGTCAGTGACTTAGACCCCAGCGCTTCGCCATGTCGGATAACCTCAATATTATGTTCAACCGCCTGCTTCCTTACATTTTTATCCACATTCTGTAATGAACCAAATTTGTAGCTATG
>JBEBRS010000327.1:0-3206 GCA_040394705.1 Leadbetterella byssophila
GCAGCTAAAAACCGGCTTTCCTGGCCGGCCAACGGGTTCATTGCCGGTAAATTCGGAGTACGTGACCACGCCGTGCTTAAAGGCATCAAGGTAGATAACCACGGGGTAGACATCCGCACGGCCCCGGGAGCAGAAGTGCGGGCCGTGTTTGAAGGCGTGGTACTCGACATCTCCGAAATTCCCGGGTTAAACTATGTGGTGGCGGTGCAGCACGGAGACTACTATACCATATACGCCAACCTGGCCAGTGTGGCGGTAAGGGTAAATCAGAAAGTAACAGGAAGGGAGATTGTGGGTACCGTAGCGGAAAAAGACGGAGTACCTGAAATTAACTTCCAAGTCTGGCACAATTATACCAAACTCAACCCCGAGCTTTGGCTGGGGCCTAAATAACATTTTTATGTCATCGGAAATCAAAAGAATTACCACCCACACCCTCCGCGAGTTTAAACAAAAAGGAGAAAAAATAGCCTGTCTTACGGCCTATGACTTTTCCATGGCCAAGCTGGTAGACGCGGCCGGAGTAGAGGTGATCCTCGTGGGCGACTCGGCCTCTAACGTCATGGCCGGCCACGAAACCACCCTACCTATCACCGTAGACCAGATGATTTACCATGCCCAAAGCGTGGTGCGGGGAGTCCACAGGGCCTTGGTGGTGGTTGACCTGCCTTTTGGCAGTTACCAGGGAAATTCGTCGGAAGCCCTCCGTACCGCCGTGCGTATCATGAAGGAGTCGGCCGCGCATGCGGTTAAAATGGAGGGGGGAGTAGAGATAGAAGACTGCATCAGGCGGGTGCTTAGCGCCGGAATCCCGGTGATGGGCCACCTTGGCCTTACGCCCCAGTCGATCTACAAATTCGGAACCTACACCGTGCGGGCCAGGGAAGAGGAAGAAGCCGCTTTATTGAAATCCAATGCGAAACTGCTGGAAGACCTGGGTTGTTTCGGGGTGGTGCTGGAAAAGATTCCCGCCCGCCTGGCGGCGCAAGTGAGCGCGTCTCTCGAAATTCCGACCATAGGCATAGGAGCGGGGAACGGGTGCGACGGACAAATTCTGGTGATCCATGATATGCTGGGCATCAACAAGGATTTTTCTCCCCGTTTCCTGAGAAGATACGCCGATCTTGCATCGGTCATGAATACGGCTTTCACCGATTATATCCGGGATGTGAAGGCCGGTGATTTTCCCAACGCTAAAGAATCGTACTAGATGATATTCAGAACTTATCCGGCTTTACGGTACCTCATCTTCCTGGTGGCAGGTATTTTATCTCCGGATAAGCTGAGCCTTACTTTGTCTCTGGCAGGGAGTGTAGTCTTCCTGCTGTGCGGTATGCTTTCCCTGAAAGTAAAGGGATTGAGGCACGGGATACCCGTCGCCTTTTTCTTTTTCGGGAGCCTTCTTCCTAAGTTACACCAGGAAACTATTCTTCCTGTTGATAAGGACGAAGGCGTGATGGTGGAGATTGCGTCTTATACCGAAAACCGGCCGGCCTCGTATAAGGCCACCGTCCGGGTCTTGGGCGGGTACCGCGAGGGCCGGTGGGAACCCTCAGGAGGTAAGGCGCTGGTGTATTTCGATAAAAAGGCGGGTACGGTCCCTGAATTCGGAGAAATTTATGTACTGAACGGCCCCCTTCGGGAAATAGAAGGCCCGAAAAGTCCTTTTGAATTCGATTACCGGAAATACCTTTCCACGCAGCAGATTTTTCACCAGCGGTTTGTCAGGGAAGGTGATTTTCGGAAAGTGGGAGAAACGCCAAACCGCTCGTTGTTCGGATACGCCATCCGGGCCAATGTGTACACCCATGAGGTCTTCAGTAAGGTTTTGACCGGCCCGGGCCAGCTGGGGGTGGCGGAAGCCATGATTGGCGGAATGCGGTCTGAACTGGATGCCGAAACCCTGCAATGGTACACGGATACCGGCACGGTACATGCCCTGGCCGTATCGGGAATGCATATCGCCATCCTGTTCTGGGTGCTGAATGCGGTTTTCGGTCTTTTCCTGAACCGGCAAAAGTGGCCTTTCATCGCCTGTGTGCTG
Source organism: Leadbetterella byssophila (assembly GCA_040394705.1). Classification (GTDB taxonomy): domain Bacteria; phylum Bacteroidota; class Bacteroidia; order Cytophagales; family Spirosomataceae; genus Leadbetterella; species Leadbetterella byssophila_B. The sequence goes on from JBEBRS010000327.1 coordinate 2,045, forward strand.
TTCTTCCTGTGGTCATACGCCATTTTTACGGGACTCAGTCCCAGCGTTTGTCGTTCCACGCTTATGTTTACCATTTTCCAGGTCGGTATTTTCCTGAGAAGGTCGGGTAACCCGGTCAATACCCTGTTCTTTTCCGCCCTGATCCTGTTGATGATTGTGCCGGGGTGGATTCATGACGTGGGTTTCCAGCTTTCCTACCTGGCGGTTTTGGGTATCCTGGTGTTTTATCCCTGGCTTAGCCGAAAACTCCGATTCCGGCAAAAAGCCCTGCAATGGTTATGGGAAGCCACGGCCGTGTCTGTGGCGGCTCAGGTGTATACCCTGCCGCTGACCCTCTATTATTTTCACCAGTTTCCCAATTATATGCTCCTGGCAAACCCTGTGGTGGGGCTGATTTCCATGCCCCTGCTGCCGGTAGGTCTGTTGTTACTTTTCCTGTTCAAAGTACCGGTGCTTGGGGTTCTGCTGGGTTACCTGTTTAAAGGGTTGATTGTGGTGATGAATGCCTGTGTTTACTATGTGCATACCTTGCCGGCGGCGGTGACTTACGGCCTGGCCCTGTCGGTGACGGGGGTGATACTCATGTACGGGGTTATTCTTGCGTTTCAGGGATATATTCGTTTCGGGCGCGTGGTGTGGTTGAAGCGTGCCGCCGTACTTTTTTCCTTCCTTATGCTTTGGGGGGCGGGCAAAAGAATAGGGCAGTACCGCCAGTCTGAAATCACGTTTCATGCTATTCCCAAAGGTTTCGGTCTGAGCCTTGTGGAGGGTCGATCGGCCGTGTTTTTGTCCTCGGATTCTCTTATTCGCGATCCCCTCACGGAAAAGTATCATCTGCGCAATTATTACGATGCGCGCGGCATTTCGGACCGGGCCATGAAAGCGATGGCGGAGAAGGAAAATGAGCTTATCCGTACCGGGGTGGGGGACATCTTCTGGGCGAAGGCGGGCGAGGTTCGCGAACTTCCGGCGGCTGCCTATACGGTGGTTTCGAACAATGCTCTGCATCCTGACGCGGCACTGGGAACTACACGTCTTATCCTGGATGCCACTAACCGTAAAAGTTATATGGAGAGGATAAGGAAATTGCATCCCGGGGTCATCGTTTTAAACGAAACCGGATCGCAAACCTACGGGACGCTGATCGATAATTAATGATATG
>JBEBRS010000328.1:0-3201 GCA_040394705.1 Leadbetterella byssophila
AAGGATCCCCTTTAATAAATTTTTTTTCATTAGACATTATTTTTGGTTGACGTTTCTTATAAGTAGTGATTTCATAATTTTTTTTTAAAAAAACAGTGGCTGAATTTTAGAAAAAAAAAGATTTTCTTAAAGTTTTGAAGCGAAATCGAATAAGGTTTTATATTCCTGATTTACCAAGGCAAAACAATTTGAAATAACTGTACGAAGCGAGAGATTCACATTTTTATTCAATGCAAAGGTTTGCGCAATAGACAAAATTTGGATTTTACAAATTTTTGTTTTAATAATGCAATTTTTCAGATTTTGAGGCCTATTTATAGATCTTAGAAATTATTTATCTAAAACTACTTTACTGGAAACCCTCGGTTTATACGGAGTCTTCAACATTGTGCATTGAAGATATGACTGCATTGAGTGATTATATAAAGAGGCTGACCCAAATATAAATCTTGAGGATGCCTCTTCTGATCTTAGGATCTTCGTAGTCCGACAGATCGTAAAAATGAGAAATGAACTCAGTTCTGCTTTGGTACAGGTGGAGAATTACAAGGATCTGGATTGTATATGTACAAAAAAATGTCTCCTACAGATGATCTGCAGGAGACATTCTCATTTATACTTCCCTATTAATAACCCGGATTTTGCTTCCAGTGCGTACTCACATTAAGTACCGTAGTGGGCAGCGGGAAGATCCGACGGAATTTTTCAGTTTTGCCAGCAGGGTAAAGATGCTTGAAGCCCCAATCGTCTTCAAACTTACCAAAACGGATCAGATCGTTACGCCTCCACGATTCGTCTGTAAACTCGCGTGCCCGCTCATCCAACAAATCATCCAGGGTAGGCTGACCGGTAACCGCCGGAGCACCTACATACGCACGAATCTGGCTCATCAGCGAGGCAGGCGAATCACCGTTCGTAGGGGTTGCCCCACGCAGAATAGCTTCCGCTTTCATGAGGAGTACATCGGCCAGACGGAAAATGGGTACGTCGTTGCTCTGGCTTCGGCCCTGGGCAGCTGTCACATTCACATCCATATAAAATTTAATGGAACGATACCCCATAGATCTGCCCTTCTGGTCATTGCCTACGTTCATGGTAGCTGCGCCGTCAGGCCGGAGTACGATATCCCGGGTAAATTCCATCTGCCAGTCAAACTTGTCATCGGCATCTGTACCGTTATAATCCTGGTCGATACCGCGTTTGGAGGTGTTAATCAGGAATGGGCGGTCTGTGGGGGCATAGTTTTCCCAGTAAAATTGCTTACCGCCAATAAACATCGCGTTCCGGTCGTCACCGGGCAGATTAAATTTATCCAGGAAAGCCGGTGGTACACGGAAAGTTCCCCCCACGCTCTGGGGCAGATCTCCAAACTGTTTCTGAGCGCTTCTGTGAATCCAGAACCGGGCATAGGTCATTCCTTGTTGTCTTTCTCTGTCAAAAGGCATGACAAAGATAAAATCACGAATGTGCGAACCGTTATCAGGACGGAACTTCGGCAAAAACTTATCGCTGAGATTAAATTTACCCGAGCTGATGATGGCATCGCACATTTTTACTACTTCATTCAGTTTTTCGTTGGCTGAACCGGGGGTATAGGCGGCTACATCTGCGCTGGTATACACCGCCCAATTGAGGTACAGTTTGGCCAGAAGGGCCTCTGCCATATACCGGGTAGCCCGGCCGTAGGTACTCGGACTCACCTCCGTAGTAAGTTTATCTCTGACTGCCAGTAATTCAGACTCTATAAACCGGGCTACATCCGCCCTTGGCGAACGATCCGGCTGCTGTTCCACCATTCCGGTGATCAGCGGCACTGCACCAAAGTTATCCATCAGGATAAAGTAGTAAAACGCCCGCATAGCACGGATAGGTGCTGCTCCCTCGCCCTCGTCGTTTCCTAACAGTGCCAATACCTTATTGCTGTTGGTCACCCCCGTCATTGCGGAGTTCCACATACCGGGCAAATAGCCATGGTCCGCATTCCAGTCATGCACACACAGCTGCCGGTAGATCCCCCCGTCATAGTAGTCGGATCCCATGGCCACACTCACCGCCTCATCGCTGGAGAGGGTTTGAGCGAACCAATGGTCACGCCCCAGGGCGCCGCGGTACGCATTATATACATCGGCAGAAACCGCTTCCGCAGCCGCTTCCGAATCCGGAAACGACGTGTATTGGGATTTAATATCTACATTCAGATCCGTACAGCCTGACAGTGCCAGGACAGCCACAAAAATTGATTTAATATAGGTCTTCATAAATACTGTCTGATTAAAAATTCACGTTAACTCCAAACATCCAGGTACGCGTTCTGGGATACGTTTGCCGGTTGTCAATACCGGGCATCAGCCCACCCAGAGAAACTTCAGGATCTACCCCTTTGTATCCGGTCAGCACAAAAGCGTTATTTACCGTAGCAAACAGCCTCAAATTGGAAATCTGCTTTCCGATATTGCCGACGTTATACCCCAGCGACAATTGCGACAGCCTCAGGTAATCTCCTTTCTCCAGGTAACGGTCTGACAGGAAATGGGCGTTATAGTCGGATACCTTTTCGGTTTCAAGCACGCTTGCCAGCAGGTTTTTGTTTCCGGCGTTACCTACAACATTGGAGTGACGGGCCCTTGTGCCGTTCATGATCTTGTTTCCAAATACCCCCTGGAACGTGGCATTCACAGAGAATTTGCCATAATTCAGGTTATTGAACCACCCCAGGGTCACTTTAGGCTGTGCATTGCCGGTATACGCCCGGTCTTTGTTCTGAGGAGTAGTAGTGGTCTCCCCGGTTCTTTCTCCGGTATCGATATCCCGCACATAATAGGTAGATACGCCATTGTCGTCATATCCGGCCCATTCCCAGGTATAAAAGGTTCCTATAGGATATCCTTCCATAATCCGTTGCTGGTTCATACCCGATTGCCCGGCCCCGTCCAGGTTGGCCATGTCCAGGTAATTCACCGAAAATTCCTCGTTCGAAATTTTCGTCACCTTGTTTTTATTATGCGAAATATTGAATCCGGTATTCCAGGTCAGCTTATCGTTCTGTACCGGTATTGCATTCAGGCTGAACTCTATCCCTTTATTATTGATAGAACCCACGTTGGTGGTCAGGTAGCTGTACAGGTACTTGGTGGTAGATACCGGGTAGTCGTAGATCAGGTCGGTTGTATTCTTGTTGTATACTTCCAGGGTACCGCTCAG
>JBEBRS010000329.1:0-3198 GCA_040394705.1 Leadbetterella byssophila
GTTTTTAAAGACCCGTTGCCTGGTTTTAGCATTACACTTTTAACCAGAACTCCTACATTTTTATGTCTGATTAGTGAGTATAACGCTATTATATATCCCAAATAGGCTGTTTTCTCCAGTCATCTAAAACGATTCCATCTTGAGTGGGTATACCTAAATATGCAATAGGTACATTTGGATACTTATTAAACAATATCTCTAATTTCTCTTTTAGGCTATTTTGTGGATTTACTTTTCCCAGAAAATACTTTAGTATACAAAGTAAGTAGAACACTCGTTTGTTGGCACTCGAATACTTCTCGCCAATCCAGGGGCCTATGGGCTTTTTTAGTCGGGCAGGCTCGACGGCAAGGTCTTTATTCCACAAACGGGAATGGTGTGCACAAATATTCCGAATATAGGTCAGCGAGTGTAACCATGAAATAAAAACAGGTTCGTGTAAATCAAATTGGTAAGCAATTCTCCTTCTATCGTCTTTGTTGGCAAGTCCTTTATATAGGCGCGACAACTCACCTATAGTTAGCAGTTCAAAACACATCCAGGAAGGAGGATTATGCGGCCTGTCATAACAGTCCACATAATGTTTAATAAAAACCTCCGGTCTTCGAGCTGATTTAGCCCGGGAAATAATATCTTGAAAATCGGAATAAGGGTCTATCAGATTTCCAAACAGATCTTTATAAGGTTTTACAAATAAATGTCGATTATCGTGCCAATGGCTGTCTCCATACTCCATAGCCATGCAATAGATAAATTGAGTGCGGATAGCTACTTCTATCCGCTCAATACAATCGAACACTAAAAGGCGTAATTCTCTATCAAAGGAGTAGGTGTCCATAATATGATTGAAAGACACTCCATCCTCAAAACGATCCTTTGTTTTTTGAAATGGCAGGAAGTAGGCGCTTAATCTGTAATAACCTATCTGCGCCAAATAATGAAGAGCAGAATCTTCATCTGTGACCAATAAATTACGATTCTTAAGTTTTTGTAGCTGATCGCCAAAAGATAGGGGTTTTTTGTTGTAAACTTTTTTATCCATGGATTCATTATTAAAGGAAAAAACCCCCCAAGTGTGCCACCGAAGTAAGCATGGGAGGTATATTATCTTTAATTTTCTCTACATTATATGCAGAGAAAAAGTTGTTTCAGATTGCAAATATAATAAAAAAACCAATCTCTACAGTAAGAGCCGTAAAATTTTGTGGCTCTACTTTACCGCAACTTCAACGTCACAATACTTACAATGGCCAGCAGAATCCCGATGATCCAGAAACGGGTGACAATCTTGGATTCGTGGTAGCCGAGTTTCTGGTAATGGTGGTGCAACGGGGCCATTTTCAGAAGGCGGTGTTGCTGGGCGTACTCCAGTCCGTGTTTTTTACGCTGGTACTTAAAGTAGGCCACCTGGGCCATCACCGAGAGGTTTTCGACCAGGAAGATGCCGCAAAACACGGGAATAAGCAATTCTTTCCTCAGGATAAGCGCCAGGGTAGCAATCACACTGCCCAGCATGAGGCTGCCGGTATCGCCCATAAACACCGAGGCCGGATAGGAATTATACCAAAGGAAGCCCACACAGGCCCCTACAAACGCCGCCGAGAAAATGGCCAGCTCGCCCGAGTTGGGGATGAGCATAATATTCAGGTATTCGGCAAAAATCTTGTTTCCGGAAAGGAAAGCAAAAATAGCCAGGGTCACCCCGATAATGGCGGAAGTACCCGCTGCGAGGCCATCGATACCGTCGGTAATATTGGCCGCGTTAGACACCGCCGTGATGATAAAAATACAGATTAACACGTAAGGCAACCAGCCCAGGCTCTCGGGCAGATAGCTGGAAAGGATATCATAATCCAGCAGGTTATTTTTGGTGAAAGGTACGGTGGTCTGGAGCGACGTGGTATCTACATAGCTCCCGCCTCCTGTAAACTGCCGGATGGTGACGTTCGGGTTAGAGTACAGGGTGATTCCTACGATAAAACCGAGGCCCACCTGCCCGATGATCTTGAAACGGCCTTTCAGCCCCTCCTTGTTCTTTTTAAATACTTTGATGTAGTCGTCTGCGAAACCGATGAGGCTGGTCCACACGGTAGCTACGATGAGCAGAATAATGTAGACGTTGTCGAGGCGGGCAAAAAGCAGCACCGGGATCAGCAGAGAGGCCAGGATAATAAAACCGCCCATGGTGGGCGTGCCTTTCTTCTCCAGCTGTCCGTGCAGGCCCAGGTCACGGATGCTTTCCCCGATCTGCAGCCTCTGTAGTTTTTTAATGATGCGTTTCCCGAAAATGGCGGCAATAGACAAAGACACGATAATGGCCGCCGAAGCCCGGAAAGAAATGAAACGCCAGACTCCCGCACCCGGAAGGTCAAACATTTTATCGAGATACTCAAAGAGGTAATACAGCATATTAACGGAACTTTGAGCAAAAGTAAAAAAAAGTTCTGAGTTCTAAGCGGGAGTAGGAGGTATTCGTTTTGAATAGCTGTGAGCTATCAGCTTTCAGCTATTAGCTATCAGCTATTAGAAGTTCGATACACCAACCGGCTGATAGCTGAAGGCTGATAGCTGATAGCTAATAGCAGTTCGCCGCGGGGCGGCCTCCCGACTGGCTAAAATTTAGTCCTCTTTTATTTTTTACCCGGAATTTTAGTATATTTGTTTGGTCTAAACACAACAGCCCATGCAATCTATACTTAAATTACTCTCCCTTTCAGCCGCGTCTACGCTTAGAAAAGTTTCGTATCCCAAAGGCCATATTCTCTTACAACCCGGTGACCTGTCAGACAAAATCTGGTGGGTGGAAGAAGGACTGGTGCGGGAATATTTTGTTCCGGAAGAAGGACGGGAAATCACTACCCAAATTGCCGCAGCCGATATGCTGATTTACGCGCCCCTGAGTTACCTGAGCAGTACGCCGGTGACCACGGTGATTGAGGTCATTGAAAAATGCCAGGTCATCACCATCAAACGGCACCACATCACGCCTGCTTTTCTCGGGGCCGTGCTGGAGCGTACCGTGCTGCAGGCCGAAAAACGTTTTGAGATTCTCCAGCTTAAACGCCCGGATCAGCGGCTGGAGGCATTTGAGCGCCTCTATCCCGAACTGTGCAACCGTATTCCCCTGTATTACGTGGCCTCTTTACTGAACATCACTCCCCAAACCCTGAGCCGGATCAGGAGCGGACGCGCCTCTCG
>JBEBRS010000330.1:0-3147 GCA_040394705.1 Leadbetterella byssophila
AAACCCTGGCTCTCGTGCTTTCCTGTTTTGGAGCCTTTTCGCAGAACACCCTGAGCTATTCTTCCATTGAATCGCATTACAATAACGGTGTGGAGCTTTTTGGAAAGAAAGCCTACAGTTCAGCCCGGAAAGAGTTTCAGAATTATATTTCGCTTTCGGCCAAAAGCCTGAATCCCAATAAATTCAACCTGGCCAATGCCGAATATTACTCCGCAATGGCTTCCCTCTACAGCAAAGCCCTTGACGCAGACATTGAGGTAGAACGTTTTGTACTTAACCACGCCGATCATCCCAAGGCCCGCATTATTTTTTCCGATCTAGCCGACCGGTATTTTGAACAGGGAGAATACAAAGACGCCATTCGTTATTATGAAAAGTCCCTGGAAAACCGGGCCGATAACCTGGATACATACGAGATTCGTTACCAGTTAGGACTGGCCTATTATCAGCTGGGAGACTTCAATAATGCGTTAAAGCAGTTTGATTATGTAAAGGGAACCGTGATTGCCAATGCGGTGAACGCGGCCTATTACGCGGCAGTAATTAACTTTCAAAACGAAAACTATGACCTGGCCCTGACCGATCTGCGCCGGGTGGAGAACGCCCCTGCTTACCGCCAGGAGGTACCCAATTGGATAGGACAGATTCTGTACAAACAAAAGAAATATGATGAATTGCTGGCCTACGCGGAACCCATCATCGCACGTCCTGACGGCCGGAAATACGACGATCTCGCGCTGTTGGCAGGAGAAGTAAGTTATTTCCAGAATAATTTTGAAAAAGCTGCCCTGTACTACGACAAATACAAATCGCTTAAGAAAACCAAAACCAGCCCCCAGGTGACATTTCGTCACGCATTTAGCCTGTATAAAATAGAGAAATTCGGAAATGCCGCAGCCCTGTTTAAAAACGTGGCGGGGGCCAACGATGAACTCGGTCAGCAGGCAGCCTATTACCTGGGAATATGTGCGCTGCGCCAGGGCGACCTGAACTCTGCCATGGCCGCCTTTGATGCCGCCAGAAAGACCGACTTTGACCCGGCGATCAAAGAAGAAGCCGCATACAACTACATTAAGGTGCTGGTAGAGAACGGAAGCAGCCAGCAGGCCATCGTAGACCTCCAGAATTATGTCAAAGAATATCCCGACGGAAAATATGTAGACGAAACCAATGAGCTGCTGAGCGAAATCCTGTTTGAAACCAGCAATTACGTAGCGGCTATACGGTATATTGAAGGATTGTCACGAACTACACCCAAAATTGACGAAGCTTACCAGAAACTAGCCTATAACCAGGGTGTATCGGAATTTAACGCAGAAAAATTTGACGCGGCAATCGGGTATTTTGACAAGTCGCTGACCCGTCCGGTCAGTCGTGACCTGACTACCCAGGCGAAACTCTGGAAAGCAGAAGCCCTTTTCCACCTCGAAAAACCGGAAGCGGAGAGCCTCTATCGTGAACTGCTTACGTCTTCTGACCGCATCGCCCGGCTGAAAAGCCAGTACAGCCTGGGTTACCTCAGTTTTAACCGGGAACGATACTCTGACGCCCTCCGGTTATTTCAGGATTTCCGGTCCGGTGCACGGGGAGAAAGCAGCCTGGCGCCCAGCCTTGACGACGCAAACCTCCGGATAGGTGACTGCTACCTGATGGCGAAAAATTTTACCCAGGCACTCAATACCTACGATGAGGCTTTCCGCACGAATACATCGGGCAAAGACTACGCGCTGTATCAGAAAGGAATGGCCCTGAAATATCTTGGCCGTGAAGCAGAAGCCAAAAGTGCCTTCGATCAGTTTACCCGTTCGTTCGCCGGTTCCCGCCTGATGGATGATGCACTTTTCCAGAACGGTAACCTCGCCATGGAAAGTGGAAATTACCGCGCTGCCATTGCCGTATTTACTGATCTTTTAAAGAAAAAGCCTTCGTCAGAACTGGTTCCTCAGGTGCTGCTCAGGAGAGGGATAGCGTACACCAATATCGAAGATTACAATCGATCTATTTCGGATTTTAAGACTATTTTGGACAAATTCGGAAATTCTAGGTATGCCTCAGAAGCTTTTCTCGGAATTCGTGAGGCGCTGAGTCAGGCCAACCGTTCGGAAGAATTCTTTGAAATCGCGGAGCAATACAAGCGAAATAACCCGGAAGGATCTTCGGTGCAGGGGCTTCAGTTTGAAACGGCCAAAGACCTGTTTTTCGCTGAAAGTTACGATAAAGCCATTTCGGCGTTTACCCGTTTTATTCAGCAATACCAGGGGTCAGTATTGATTCCTGAAGCCAATTACCTGCTGGGCGAATCTTACCTGGCACTGAAGAACAGGAACGAGGCCCTGCGATATTACCAGGAGATTGTGAATGGGAATCAGCTGGAATTTTTATCCCAGGCGGCCATGCGTTCGGCGGTGATTTATTATGAGATGAACCGCTACGATGACGCCATTCGCAATTACCAGCAAGTGGTTTACAGTACATCCGCCCAGCGCGAGACCGTAGTGGCGTACGAAGGACTGATGCGCGCATATTTCCAGAAAAATGATTTTGATAAAACCCTGGAAATGGCCGATAAAATCCTGGCTACGGGTGGAAATGTAGTAGCGGGAGCCGTAAACCGGGCGGAATTGTTTCGGGGCAAAGCCCTGATGGGCAAGTCGGATTTCACAGCGGCCAAAACTCAGTTTCAGAAAACCATGGGGCTGGCCAAAGACGAGTCTGCCGCCGAAGCCAAGTACCGGATAGGGGAGATTCAATACAAACAGAAAGAATACGACGCGTCTATCAAAACCATGCAGGAATTGGCCAACGAGTATTCGGATTATCTGTTGTGGTACGAAAACGCCTTTTTGCTGATCGCGGACAATTATATCGGCAAGAATGATAGTTTTATGGCCAAAGCCACATTGAATTCCATTATTGAAAATTCCGAAAACAAGGAAACGGTGGCCCAGGCCAAGCAAAAGTTAAATATGATCAAATAGCCATCAGCTATAAGCTTTCAGCCAAAAGGATAATAACGTAAAGCTGATAGCTGATAGCTTAAAAATAGTATACCTATGAAATACACCCTGACAATTGCTTTCCTCGCTGCGGCTTTTGTGGCCGTCGCACAAAAAAAAGTGGTGAATGAAGAAATCAATATTACCAAAG
>JBEBRS010000331.1:0-3138 GCA_040394705.1 Leadbetterella byssophila
CAAAACCGACAATATCCCGTTAGGGATTACATATCGGTAGAAAACGCATGATCAAGACCGACAATATCCCGTTAGGGATTACATATCGGTAGAAAAACGCATGATCAAAACCGACAATATCCCGGTAGGGATTACATATCGGTAGAAAACGCATGATCAAAACCGACAATATCCCATTAGGGATTTAATATCGGTAGAAAACGCATGATCAAGACCGCTATCCCCCAGATAAAAAAAGGCTTCCGGTCTCCCGGAAGCCTCTATAAAAACCTCCAATTTCCCTTATAAATGGATCACCTCGCCGTAAGCGGCGGCGGTAGCTTCCATGATGGCTTCTGACATGGTGGGGTGCGGGTGCACCGACTTCAGAATTTCCATTCCGGTAGTTTCCAGGTTACGGGCCACTACCGCTTCCGCGATCATCTCGGTCACGTTGGTACCGATCATGTGGCAACCCAGCCACTCGCCGTATTTGGCGTCGAAGATCACCTTCACAAAACCTTCGGGTGCACCGGCGGCTTTGGCCTTGCCGGAAGCCGAGAAGGGAAACTTCCCTACTTTGATTTCATATCCTTTTTCTTTGGCCGCTTTCTCGGTAAGTCCTACGGAGGCCACCTCCGGCGTACAATAGGTACATCCCGGGATATTGCCATAATTCAGGGGCTGGGGATGATGCCCGGCAATCTTTTCCACACAGATGATTCCTTCCGCCGAAGCTACGTGCGCCAGGGCTTGTCCGGGTACCACGTCGCCAATGGCATAATAACCCGGTACATTGGTCTGGTAATAGGCATCTACCAGAATTTTGCCTTTGTCGGTAGCGATACCGGTTTCTTCCAGGCCAATTCCTTCAATATTGGCCTGAATGCCGGCGGCTGAAAGTACGATATCGGATTCAATGGTGATCTCGCCTTTGGGTGTTTTCACGGTGGAAACGCAGCCTTTACCGGAGATATCCACTTTCTCTACGCTGGAATTGGTATGCAGGGTTACCCCCAGCTTTTTATATTGCTTGGCCAGTTCTTTCGACACGTCTTCGTCTTCTACCGGCACAATGTTCGGCATAAATTCCACAATGGTCACCTCGGTTCCCATACTGGCATATACGTAGGCCAGTTCTACCCCGATGGCGCCCGACCCGATCACCACGAGAGATTTCGGTTGTTTTTCCATGACCAGGGCCTTGCGGTAGTCGATCACCTTTTCGCCGTCTATCGGCACATTGGGGAGCTGACGGGCGCGGGCGCCGGTGGCGATAATGATATGCTTACCTTCTACGGTGGTCACTTTACCGTCGGCGTCTTTCACCTCTACCTTTTTACCCGGCTTTACGGTTCCGAACCCGTTGATCACATCGATCTTATTCTTTTTCATCAGGAACTGCACGCCCTTGCTCATGCCGTCGGCTACGCCGCGCGAACGGGCAATCACCGCGGAGAAGTCCGCGTCGGCCTTGCTTACTTTGATACCGTAATCTTCCGCGTGCTGAATATATTGAAACACCTGGGCCGACTTTAACAATGCTTTGGTAGGAATACACCCCCAGTTAAGGCAAACCCCGCCAAGATTCTCTTTCTCTACCACTGCAACTTTCAACCCCAACTGTGACGCCCGGATAGCGGTTACATACCCGCCGGGACCGCTACCAACAATCACCACATCATATTGTGCCATACAATTCTGACTTTTAAGTTTTAAAAATGATGACAAATTTACGTAATAATATTTAAACCATGCCTTACCCGCCGCTTTGTGCCGCTAAATAATTTGCACCCTGGCATTTGGGCCGTACGAAAACAGGATAATACAAAATCAGAAAATGCGGAAACTTATTTTCTGCCATTTTGTTTACTTATTATAGCCCCGGTCCCTATCGGGGTTTAACATATATACGGTTTTACTTGACACGTAAGGAATATTTTATATCTTTGCATTAAAGTTTTTCGCCAAATGAGAAGAAACGATATTAAAAAATCTGGTCAAACTTAGGAAGCAGTTTCTGAAATGAAATTCATTTTCAGGAACGGTTTTTAACCGTTCTTTTTTTTTCTACCCCCGGCAAGCGGCGGGTAATTTTTTTTACAACGTTAACCATCTAAAATACAATGATCATGTCATACCAATATTATACCCAGGAGGGATATGATAATTTAAAAAACAAGCTTAACGACCTGAAGACAAAAGGACGAAGAGAAGTTTCAAAAGCCCTCGCGGAAGCCAAAGACAAGGGTGATTTATCTGAAAACGCGGAATACGATGCGGCCAAAGACGCTCAGGGCCTGCTGGAAAGTGAAATTGCAAAACTGGAAGAGTTGTTTGCCAAGGCCCGCATTCTGGACGAGGACACGATTGATACCTCCAAGGTGTCGCTGATGACCACGGTAAAGATCAAAAACCTTAAAAACAAGGCCACCATGCGCTATACGCTGGTGGCGGAAGAGGAAGCCGACCTCAAACAAGGTAAAATCTCCATCAATTCTCCTTTTGCAAAAGGCCTGTTGGGAAAAGCGGCCGGGGAAAAGGCGGAGATCAATGCTCCGGGAGGAATTGTGGAAGTGGAAGTGCTGGAGATATCGCTATAAGTGAACAATGGCGATCTGCGGCCGCGGAAGAGAACATTCCAAAACCCCATCTATAGTCAATAGCCGCTTATTACTAAGCGGTTTTTTTATTCTTTATGAATTACGGAAGATTTGCCCGATCGTACCAGTTTCTGAGTCGACTGGTTTTTGGAAACGCTTTGATAGAAGCCCAGCGAAAAGCGCTGGACGGGCTCTCTCCTGCCTGTAGTTTACTCATTGCCGGCGGGGGCGACGGGGAAATTCTTCGCCACCTCGCGCATTGGAATGGCCCTATCGATTTTGTAGAAATTTCGCCCGAAATGATAGCGGTGGCAAAAACCAAAAGCCGCGAGAATGTCCGATGGTTTCAGCAGGATATTTTTGATTTTCAACCGGACCGTGTCTATGATATTGTATTAATTCCCTTTTTATTGGATAATTTTCTCCCAAAAGAGGCAGAATCACTTATTATCAGAATCCCTTCGTTTCTTGCTGACAGTGCGCAAGTAATTATCATCGATTACCCTGAAAGACCCGTTGCCTGGCAGAAAATCTTATTAAAGTCCATGTACCTCTT
>JBEBRS010000332.1:0-3136 GCA_040394705.1 Leadbetterella byssophila
ATTAGCTATTAGACATCTAACATCTAATTTCTAATATCTAACCTCTTAAAAAAATGAATAACCTCGGTCATCAGTTTCCGCGGTCGGAACGGCTAAAAAGCAAGAAAATGATCACCCGGCTGTTTGACCGGAATTCCAGGGAATGCTTTACCGTTCAGGCCTATCCGTACCGCGCCATTGTGTACCGCGATCGGGAAAGTGTAGGCGACTACCCGGAGGTATTGATCTCTGTGCCCAAACGAAATTTCAAAAAAGCGGTGCTTAGAAACCGGATCAGGCGACTGACCCGTGAAGCATACCGCCTGCAGAAACTGCCTTTGTCCCACAAAACCTATATCGCCTTTCTCTACCTGGGAAAAGAAGTGCCGGCATTGCCGGAAGTGAAAAAGGCGGTAGGGATTATCCTCGAAAAAATAAGATAATTTTTCCTTGTTCGTTATCTGTATAAACCATAAGCGCCGTCAACCCATACCCGGAACTAAATGATGAAGAAAAAACTATTGACCGGCCTGATCGTTCTTTTGCTTGGCAGTCTGGGTTTCCAGGCTTTCCGGCACGACGACCGCCTGTTTGAAATCGCCAAGAATATTGAGGTGTTTGTGAATGTCTACAAAGAGGTAAACGGACTCTATGTAGATGAAATTAACCCTACCCGGGCCATGCGCACAGGCATTGAGGCCATGCTGAAAGAACTTGACCCCTATACGGTTTTTTACCCCGAAGACATGATCGAAGAGTATTTCACCATGAATGTGGGTACTTATAATGGAATAGGGGCAAATATAGAATTGCATAAAGGAAAGCACATTGTAACCGAAGTGTACGAAGGTTCTCCGGCCGATAAGGCGGGCATCAAAGCAGGCGACGAGATCAGGAAGATCAACGGAGTGGATGTCACGGCCCGGAAAGCCGAAGAGTTCGGTCGCCTGCTCAAGGGTCAGAAGGGTAGCAACGTAAGGCTTTCCGTACTGAAATACGGGCAAACCCGTACCGAAGACCTGCAGGTTACCCGGGAAGACGTGAAAGTGAATAATGTTCCGCATTTCGGTATGGTGAATGAAAACGTGGGGTATATCCAGCTTACCTCTTTCATGAATGCCGTATCGGGCCGTGAGATTCGTTCGGCCATACAGGAGTTGAAAGGGAAAGGCATGCAAAACCTGATCCTCGACCTGAGGGGCAACCCCGGCGGACTGCTTCAGCTGGCCGTGGAGATCAATAATTTGTTCCTGCCCAAAGGATTGCCCGTAGTGGAGATGAAAGGCCGGGCAGCCGACCAGTCGCGGATGTTTGAAACCACCGTACAGCCCCTCGATGCCGAAATGCCCCTCGTAGTGCTGATAGACAGCAGGAGTGCGTCTGCCTCCGAGATTGTGAGCGGAGCCCTTCAGGATTACGACCGGGCAGTGATTATCGGGCAGCGTACTTTTGGGAAAGGACTGGTGCAGGTGACGCGGGAGCTGCCCTACAACACCCAGGTGAAAATTACTACGGCGAAATACTATATTCCCTCCGGGCGATGCGTGCAGGCCATCGACTACGGTCACCCGAACCCTGACGGCACATTTCCCCGCCTGCCGGACTCTCTCCGGACGGCTTTTCAGACCCGTGGCGGACGTACCGTGTACGACGGCGCGGGTATCGACCCCGATATTGTGACCGGCAAGAGTGAACAGAATGAATATGTGAAAGCCCTGGTAGATCAGAAGCTGATTTTTGATTACGCCACCCTGTACTATCACCGGCATGCCGATGAAAAGCCCAGGGAAGGTTTTTACCTGGATGACGCCTCTTTCGCGGGCTTCAGAGAGTGGTTGAAAACACAGGAACTTAACTACGAAACGCCCGAACAGAAGGCCCTCCGGGAGCTGGCCCTGCGTACGGAAGACCCCGCGGGCAGCCGGCCCCAGATCGACCAGCTGAGCAGCCGGGCCAACGCCCGCGCCGCGGCACTGGCCGAGAAGAATGCGGAAGAAATCAGGAGCCTCCTGGAAATGGAAATCCTGAGTCGCTATTATTACCAGAAAGCCATGAAGTTTATGGCGTTTGACCGCGACAAAGACATTCAGGAAGCCCTGAAGGTCTTCGCCGACCCCGCGCGTTATCGGACCTTGCTAAAGTAATTCCAAACCCATTTTACCCAAAGCTCATAGCTCACAGCTCAAACTTAACACCTCTGCCTATGCCCGCGTTCCTACTGGCGATCGATGCTTCTACCACAGGATGTTCTGTGGCCCTGTTCAAAGACAAACAGGTCGTGTTTTCCCTGGTTTCCCGGGTAGACCGCTCTTCAGCGGAAAACCTGACGCTCATGATAGAGCAGGTACTTCGGTTCGGCGGCGTGCAATATGCGGATTTATCGGCCGTGGCGGTGGCCAAAGGACCGGGTTCGTATACAGGGCTGAGGATCGCCGTCTCCACGGCAAAAGGACTGGCCCTGGCGCTCGGTGTGCCGCTGATTTCTTTCGGTACCCTGCCTGCCCTTTGTGATCGGTATGATTTTACAGAAGGAATTGACTTGCTATGCCCTATGATAGATGCGCGACGAATGGAAGTTTTCTGTGGCTTTTACGACGCGAAAGATAAAACGGAAAAGGTAGCAGTCGAGGCGGTACTGGTGACGCCGGAATCGTTTCACGACATCCTGGATCAGCACCGTGTATTGTTCTTTGGGGAGGGCAGCGCCAAGTGCCGGGAAGTATTGACCCATCCGAACGCGCGCTTCGCTGAGTCGGTGCAGTCGCCTTCTGCTGAATTTGCCTGCCGTATCGTAGGGGAAAAGTGGGAGAAGCAGGAGTGGGAAGATCTGGTGACTTTTGAGCCGTTTTATCTCAAGGAATATATGTTTAAATAAAAAAGGCGCCGGGGGATATACCGGCGCCTTTTCGCTATTCGTCTTCTGCCACTTCCTGCAGTTCCACAGGTTTTCGGCGACCAATTCCGCTTGTTTTCTCTTTAAATTGTTTCACTTTTCGGGTTAAGGCATCCATGGCAAGGTCTGTGGCTTCTTCAAAAGTAGTACCCGTTTCTTTTACCACGATAGAATCTCCCGGTACGTTCACTTTAACCTCAATCCTTTTTTTGTGGGTATTCAACTTGTCTCCTTTGTCGAGTTTCAGAAAAACCTCACTGTCTA
>JBEBRS010000333.1:0-3132 GCA_040394705.1 Leadbetterella byssophila
GCCCGGCCCTCTGCCCATCCGCCGGCCCAGATGTTGGAGTCCGCAATCACCGCGTCAGGGTTCACCGTGTTGACGCGGATTTTGGCGTTGCCCAACTCGGCGGCCATGAGCCTCGACAAGTGGGCCTGGGCCGCTTTCGCCGATCCATAACCCGGGTTATTCGGACCTGCCACCACCGCATTCTTGGACACGATATTGAGGATATCTCCTCCGATTCCCTGCTTCTTCATCACCGCTATACCCGCTTTGGATACAATGAACTGTCCTTTGACCAGGATATCGTACAAACGGTCCCACTCTTCCAGGCTATGCTCTTCAATGGATCTGGAGATACTGATGCCGGCATTATTCACCACAATATCTACTCCTCCAAAGGCCAGCGCGGCATTGACAAACGCCGCTTCTGCGCTGCCTGCATCGGTCACGTTCAGGAAGGTGGCCGCCACGGCGTCTTTTCCAAATGCTTTCACAAATTCTTCCCGGGTAGCGGTCAGGCGGCCTTCGTCGATGTCGCTCAATATCACACAAGCACCTTCCTGCGCGAATTTCCGGGCAATGGCCTTGCCTATTCCTCCGCCGGAGCCGGTCACCAGGGCCACTCTACCCGCCAGGGCTTTGGGCTTGGGCATACGCTGGAGTTTTGCTTCCTCTAAAAGCCAGTATTCAATATTAAAGGCTTCCTGGCGAGGTAATGCCGTGTATTCCGAAATGGCTTCCGAACCCCGCATCACGTTAATGGCATTGACATAATATTCCGAGGCCAGTCTGGCGGTAGTTTTATCTTTCGCAAAAGTAAACATCCCTACGCCGGGGTACAAGATCACCACCGGGTTGGGGTCTCTCATGGCGGGGGAGTTGGCATGTTTACATGTCTCGTAGTAGTCGGTGTACATGGCGCGGTACGCTTCAAACGCGGGTGCCAGCAGGGCCTTCACCCCTTCGGTATCGGAAACGTCTGCGTTGGGCGCCAGCTCCAGTACCAGGGGCGTGATCTTGGTCCGGAGGAAATGGTCCGGACAAGACGTACCCATAGGCGCCAGTTTGGCCAGGTCATGGGAGTTGATAAACTGCAACACGCGCGCATCATCGGTAAAATGACCGATCATGCTTCTTTCGGAGGAGCAGAAACCCCTCAGCAAAGGCGCTATAGCCGCCGCCTGGGCCTTTCTTTCCGCTTCGGGCAGCGATTCGCTGCGGGCGCCGCCAAACACATTGCCTGTTTTGCTTTCAATGTATTCCGCGCATTTCTCAATCACCTCAAGCGTATTTACATAACTTTCGTAGGAAGTATTTCCCCAGGTAAAGAGCCCGTGAGAGCCCAGCATGATGCCTTTCAGTTCCTGGCCTTCGGCCGCCGCCGCATCCAGACAGGCCTTGAGTTCGAGACCCAGGTCAAAGCCCGGCCTTTTCCAGTTCACCCAACCGATTTCTCCCCCGAAAAGCTCCTGCGTGATGGCCTTCCCGTCTTTGGCCGCTGCGATGGCGATGGCAGCGTCAGGGTGCAGGTGGTCGATGTGCTTGTAGGGTAAAAACCCGTGCAAGGGGGTATCAATAGACGGCGCTTTTGAATTCAGATCAAAGATACAATGATTGAAAAGGGCCACCATCTCGTCCTCAAAATCGATGCCCCGGTACACATTCTCCAGTGACCGGAGTCTCTCCAGATAAAGTGCAGCACAACCCGACCGGGTGAGGGTACCAATATCTCCCCCAGAACCTTTGATCCACATTACGTCGGTTTCCTCTCCCGTGAGCGGATCTTTGTCTTTTATCTTCACCGAAGTATTCCCACCCCCGTAATTGGTCAGCCTCAGATCTGCCCCAAGCAGGTTGGACCGGTAAATAAAGAGGTCTACTTCGTCTGTGATCCGGGCGGCTTTCGCATCATCCCAGAGGTAACTTACATGTTTGAATTTCATCTGTATAAATTTTTAGCTTTAAGCTATCAGCTATCAGCAGTCAGCCACAGCGGTAGGTTGGTGTACCCATTTTCTAAAAATGGTTTTCCACCCGGCTGATCGCTGAAAGCTCATAGCTGATCGCTATCTTATATTGAATTCCCTATCCCCACCAAAAATATAGACGCCAGAATGAGGCCTATTCCCAGTAAAAAAGTCCGGAATGTGTTTCTGCTCACCGCACTCCACTCTTTCAGGTAAAGTCCCCAAAAGTTGGCGGTCAGAATAATGGTGGCCATGTGGAGGATCCAGGAACTGGCCCCATTGCCTAACTTACTTTCTCCCATTCCGTAAAAAAAGAACTGAATATACCACATGGTTCCGGCCAGTCCGGCAAACAAAATATTCCGCACAATAGGGGTCTTGCTATTGGTGTAATCGCCGTAGGTTTTGTTTCTGAAATTGAGATACACACACCAAAGCAGGTTGGTGGTGAGTCCGCCCCAAAGCAGCACCACATAGGTAACGTTATTCTGAAAGAGCGGATTGTGTCCGTGCTCTACAGCCACTTCGGCCATCGGTTTCCCGGCTTCGATCCCAAAATTAAAAAACGCACTGAGCAGACCGGAAATCACCGCAATGACAATTCCTTTTACAAAATTAAATTCAGAGGTAGTGCTCTGCTTGGTCTCGGCGGGTAACTCATTTTCTTTTAACATGCCCGCTTTTCCGGAGACATAAATACCGATAAGACACACCAATATACCCAGTAAAACTATCTGCCCGCCGGTACTTTGCAGCATGTCTGTGATGGAATGCCGCCCTTCTACCGGCTTGAAATTATAATAAATGGCCGGCCCGAGTGAACCCAGCGCCGAACTCACCCCCAGAATCACCGAATTCCCTAACGACATGCCCAGGTAACGCACCCCCAAACCGTACGTGAGTCCGCCAATGCCCCACAATACCCCCAGGGTATAAATCAGCGACTTCACTCCGAAATCGGCATTACGGATAATTTCACCAAAGTCAGGCACGGTCAGCCAGGCCGCGAGAGGCGGTACAATCAGCCAGGAAAACAGACCGCCCACGATCCAGTAACTTTCCCAGGCCCAGCCCCTGATTTTTTTAAAGGGCATGTAAAAACTCCCCGACGAGATACCGCCGATGGTGTGAAAAATAATTCCAAGTAGGGTTTGCATAAGGTAGGTTGAAAGTATTGAACAAAATTGGT
>JBEBRS010000334.1:0-3122 GCA_040394705.1 Leadbetterella byssophila
TATCTGCCTACCGCCTTCAGCCCTAACAGCGATGACCACAACGACACCTTTAAACCAGCGGGCAACCTGGGAGGAATCAAAAACTTCAAAATGGAGATTTTCAGCGCTAACGGACAAAAAGTGGCGGACATCACCAATCCTCACGAGGGGTGGAACGGCCTCCTGCCCAACGGAAACAAAGCCCTTTTCGGCAACTACCTCTACCGCGTACAGGCTGAAATGACCAACGAACAGGTCATTGATAAAAACGGCAGCTTCGTACTGCTGTATTAATTACGGGAATCAATTACGAATTAAAAATTACGAATTACGGGGGCTTCGACAGGCTCAGCCTGACAAGGGCAACGCCTGTGCTACTGTCACCCTGAGCTTGTCGAAGGGCACTACTCGGAACTAAGCACTCGGAACTCAGAACTACCCCCTCGAAACTCAGAACTTTCTTCGTACCTTTGCACCCCAAAAAGGGCAGTAAATGAAAACGAAAGGCAACAAAAAGGCAAAAATCAATATCGTTACCCTCGGGTGTTCCAAAAACCTGGTAGACTCGGAAATGCTTTATACCCAACTCAGGGGAAACGGCATGAACGTCAGCCACGAATCTACCCGTGACGATTCCCAAATCGTGGTCATCAACACCTGCGGCTTTATTGACAATGCCAAGCAGGAAAGCATAGACACCATCCTGCGCTACGTGGATGCCAAAGAAGCCGGACAGGTAGAAAAGGTATTCGTGACCGGCTGCCTCTCTCACCGCTACCGCCACGAACTCGAAACCGAAATCCCCCAGGTAGACTCCTGGTTCGGTACGAATGAACTGCCCCGCCTTCTGAAAACGCTCAAAGCCGACTACAAGCACGAACTCATCGGCGAACGCCTGCTCACCACGCCCGCCCATTACGCCTACATGAAAATTGCGGAGGGCTGCGACCGCCCGTGCAGTTTCTGTGCCATTCCGCTCATGCGAGGCAAACACGAGTCGCGCCCCATGGAAGAACTCCTCCTTTCCGCCAAAAACATGGTGGCCAAAGGCACAAAAGAACTGATCCTGATTGCCCAGGACCTGACCTACTACGGGCTGGACCTCTACAAAAAAAGAAACCTCTCCGAACTGATGGCCCGGCTTTCCGACATAGAAGGGCTCGACTGGATCCGCCTGCAATACGCCTACCCGGCCGGTTTCCCACTAGACGTGATCGATGTGATGGCCGAACGCCCCAACATCTGCAAATACCTCGACATGCCCCTGCAGCACGGCTCTTCGGAGATGCTGAAAAAAATGCGAAGGGGAATAGACCGGCCCAAAACGGAAAAGCTGCTGGACACCATCCGGGAGAAAATCCCGGGTATTCACCTCCGCACCACGCTGATCACCGGCCACCCTGGCGAAACCCCGGAGATGTTCGAAGAAATGTACCGTTTTGTAGAAAGCCAGCGTTTTGAACGCCTCGGTGTGTTCCAATACTCCCACGAAGAGCAAACCCACTCCTATTCATTTGAAGACGATGTCACCCCCGAAGAAAAACAGGAGAGAACCGACCTCATCATGGAATTGCAGCAGGGCATTTCCGAAGAAAAAAACAAAGCCAAAATCGGGAAAGAATTCAAAGTATTGATAGACAAAAAGGAAAGCGGTCATTTTGTGGGCCGTACCGAATTTGACTCGCCGGAAGTAGATAACGAAGTCCTCATCCCTGCCGAACATTATGTACGGATCGGCGACTTCACCCAGGTCAGGGTCACTTCCGCCACTGAATTTGACCTTTACGGCGTGCCGGTTATTTCAGAAACCGTGGAAACCGCGTAAACCTCAGTCCTACCGAAAAATCGAGGCGGTTCATTTGCAGGGGCAACTCGTGCCAGCTCTTCTCGGGATTAATGTGCTCTAATTTCCCGTAATTGTAGCCGCACTCAAAGCTCAGGATCACATCGCGCCCGGTGTCGTCGTCACCGATCAGGAAGTCTATCCCGAGCGTGGCCGCACCGCCCCAGGCCCCGCCTTTGTATTCGTAGTTCATCTGGTTCACAATGCCTTTGTCGCTGTAAAAATAGTAGCCCGGACTCACCGTAGCCACCACAAACGTTTTATAATCCATGCCCACGCGCCCCAGGAGAGTGGGACCCACAAATTTATGATTTACCTTACTTTCCAGTGAACGAAGCTGTATGTACTCGTCCCCTCCTACTGCTTTGGAGTAATTCAGGTCGCTGTCTTTATTCCCCGACTGGTAGCTCTGATAGGTCACCCCCAGCCCGAAATAGTCGTTCAGGAACACGGCGGCGTCTACGCCATACACCCATCCCCGCCTCAGCTTTTCATTGTACAGTCCGAAAGCCGACTTATCCGCATTTTCTTCCATGATATTCCCCAGTCCGCCTTTAAAGCCCACGCGGTATTTCAGGTAATTCGTAAATTCGGTCTTGCCTTTCAGGGGAGAGCTATACGCTTTCACGCGCGGAGTCGGGGTTTTCCTTTCCGCGGTGGTTTCGGCGGTACGCATGCCTGTCTTTTGCACCTCAGTGGTCGGGGCGGCCCGGGGCGTATCCCGTTTCACCACGGCACCTGCAGCGTTCCCGCCCTTTTTGCCTGCCGGAAGATCTTCCGGGAAATAATTGTATTTAAAGGAAGAAATCAGGGTCTTGAAAATCTCGGTTTTCACCGGTTTCCCCTTCTCATTCACGTACATATAGCTGAATCGCATGGAAGACTCATCCACGATGCGGCAACGGATCTGTTCCCCGGCCTGGGTAATGATCAGGTCGCGTTGAGCGGAAGCATGGAAAGCCACTCCAAGTACGATTAAAAAAGTAAATATCCTTGAAAACATATTCCCTTTCTGACATTTGACGCACCCTTCTAAGCAAAACGAAAAACCAACCGGTTTAAGTGCCTTTAATGAATTCCAAAAATCATACCAGTTATCTTATTTTGAAAAAAAGTGAGTTTACGGTAGAAAATTTGTGTGAAAATTTGCAAAAGTCTTAAATAGTTTAGATTTTTGACACAGAACTAAGGCAGCCAACGCTTTCCCATAGAAAAACCCATGTTCTGCCTTAAATAATTATTCATCACTTATTGATACAATATGGTATAAAACTCTACGTTAACTAATGTGAAAATATAA
>JBEBRS010000335.1:0-3071 GCA_040394705.1 Leadbetterella byssophila
AGGTGAACCACACGGTTAAGGTGTTTGGGGAGCCTATTGAAACCGCCTACCCCGAGACCTTCCGTAAGATGGGTACACTCATCGACTACCCGGCTTTTTACGATCACCTGAGTGGCCTGGATAACCTAAGGGTATTGGCCAAACTGAGGGAACTGCCCGGAGAAAACATGGAAGAGGCGCTGAAGCTGGTAGGCATGTGGGAAGCCCGCACCATTAAAATGAAGAAATATTCTCTCGGTATGAAGCAGCGCCTGGCCATTGCCATGGCTTTGCTGGGAAAACCGCAGCTCCTGATACTTGACGAACCTGTTAACGGGTTAGACCCGAACGGTATGGTGGAAATACGGAAACTGCTGGTAGAGCTCAACCAAAAAACCGGTACGACCCTGTTTATCTCCAGCCACCTGCTCCAGGAGCTGGAAAAAATGGTGACCCACCTGGCCATCATTGCTGACGGGGAGGTGAAGTTCCAGGGAAGCAAAGAGGAATTGAGCGAGCGCTACGGTTTCGATAAGGTGGAAATCAAGCTAAGAAATGCCCCTGATTTTTTGAAATACATAGACCACGCCAGGCTGGTGGACCAAAATACCGTGGAGGTGGACACCGGCGACATCGACATCATTGCACGCATCAACCGTACGCTCATTGAAAACGGGGCCGAAGTGTATCGGATCAGTGCGGTGGAAAGCTTTGAAAAATGGTTTATGGAAATCACTAAAAAAACAGAAGCATGATCAATAGTTTACGAATTGCCACTCGTACGGAATGGATAAAAATTAAGGGACTGGGATTGGTGTACACTGCTGCCGGACTGGCGCTGATTCTCCCGCTCATGAAATTTGCCGGGAAAGTTTTTGGACCGCGGATACCCGGCCTTCAGGAAACCGGCATTTCCCTGTTTGAAGATGCGCTATCTGAGGATACCGGGGCCTTTGCCAAGTTTTTCATTATCCTGTTTATTGTGGTGGCCACCAACCGTATCTGCCAGATAGACCATAAAAACGGAGGGTGGTTACTGATGGAAACTCAGCCAGTGAAGAAGTTGAATATATATTTAGCTAAATATTTAAATATTGTATTCCTTTCCTTGATTTCCATTTTCTTTTTCTTCTTCTTTACTTTTCTGTTTACGGCTTTAGGGCAATGGTTTTTTGGCGAAACCGAGGCAAAGTGGGGGGTGAGTTTCAGTTGGCTCCTGCAAAACTTTATGAAACTGTTCGTCTCCTCACTGGGTATCTCCAGCTTTATGCTTTTTGTATCCATGATCCTCCAGGGATATATCTGGCCTTTCCTGATTGGTATTCTGGGCCTGGTGCTCAATCTGGTATCGTATGTCCGGAGGGAGTTTTATCCGTATTCGCCTTTGCACACCGAGCAGCTGGCGTTCAGCCTGGACATCAGGGACCTGAATACTTTCCTGGGCTTTTCAGAGGTACTCAGTATTTTCTGGACCATCAGTTTCCTGATCATCGGGTACCTGTGGTACAGTAGAAAGAGTTTTAAAAGGGCATTTATTTTTAATACAAAAGTGAGAATACGGACCGCCGTTTTACTGGCTGTTCTGGGCGGTATCTATTATTTTATTCAGAAGCCGAAGCAACAGGCACCTTCTGCGGTCACTTCCCTGTCAGGAAAGTTTGAAGGGGAAGAACTTCCGAAAGAACTTTATCTCATAGAGCCGGAATTTAACGGAACCCTGGCGACGATTCCGGTGACCGACGGGGTATTTGCATGGAACAGCAGTGACGAAGTTCCCCAAGGCTTTTATCGCTTACTTTCAGATGACCGCTCCGTAAACACCCCGCTATTTCTGGGAAAGGGCGACTTTTACAAATTCGAATTTTTCCGGGGGCCGTCCGGGGATATAAGTTTTGTTAAAACCAACCGAAAAGCAGAGATAGCACTGCAAAATATGCCAATGGGCATGGAGGTGAATTACTTCCAGGAGCTGTTTCAGGAGAAACCGGAACAATTCTATGAGGAGATGGAGAAAGCCTGGGCCAGGTCTGTGAAGAGATTAAAGGGTTACAGGACTGCCGAGAATTATGCGGTAGCCGATGATTTTGTGCAGTTCAAGCAGCAGGATATGGCCGTTAATTTTCTGAGGGCGGCGAATAACTTTCACCAAAGTAACAGCGGTGCAGACAATGCCCATAAAGAGATGGTGGCCCGACTTGAAAAAGAGCTGGAAAACCCGTCAGAACTCACGCTCGCCAACCCCAATTACCTGGCCTTTAAGCTAAGTTCTTTTGCGCCTGACGGAAATAATACCGACAGCACGGTGTGGGCGGGTGTAATGGCATTGGAGAAGGGGCGGATGAAAGACAAGCTGCTCAGCCACCAGATATCGACTTCGATGGAAAAACTTCCGGACTTTGACGCCCGGCGGCAGCTTATTACGCAGTATTCCGACGCATTTTCTGACCCCAGATATACTCAAAAAATAGAAAGGGTGCTGTCAGAGCAACAGGTAAGCCTAAAAGGCCTGCCTTTTCCGGATGTCTCGTTTCAGGATACGGATCGTGATCCTAAAACCATCAAAGACTTCAAGGGAAAATACGTGCTGATAGAACTCTGGTCAAAAGAGGCGGAAAGCGCACGACCTGTTTTTAAGGAAACGGCCTCCCGGTATTACTGGTACCGCAACCTGGTATTTGCATCGGTAAATGTAGATCTGGAGGAAGAAGGCTGGATGGACTATCTCAAAGCGTACAAGGAGAGTCGAAACCTGCAGGAGTATTGGTTAAACGGTGGTGCAGCGTTTTTGAAGGAAGCCGGGATCAGTAAGTTGCCGCACTACATTCTGGTAGATGATAAAGGGTTTATCTATGAGTTCAATGCGCCGGCTCCGGGTAGGCCGGAATTTAGCGCGTTATTGAAATCGGCGTTATGAGTTGAGGAATCGGAATATTTAACCTGTTCCTAACTGCGGAATTCGTTTTGGGGAAAAGAAAATTCCCTAATTTTGACCTAAATCGTAAAACAATGGTATTGAGAAAAGCGCTGGAAAGTGAGTTGCCCGCCATCTGGGAAATCATTCAATACGCCATAGAACGCCGCCGGCAGGACGG
>JBEBRS010000336.1:0-3070 GCA_040394705.1 Leadbetterella byssophila
CCGACAAGCCGCGGACTGGCAAGCGACGGGCGCCGGGCAAGCAATACACGACGCACAGCTACGGACAAGCGATCGCCCGCGCGTGCGACCGAGCTTTCCCGGCTCCCGAGGGCACCGAAGGCGAAGCGTTGAAACGGTGGCAGGCTGACAACCGCTGGTCACCAAACCAGTTGCGTCACACCGCGGCAACCGACATCCGCCGCCGGTTCGGCCTGGAAGCGTCGCAGGTGATTCTCGGCCACGCGTCGGCCGCCACGAGCGAAATCTACGCGGAACGGGACATCGAAAAGGCTGTCAGCATCGCCCGCGCGATCGGCTGATGCAATAATTGCAACGCCCTGAGGCGACGGCCCGAGGGCATCAAGAACATCGCCGTGCGACGGTGCGGCGGTATCGGGTAGGCGGCTGGTACTCGCCGAACGAATCGACCGGCTGGGGTCTGCCTTTGTCCACGGCCGGTCGAGCCGCCCCGCTCAAATCGAATGATCTCTAAGGAGTGATGACAGCGCCGGAATGATCGCTGCGAAGATGCGAGACCTTGCTCGCAGCTTGGAGTTCGGATCGGCCGAATGTCGAATTTGAGCTGACCTTCAAAGGGGCGTTTTCCGTAACGAACTCAAGTTCAACCGGGCAGTGATAGCGAATCGCCTAAAGTGCAGCTTGTGGGGAAGCAAAAATCGATGCCTCTAACACCGCGTCGCAATACCGGCCATGTGGGCTGTCGAAATCGCCGTATCTTGCGGTATCCTCGACGGACACGGAATGCGCAATACGGTAGCGGACGGCATTGCCAGCGCTAGCGGCTCTTCCCAATGCTTGCGTTTGGTCATGGGGATTGCGGTCACTCCGTTGCCAAGTCGAGTCGTATACCAAAACGCTTAAAGCTTGGCGTGAGAACTTGTCCCCGGAGACGTGAAGATGGCAACAGCCCCACTGAACCTCATCGAAAAGGTGGCGCAGTTGCAATGCCTATGCGAGGAGATCAGGAGCCTTGCGAATGATGCAACGGCGGCAGCCAAGTCACGTATGGCAGATCGGGCTGCGATAGAGAAGCGAGGCCGAGAGATCAATCACCTTGTCGATCAACTCGGTATAGGAGCCCCGATCATTGAAGATGGCATCGCGGATGACCCTCCACCAAACGCGGAACCAAAAAGGGCTTCCACGATCGTTTCGACAACTGGTCTGGGGGGCTTGAGCTTCAATTTAGAGTTGGTCTATCCAACGGGCAGGAAGGAATCGTTATTTGGGCCAGCCTTAACTGGTCGCCAGATGCGCGAATCAGGAGGAGAGGCGGAATCTATTACTTCCACCTTTGCGTTGAAGATGGCCGATAGCTGCAAGGATTTTTGCCAGCATTGGACCAATTATCTGAAGTACGTTCCCGCAGCGTTAAACCGATGGAACGGTTACCTCCGGTTCCTCTCTTCAGAGAGCCTATCAGCGATTGATCCCATCATCGTGAATTCCCTGGAATCGATTGAGAAATCCCAATGGTACGACCCGGTTGCCATCGAGCGAGCAATCGCGGAGCAGCAATCAAGCCATGACGAGAATACCGAGCAGTAGCTTCGGTGACCTCCACCTCCCGACTGCTCGATCCCACCAATGCTTTCCGGCCGAGATTCGAATCTCGGCAAGGGCAATAACGCATGTTCCTCGGTTCAGATGACCTGAGCCAGGCTGTGCGTGCTGCTGAGTTGGAAGCCTTCTTTTGGATTGGCAATCAGGCGTTAGCGTTTCACGCCCAGCAGAATGGAAGCGATTAGCTAATAAGTCTTGATTGTGTTGCGGCTCGTGTAGCAAGGCCAGCCCGCGAAACAGTGCGTAGCAGGGGCGGCCGCAGAAGCTTGGGTAGTCGACGGTGCTCGGCGGAACGTCCGGGGTGGTTTTAGTCGGCATTCATGCAGCTTCAGACCCCGCACCTATTCTCGCTTGACAGGTCATCAGACAGCTAAATTCACCTGCTTTTTGCGTCACATCAGATTGTGGGACCGCTAGCCATCAGCACGCTGCTGAATGCAAGGAATCGGTTCCGTTTCCGATGATTCCCGCTCCTAACACTTTAATGGAGGACGCATGTCACACATTGTCGAAATCAAGACGCAGGTTCGTGATCCGATGGCGATCCGAACCGCCTGCAGACGCATTGATGCGCCGGAACCGGTGCATGGCACAGCCAGACTCTTCAGCGGCTCCAAGACCGGCTGGCTGGTGCAGCTGTCAGGTTGGCGTTACCCGCTGGTCTGCGATACCGCCAGCGGCAAGATCGAGTACGACAACTTCGAGGGCCACTGGGGCGAGCCCGTGCAGCTCGACCGCTTTCTGCAGGCCTACGCGGTCGAAAGAGCCAAACTCGAAGCCCGCAAAGCTGGCCACAGCGTCAGCGAAACGGCTCTGACCGATGGCTCGATCAAGTTGACCGTCCAAGTCGGAGGTGCCGCATGAAGACGATCGAAATCACGGTCGCTCCCGACGGCCAGTCCCGGGTGGAGACCAAAGGGTTCAGCGGCGCCCAGTGCCAGCAGGCCAGCCGGTTCATCGAGCAAGCCCTCGGCACGCCGGTGAAAGAGCGGCTCAAGCCAGAGTTCTACGTGCAGGCCGAGAACACGCAGCAGCTGCGGGAGCCGTCCTAGCAGACTTCCTCGGCCAAACAACTCGGACTTCAATTCCTCAGTCAATCATCAACACCTGGAGAATCATGTATGTCACTGGAGCAAACTCTCGACGAGTACATTCAGGCTGCCTTCTCAGGCATCTGGATCGAGTCGCACGAGCACCAGGACGCGATTACTACGATCGCCGAGCTCTGCCATCGTCAGTCCTGGCAACTGGCAACCTGGGATGTGGCTCAGGGGCTCCGCTGCGGAGCCGCTGTCGCCGAGGCCCCGGACCCGCTGACCGCCGTCCGCTCGCTGGGCGCGATGTCCACCGAGGACGGCACCACGCTACTGGTGCTGCAGAACTTTCATCGCTTCCTCGGCTCTCCTGAGATCGTTCAGGCGGTGATCGCTGAAGTGCTGGCCGGCAAACGCCAGCGAACCTTCGTGATCGTCCTGGCGCCGATCGT
>JBEBRS010000337.1:0-3053 GCA_040394705.1 Leadbetterella byssophila
TATATTGAATATAAGGGCAGGAAACCTGCAGGAGTACGTGGGGCCAGTTTTAAACTCATGAAAGAATATTCCGACATACAGTTAGTTGATCTGTTGCACGAGGGGAACGCCGGTGCATTTGAAGAAATATACAAAAGGTATTGGTTTAAGCTGTATGGTATTGCATTCCATCATCTGGGCGTAAAAGAGGAGTGCGAAGAGTTGGTACAGAACGTTTTCCTGAGTGTTTGGAACCGGCGGGAGAATGTGCAGATAAAAAGGCTGGATGTATATCTGACGGTATCCATAAAAAATCAGATTTATGATTTCATCAAGTCTCAGATCAGTTACCGGAAGTATCAGGAGTACGTTATTTTGCAAGAGGTCGTGCAATTATCCGTGCCCTTTCAGACCCTGCATTATAGCGAGCTTTCCGAGGCCGTTGAGGCCGCTTTGGCCCGGCTTCCCGAAAAAAGTGCGGAGGTTTTCAGAAGAAGCAGGTTTCACAATCAGTCGGTCAGGCAGATTGCGGAAGACTTACATCTTACCGACAAGACCGTTGAATATCACATTACCAAATCCTTAAAGTTCCTGAAAGAAAGCCTCTGGATGTACAATTCAAAAAATTAATACCATGACTCAGAAAGAATTGAACGATACGATAAAGAAATATCTGGAAGGAAACTGCACACCGGAGGAAGAAAGGCAAATTGAGGAATGGTACGCTACTCAGAAATTTGAGTCTTTGAACATGGGCACAGAGGAAATGATCTCCATTGAGAAGAGAATGTGGGGCAGCATTGTACAAAAATCTGCACTGAAAAGGAGGTTTCGTATTTTAAAAAGAATAGGGATGGCCGGGGCTGCCGCCTGTGTCATTATGATGACCGGACTCCTCTTTAAGACCCGGCTTAAGCCAAAGTCCGGAATAGAGAACGTGATTTCTGAAAAACGACATCTGACCTTACCCGACGGCAGTGAAGTCACACTGGCCCAAAATGCACAAATTCATTTTGATGAAAATTTTAATACGGAGCATAGAAACGTGACGTTAGAGGGCTCTGCGTTCTTCAATGTTACGCCTGACAAAACCAGGCCGTTTGTGATTTCTTCGGGAGATCTGGTTACGGAAGTTCTGGGAACAAGCTTTGAAATATCTCAGAGTGCAGACCGGGAGGTTATAGAGGTTCGGGTGGTGACCGGCGAGGTTACGGTTTATAATCCCGGCATGAAAAAACAAACGAAAGTGGTTTTGACCCCCAATCAAAAGGTAGTATATAATAAGCTTTTCAAGAATCTGAACAGAACCCTGGTAGAATCGCCCCAGCCATTGGCTGACAAAGTATCCGCTGAATCTAAATTTATTTTCGTTAATACTCCGCTACGCGAGGTGGCCAAAACATTCAGAGAAGTTTACGGAATAGATTTTCAGATTTATGATAAAAACATGGAGGAATGTATCGTTAATGCTGACCTTGAAAACCTGCCTATGTTTACCCGCCTGGAGCTCATTTGCAAGTCAGTAGAGGCCTCTTACAGTATAAATGGTACCTCCGTGTTTTTGAGTGGGGAAGGTTGTAATTGATCAAATTTTAAAACTGGATTATATGGTATAAAAAAGAGAACATTCATTAAAAATCAAAAGGGGATGATGCCTCATCCCCCCTTAATCCGGGCCTTCTATCTAAACGCCAATTTAAACCGGAAGGCCATGCTTTATCACTAAAACATATGCTAATTTATGAAAAAAAGTATACCAAGCCTCCAAATCATTGTGAAGCTTATGAAAATTAGTTTCTATCAGTTCCTTATTGCAATATGCTGCGGCAGCCTGGCTTTGGCACACGATGTAAAAGCCCAAAAGAGCCTGGCCCGCATAGTAAGCGTTCCGGCCACACAGGTTACTCTCCGAGACCTGTTAACGGGAATAGAAAAACAAACCGATATAAAGTTTATCTACAGCTCTAAAATCAACATTAGCCAGCCTGTGGTAACCGACTTAAAAAACCCTACGCTGTATACCCTGCTAACCGAAGTTCTTAAACCGCTGGGGGTGGACTACGAAGTATTCGACAACCGGATCCTGCTTAAAAAACTAAAGGTAAGAGAAATAACGGAAGCTGAATCATTACCCCGGGTCCGGGAGAAGCAGGCAGAACGAACGATCAGCGGCACCGTACAGGACGAGAAAGGAGAGCCCCTGATCGGCGTGAGTGTTTCCGTGAAAAATACCGGTAGAGGTACAATGACCAACACCGCAGGAAAATACTCCATTGAAGTTCCCGACGGAGAGGTGGTTTTGGTTTTTTCCTATCTCGGATTTAAGAAAAAAGAAGTTCCGGTATCCGGTAACAGCGTAGTTGACGTGGTTCTGGAAGAAGATAACAGGGCGTTGGATGAGATCATAGTGGTAGGATACGGTACCGAAAAAAGAAGTGATGTAACAGGGGCCCTTTCTAAAGTAGATCTCGACAAAGCGATGGCTGTACCCACTACCAATGTGGCGGAAATGCTGCGCGGGCAGGCAGCGGGCGTTCAGGTGACTTTGGGCTCGGCCCGGCCGGGAGGTAACTCAAATATTCTAATAAGAGGTCAAAAATCGATCAGCGGGGGCAATGATCCGCTGGTTGTATTAGACGGTTTTCCGATTGATAATATCAATGACATTAACCCTGACGATATCGCTTCTATCGAAATTCTGAAAGATGCTTCGGCCCAGGCCATTTATGGTGCCCGCGCGGCAAACGGGGTTATCCTGGTCACCACCAAAAGAGGGAAAGACGGCAGGATGCAAGTGGGTATTCATACCTATTACACTACTCAGCGGCTGACCAAAAATTTTGACATGTTTACACCTGAAGAGTTTGCCCAGTACCGGCGGGAAGCCGTAAGAGCCAATAATCCGGGGGGAAAAGATTACAGCCCTGATGAAGTCAACTTCGGCGGTTCTGCTGCTGCCCCGGAATACATCAATTACAAAGCCGGAAATTTTGCCGATTGGGAAAAAATAATGATGCGGACAGCCATCACCAACAGTAACACCATAAACATAAGCGGGGGAAATGAGGTCACCA
>JBEBRS010000338.1:0-3036 GCA_040394705.1 Leadbetterella byssophila
AGCATATCGTTTTTTTCTCAAAAATAACAATTACTTTCGTGGGTAAACCTTAGTTTTTCAAAGAGACTCTGCCGGAACGCACGCTGCAGCCCTGCATTTACTTCATTATTCTACCGTTCGACAAGACCGAATGAATATCGCGCGTATTGCCCAGGTCATCCAGGGGGTTCGAGTTGAGCAGAATCAGATCTGC
Source organism: Leadbetterella byssophila (assembly GCA_040394705.1). GTDB lineage: Bacteria > Bacteroidota > Bacteroidia > Cytophagales > Spirosomataceae > Leadbetterella > Leadbetterella byssophila_B. The sequence goes on from JBEBRS010000338.1 coordinate 194, forward strand.
TTCTTTGCCTTTTTCAAGGCTACCCGTCCGGTCATCGATTCCTAGTAATTTAGCGCCATTCAAGGTGGCGATTTTTAGTACTTCTGCAGGGCTTAAGCCGCAATTTTTTAGCAAAAGAAGTTCTTTGTGAAAGCTATCGCCGGGCACGATCCATGGATTATTGGCGTCTGTTCCGGCAGTGAGCAGAATGCCTTCCTGGTGTAACCCTTTCACAAATTGTTGTACTTTCGGCCAGGCCTGCTGCGCCTCTCGGAAATGCTGCTCTGTCCACCCGATATTGAAATTAAAGGCCGTTTTCCAGTTGTTGACCAACTCTTCAGGCAGCCTGTGGAGCATTTCGTTTTCGGTATACTCTGCCGTGTTCCCGAAAAAAGTAGCATGAAAAACCACCAGCGTGGGGTCTATCGAAGTGCGGTTTGACCGGAGCGTTTTCATCAGGTCAGCGATTTCATCGCTTTCTAGATTTACATACTCAAACCACTTGTAGCTGCCCAAGGCACCCATCATGGAAACCTGCCGGTAAGCTGCCCGGTGTGCATCAGGAAGGTAACGCTCATGCCCCGGAGTAATATGGACAATGTTGTCGATACCGAGGTTAGACGCCTCTGTCCAGGAGGTAGCTGCATGCAGATGCGCGATGGTTTTGAGACCCAGCTTGTGCGATTCTGCAATACCTGCCTGCATCAGTTCAGGGTTTAATGAGGTATAGAGTTTGATAAAGTTCACCCCTGCTTCTTTCTGTTTCCGGATTTCACTCCGAAGCTCGTCTTCGTTCGTCACCTTTACCACCAGGTTGATAAAGTGGGTGGTATCCAGGATGCTACCGGCCACCAGAAACTCCGGCCCCTTTCCGGCCGCCGCGTTCCTGCGGGCCTGCACGGTTAAATCCGTTCTCCCGCCCGGATCTCTGGCGGTGGTAATCCCGTGTTGGATGAGGAGCTCGGAAGTGATCCGGGGAAGGTCATCCAGGGGAGTCAGCTTCAGCACAGGCTGACTGTTTTGGATCGATACCCCTGCGGATCCCATGGCACTATGCACGTGGGTATCGATAAAACCCGGTATCACATACTTTCCGCTACCGTCTATCACGTCAGCCCCCTGCATTTTCCGCTTTTTGGTTTTGGATATAGTAACAATAAGCCCGTCTTCCATATGAATATCCCTATTTTTCAGAACCTCTCCGTTTTCTACCTGAATGACATTCACATTCTTAATCAGGAGCTTCTGCCCAAAAGAACCGTGAGCGGAAATAATAGCTACGGCTATTGCCCGCAGGATGATTTTTACTTTTAGCATTTTTTAAACATTTATGCAGGATTAGTCATGGCGGTGACCCATTCTTTACACCCCCAAAAAAATACCTCCTATCTTGTAAAGAATTCGTAAGGCCTGTTACTAATGCCAAAAGAGTTTGATGAATGTGAGCACGAAACAAGAGAAGCAGGAACGTTTTACTTTATTTTTAAAAGAACACCGTAGCATCATCCGAAAACTGTGCAGAGGCTATTCGAACAACCGGCAGGATTTTGAGGATAATGTACAGGAGGTGTATTACCAGTTATGGAAGTCGATGGATCGGTTTGAAGGCCGGTCCAAATCAGGCACCTGGGTGTACCAGGTGACGCTGAATGTTTGCCTGTATAACCTGGCCAAAAGGAAAAAGCGGGTAGACCGCCCCGCAGAAGCACCCGTCATTGCCCAATGGGCCGATACCCCGCAGGAGTTTTTCGGGAGCGACAGGCCGGTGGATATTTTATACGAGGCCATTGCCTTGCTAAAGCCTGTAGACCGGACCATCATTATGCTTTACCTGGAAAAGAAGGAGCACGCCGTAATAGCGGAGGTGGTGGGGCTGAGCGTATCGAATGTGGGCGTTAAAGTGAACAGAATTAAGAAAAGATTAAAAGAATTAGTAGATGAGCGACTTGCAGGAAATATGGAATAACATCCCGGAAAGCTCTTTGAGTGAAAAGGAAATCGGAGATGCGGTAAACCGAAAGGCCGTGCATGAAACCGACCGGCTGAAAAGGGTATTGAAAATGGAAAACCTTGTCTCAGCGCTCTTAATGGTTCTGCTTGGGTTACTCAGAGATCAATTCGAAGTTGAAATCATCGTTTTGTGTGGGGGCATTGCCGTAGCCGGGTTGACGTTGAATTTTTTCACCCTCCGTAAGCTGAATCAGATCCGAATGTTTCAGGGGGGCAGAAATTTCCTGGTGCAATGCATCCGGGCTTTGAAGTACTTTGTTACCGCTTTTCTGCTTACGGTTCAACTGGCGGGCTTGTTTATAATGGGGATCGTAAAGGCAATGAAGGCAAAAAATATGGATTGGGTACAATGGCTGGCTTCTTCGGATGGCTTATTCATCATCCTTTTGTTGGTATTGATCAATGCCCTTCTGCTAAGCTATGCCTGGGTGTTTTATATCCAACGGATCAGAACACTGACTCGTTTTCTTAAGGAAATGGATAGTGAATATTGAGGTTACTATGTATGTGAACTTCAACTGGCTGTTCTATATTAAAAATCAAAACCAAAAAATAGCTTTGAAAACCAATCTAAAACAAACCAATTCCTGAAACAGACCCACTTTGAACCGGAATACGCATTTGTTCATGCTGCAAACTTACCGACATAAATCTTTAATGGTAGTCATTGAAAAATTTACGCCCTGGAAAGAAACCGTGTAAGGATAAAAGACAAACTCATTCCGGTGAGCGATACGTACAGGAGGCAGTTTTATTGGGTGGTGGGGATTGGAGTGGTGGATTAAGTGGTGGTTGATAGTTTGTTATGATCACCAAATATTTTAAATTTTAAAAATCCATTTTTACCAGAGTTT